>JAJZXP010000387.1 GCA_021806345.1 Thermoplasmata archaeon | reverse complement strand
AATCAATACCTTTCTTCTATATTTCGGACAAAAGATGACATGATACTGACAACTGAATATCATATGGTCATATGATTTATAGAACTTAGTAGGCTGTGTTATTTCCATATAACAAAAAGAGTATACAATATAATGGTATAAACTTTCGCATTTCATCCACATCGCAAGCTCAGTGGCTTTCATGCTCTAAACTACTTGTAATATCCGTCCCTCACTTCTGGTAAATTCCCTCTAGATTAAACTGTTTTTCGTATTTTCCCATAAATCAGGAAACTATCTTTAGGTTGTAACCCAAAAATGTCATTATAATCCCCAATAATATTAGAGATATGAGCCATCTGCTGCTTTTGCCCCCTGATATTTTTGAAGTGTATATTCCAAATACTCCTAATGAGGAATAGGAGCATAAAAGTGAAACTATTGCCGACTCCCCCAACATTGAGTAAGAAAAGAGCGGTATGGAGGCACCAAGGAAGCCCATAATTAAAGATGCACTCCCTCCTTCTATGGAATCCAAAAAGTTTTTTCCAGTCAGGCTGGGGTGTATTTTGACGCTAGAGCTACCGGGTTTCAATACTCTTGCTATCCTGTATTCATCCTTGCTTAATTTGCTGAACTGAGCGATGAAGAAGCTAATTGCCCCAACAAAAGAAGATCCAAAAGCTATCCTTAAGGATTGATAAAACCCTATGGTGGAATGACCGACTATGGCCCCTGATGTTATCACGAGAGAAGTTATCAATCCGTCTACTAAACCTATGCTTATTGCAAAACCCTGATCTTCTTTCAATCGTCGCGCCTTATATTTTCTATCAGTTTAGATCCAACAGCAATTTCATCTATGGAATGGATTACCGCGCCTATCTCTTCTATGTTTTTGCTAATTGAGTCGTAGTCCATGTTGTTTCCCTCTATGGTGATGTTAACTCCCATAGTCTCAATATCCATGTCTGTAACAATAATGTTTACGCCTTCTACACCCTTTGACTTGCTTATCGTTTCACTTAGTTCAAGTAACGTTGGTCTGTTAATTCCTTTCCCCACATCAAGTATGAGTCTCCTTAAATTCATTATTTTGGCACCCTTTTAGGATGAGACCCTATAATGAAAATGGATTAAAAATTTTGTCTTAAGTTATCTATCAAAATTGGAACTAACTTTTAATTAATATTTATATTTTTTATCGCATTTTTTCCTTAATTTAGCCTCTATTTACTGGGTTTTCTGTGTAAATTATATCTTTACTCGATGTGATAAGATCACAAAAACTGAAAAATTAAAACAATCTCTTTTACATTAGTCTGTGATTTTCATGGATTTTCCGAAAAAACTGTGTGGATAATACAATTTCCCTTTAGATCGAGAAAGGTTAAATACACTCTTTTAAATGATCTTTTGGTATTGATGGAGAACAGGAAGAGGGAGATGCTCTATTTTATGCTTATAATGATCGGAATGTCCATTCTTATGTTTTATGTTTCATATATCAATAACCTGTGAAGCCAATGAATATCAGTATTGCAACAATTGGGAATGAAGTAGTTAAAGGACGAACTCTTGATACTAACTTCACTGAAATTTCAAAATTTTTCACCGAAGCAGGGGAAAACGTCATTTACCACGTGAGTTGCAGGGATATTCAGTCAGAAATCGATACTGCACTGACTTTCTTGATGAAAAATTCAGATGTAATAATAACTACAGGAGGACTTGGTCCTACAATGGATGATATAACCATTAATTCCATCGCCAAAAGTCTCAAAGTAAATCTGAGTTACAATCAAGAGTATTTCAAAAAATTAGAGGCATCCTACAAAAAGAGAGGATTGGAGTTTACTGAAGAGCGGAAAAAGATGTCTCTCTTGCCAATAGGTTCTGAGACAATCACAAATAATGTGGGATCAGCTCCAGGTATGTTTCTAAGATTTAATGAAAAAATAATTATTTCGCTTCCAGGCGTTCCTGCAGAAATGAGATCCATGCTTCCAATAATTGGAGAAAAACTGAATTTAGGCGAGAAACACTATATTAGTAGAGAATACCGAATTATTGGAATAATGGAAAGTTCCCTTGCCCCAGTTGCCAAAGAAATCTCAAGAAAATTAAAAAATGATATTTATATCAAGAGTCATCCAGTATCCTTCGAAAATAATCTGCCAATATTGATACTGGAAGTATATGGTTACGGATCTGATGAAACGGAGTTAAAGGCAAGAGTGGATAAAACTGTTCAGGAACTTGCAAAATTGGTTAAAACTATATTTAAGAAAGATATACTCAATTCTGGTGAATTATGAGAGAACTTGAGAAGTTCGAGATAGGAGTTCTTGATCTGTGCAAAGACGAAAAGCTGAAAAAGAAGTTAAGGAAAAAATTGGAAAACAAGTCGACTGCAATCGATCCTTTCGAATTGAAAAAAATTGAAGAGAAAATAAGAAAAGCAAACCAGAAAATGACTCAGTGATGACCCGGTGGAAAAATGGCCATGTCAAAGTCATAATAGCTTTTTTCATCCAGCCTTAAAATATCAGGATTTATGTGCATCTTAACAGCCATGTAATATGCCAGAAGATATGTGTAAGCCATTGCCTGAATCGGAAGTTCGAAGTTATTTTTATAATCGACTTCAACTGAAAAATCTCCTTCACCCCCGATGACGACTGAGGTTGCATTAACATAGCGTATGCCATCGCTAATTTGTTTAACCCTTTCCTTGTCTTCTCCATTGGATATAATAAGTATTAAAGTTGATTTGTCGGTAACTGAGGTACATCCATGGTTATATTCTTCCATTTCAATGCCTTCAGAGTGAATGTGTGTTGCTTCTTTGAGCTTTTGAGCTGATTCCCTTGCAGCGTAATAATTATTTCCTGCACCTAGAACAAAGATGTTATGTATATCCGGAAGTTCTTCCACTATGCTTTTCATAATCCCATCGGCTTCAGAGAGACTATCACTTATGGTATTTATGAGTCCGTTGAAATTGTATGACTCTGCGCTAAATTTTCTGGAAACAATTGCTGATGCTAAAACATTGTCAAAAAATGCCTTTGTGTTGCAGAGAGAGGTGTCCTTTTCAGGAATTATGATTGGGATGTCAACGGCTTCAGCCATCGGTGAATCCTTATCATGAGTTATTCCAATAGAATTACTTTCAGGATTTTTCAGAATTGATTGGATGGTGGAATGCGTCTTTCCAGTATGGGAAATTGCAAGGATATTGGAGAATGGATCCCTATATTTTTCCAATTCGTATGACTGGATGCCATTCCATTTTGAATTTTGACCCTCTATTCCCTGAAAGCCTAACATTCCTGCGTGAAAAGATGTTCCATTTCCAGTAACAGTTAGGCCACCCCTTTTAAAACTGATATCAACATTGTCAACTGCCGTTAGAGTCTTCCTTAATGCATTTGGAGTTTCTTTTATCATTTTATACATTAGATATGGATGATGATTATGTATTTCTGGCAACTCATCGGTCATGTACCTATCATTAGATATTTACTTAATAAATTTTGGAAAAAAAATTTTTAAATAAACTTTTCAAGTGATAACCAATAGATGATTGTTTACTTTAATCTTAAATATCTTTTATTACTCTGAAAATAATGGATAGGACTTTAGAAGGAGACTATGACAACATTGTAGAATATTTCTCAAGACTATTAAATTTGCAACGCAGGAAAACTTTTCCCCTTCACAACTATTTTTTCACGGTAAACTATATTACCATAGTCGATGACGCTGATAAAGGCATAGTTAAGAAGACCACAGAATACCCAGAAAAGGAAATGATTGATAGAATAAGAAATCTTTCCTTCATTGTTGAAGAAGGTGACTCAAAATTCGAATTGGTAGTATCCAGGGATAATATAAGTTTTTGTGATTTGGAAAAGGATGATTTTCCTGTTGAAAAATTCGTTGAACTTTTGGACAGCTCAACCTTTAGATTCTTTTGAAACGAAATGGACTGAAAAAGTGCAGTTCCTTTAAAATAGCATTTTATACTGGTAACGTATAAATGGCAATGGCTCAGATTAGACTGAGGGGTAGACTTGAATCTATTTATAAACTTAGAACAGTGGTTTTTGTTTCATTTTTGATAACATTTCTTCTCACAACTGATATTGGAAATGTCTATATCCCATCGAGCACACTGGTAACATCAAAAATTGTCGGTTTCTATTCCAGTTCCAGTATTCTAACCTTTTACGGTACTATCATGGGACTTATGATGGCTGCGTATACGGTTATGATTTCAATGATACCCATATTTCATCCTGAAAGTCTAAAACAGCCTATTTTTGGTCAGATCAACAGATTATTCGTGTTTACGATTATGATTGGTTTATTCTCCATGGTATTGAATTTTGCAAGTTCAGTAGTTTTGTTTAATTCCTCATACTACATTCTGTTTCTTGAAATATTTCTCTTTATCTCACTGATCACAGGTATAATATTTTCAGTTCTTTCTCTTTCAGATATATTCAACATCCTAAGAGGAAAAAGAATTGGTAAGGAAAAGGAACCAACAAGAGGGACCAGAGGTTCCAAGCCCGTGCAACTGAGTGAAAATGATGATTCCAGAGATTGAGTTGCTGAAGATTGGTTGGTTGCTGATACTAAGCGGCTTAACAATGTTCATGCTACTTAGATTTTATTTAATCAGATGGTGGAGAGCCCAGGGATTAAATAAGAGGTCTAAAAGCGGTTACAGAGTTAAGGTAATTCTTCCCTGCAAAGGCGTTGAAATCAATCTGGAAAAGAACATTGAAGCAATCCAGAACCAGACCTACAAAAACTACTCGCTTGTCGGCGTTGTAGATAGTAAAGAAGACACTGCGTACAATATTTTGATAGAGAGAGGGGTCGAGATAATACTTTCAGATCACTCCTACCGAGGTAGCGGAAAGGTGAAGGCTGTTACAACAGCAATTGTGGAAGATAAAGGCAGCGATGTGATTGTTATTGTGGATTCAGACACTACAGTTAACAGAGAGTGGCTGGAAAATCTGATATCTCCATTGGATGACAAGAATGTTGGAGTCACTTCAACCTATCCTCTTTATGAACCCATTTCTAAAGGGAATTTGTGGGATTACATCAAAAAGGTATGGGGATATCTTGGAATAAATATGATGGAATTTAGACTGACTAGATTCGTTTGGGGTGGATCCGCAGCTTTTAAAAAGGAAATGCTTCAGGGTGAGGGTTTGGCTGAATTTTCCAGCTCAATTTCAGATGATGCAACACTTACCAAGATATGTAAGGAAAAAAAATTACGAATTGCATATTCCAAGTCAGCGACCCCAATGGTTTACGTGAATGAGACTAGAAAAACATTTTTCGAATGGGCGAACAGACAGATGGCCATAAGTGTGTCGTTTTCAAGGAAGGGATTTTACGCAGGAATTGCAATTTATGGAATGATGATACTATATCTTGTTTCACTAATTCCTCTCTCAATACTCTTCTGGAACATGTTCATAGTTGGGTACTTCCCACTTTTACTCTTGATATTATTTAATTATTCCAGGGAAAGAAGTAACTTTGCAAAAATCGCTGCTTCTACAGTTCTCTTACCCTTTGTTTATCTATACAACCTACTAATGGGAAAAAGGGCAAAGGAGATAAACTGGAGAGGTTCTAGATATAGAGTTGGAAATGGGAAGATTTAAAAGTTACTGGTAATACCACTTTAATGGCATCTTATAAGCTTTATTATAAAATAGGAATGATCGGGGCGGTCATTAACGTAGTAATTGGCATAATTGCTATACTACTGCATGATATTACCTCTTACATTTCATTATTTGGGCAGGTATCTGCAGGAGCTGCAGTCACAGATAATATCATATTTTCGGTGATTGCAATTCTTGGGACAGAATTAAGCAGGAGAAAAAAAGATATTGGTTTTACAACGATGGGTGTTATTTCCATAGCCGGTATTATTGCATTCCCTGGTATATTTGTGATTGGATATGTAATAATTCTCATTGCCGTACTGATCGGAATAATGGAAAGGAAGTCAAAATAAGAATTGTAATGCTTCAAAACAAAAACTATTATTAATTTGATTCCATTAAAGTTGTATGACATACGAGGCGGAAATAAGCAGAAGGAATCCAGGACTGTTTGTATTTCTCTTGGATCAATCAAGATCTATGAGTAGAAAGATTGCAGGGAGTGGAAGATCTAAGGCACAGGAAGCCAGTGATGCAATAAACAAGCAGCTTAATGAGATAATAAGCAGATGTACAAAATCAGAGGGAGTGAGACCGTATTTTGATGTGGGAATTATCGGATACGGATACAAAAGCGGAGAGGCTAAGGGACTGATCTCCAATGAACCAATTTCAGTTAGTGCTTTGGAGGAACATATTCTCAGAATGGAAAAAATGACGGATGTTATAGAGGGAGAGGCGGTCGAGATTGAGTTTCCGATATGGTTCGAACCGGTTGCATCATATGACACTCCGATGAAGGGGGCATTTGAAATTGCCAAAGAGTGGATAGATAAATGGATAAGTGAACATAAAGGATCGT
Organism: Thermoplasmata archaeon; assembly: GCA_021806345.1. The sequence goes on along the minus strand of JAJZXP010000387.1, from coordinate 84,158 downwards.
TCCCACCGGTGGTAATAAATATCAGTGATGGGGGTTCCACAGACGGGGATCCGAATTTGGTAACTGAGGAACTTAAGGGGATGGAAACCGATGATGGAAAGGTGCTTGTTTGGAACTGTCATCTTTCAGAAAAGGACGAGAGACCAATATCGTTTCCAAAGGTTGAGATTGAGGTTCCAGAAGAAAAACACGCAAAGACTCTTTTCGAAATGTCTAGTGTCGTTCCAGAAACAATGGTTGCAATTGCAAAGGAAGAGTTTTCCAACATAGAAAGCGGTGCAAAGGCATATGTGTTTAACGCTAGTTTAGAAGAACTCATAAAATTACTTGATATTGGAACCAGGGTGGTATATAACAAGGTCGAAGGATGAAAGTATCCTCCTGGAATTACCCAAAGGTAGGGAATCTGGATGGAGAGTCAGAGGACGCGCTTTTTTTTGACTCGGATAAGGGCATGTTCTCTGTGGCAGATGGAGCGAGCGAGTCCATATTTAGTGGAGTATGGGCCAAAGTACTCACAAGCCTATACATAGAGTTATCTCCGGACCTGGATTCAGAAGACGAAATATTTGATTTTCTTTCTCAATCTCGTGATGTTTGGCTCTCTTCCATACAGTGGGATAAATTGAGATGGAATGTTAAAAACAAGGCGGTACACGGTTCTTACAGCACATTTCTTGGTGTGAAGTTTGAAAAATCTGATAGATTAATTTGCTACGCAGTGGGAGATTCTTGCATATTCAGAGTGCGTGATAACCAGATTGTCAGTTTTCCAATTTCAAATTCCGCGGAATTTGGATTACACCCTGAATTGATCTGGTCAGGTTATGGAAACCCCCTGCAACGGAAAAAAAATACTAAAGTTGTAAAACTCGAGAAAACGGAGTTAAATTGCAATAGCGGTGATAGGATAATACTAGCGACTGATGCGCTATCAAAATACATTATGGATAATGGGATAACTTTTGTAAATTCACTGGAAGAAAATTTTTCGGATAAGTCATTGTTTGATGAACTTAGAACTTCAGGCAATATGAAAAATGACGATGTTTCTGGAATTTTTATTTCAACTTAATTATTTTAAGCGGATCAAACCCATCCCAGTCCGGGCCTCTTCCCAAGAACTCTTCCATTGTGGATTCAAGTCTCTTTAATTTCCCATTTTCCGATTTGAGAGTTTTCATTAATTTTGATTTAGACGGCTCCAGAAAATCATTGATATCGAATAATGCCTTGTCCTGATCGTTTCCATTGAATGCCCAGTATTTCGGGCTCTTGGCAACAGCCAGTAAACTTGTATAAATGACCAAGAATGAGAAATTGTCAAGTTTATCCCCATAATATCTGCCCCTCTTTGGATGCTGGAAAGATTCGTGGCCCAGTTCTTCTGAACCCAACTCTTTCAGGGCGGGAACATACATGCCGTCGTAATCAATTAAATGGACCGTGCCGCCCGAGTCTACAATTATATTATCCGAGGAAAGGTCGCCGTGAGCAATTCCTTTTGATTGCATGGAGATTAAGCTGTCACCCAAACTCTGCGCTACAGTACGCAGGTTGTTTGAGTTTTTGAGGTTCTCGACGATAAAAGTGTTTAAGGTTTTCCCCTCTAACCAGTCCATAGTCAAAGCTGGAAAAAATTCCTTTGGTTTGTTAACAACCCTGACAAGGTCGGGGTAAAATTTCAATTTAACAAGATATTCAATTTGATTCTGTTCTATTTGCTTGCTTATTTCGTAAAATCTCTTTTGGATATTTGGGCTCCCCCTTGTAAAACATTTCAGTGCACTTGACTTATTTTCCTTGACATATTTGAAGACCACTCCAAAATTTCCTGCACCTTGGATAATACTGGAATATTTGACATTCTCATTTCTAAGGAACTTAATCATGGAGAAATCTGAGTACGTCTTAGAAATGCTAAATGTTGGATTCTGAAGGCTTTGAGCATATTGGGATGAAGTTGGCCAGGATCTCTTTTCTGGTACAAAAACACGTTCCACCGTTCCACTCTTAACTGGTTCCTTTACACTGTTCTTTTTCACTTTTTCTGGTTTATCGTTTATCTGAGTTACAACACTTGGTTGTTCTTCCAATTCGTATATTTTCGTTATTTTTCTTAAATCACTTAGTGTTTTATCTTCCCTACTGTATTTTCCATCTCTCCCGATGAGATAAAATGAAAAGGAATACTCCTTGGAGAAATCTACATCCAGAGTAAGAAGAAAAAAACCATTCTTTTTCTTCAGTTTGAGAATATGATCCTGGAGCCGATAATCTCTTACTGTCACTTCCATTTTCCTTACATATTTTTTGGTATTTGGAAATACCTTGATGTCAAGCAATCTATTCTTCGAGTAGTACTCCGAACTAATGCTTCCAATTGATGGATGCACTTCTGCAAATTTCCTAGTGGCTCTCCTCTGCATAAAATTCATTTGTGCAGCCCCCCTAATTGAAATAGGACGATCCGCAAATTTTTTTCCAATCGCATTTTATGATTTCCCATATTAACCAAAATAATTAACTGTTTCCATATTAAAAATTAAACTAACCGAACAAAAATGTTTAATTATAACTGAACATAAGCAATTATGCTGAATTTTCAAAATTCTTTAATTTCAGCCAATCCAGGATCAGGAAAAACCAGAAATCTGTCAGAAAATGTTGCGGAGTTGATAAGCTCCGGTGTTTCATCAGACGAAGTGCTATGCCTGACTTTTACTAATAAGGCAAGAGATCATATGGAGGAATCCATACTGTTAAAACTGAACGGAAGTGTCAAAAATCTTCCCGAAATTTCAACATTTCATGGCTTGGCAAACAGGATTGTTAGCGAAAGAAATGGGAAAATTAATAATTTTCCAGAAAGAATTATGCGATATTTGATTCTTAAATATTTAGAAGATAAAGATGTAACAAACTATGACCCCAGCGTACTGATGAAGGACTATCCTAGTATTGTGAATATCGGGCAAATTGTGAATTCCTTAAGATTTCTTAAGAGTTTTGGAATTACACCTGAGAAAGTAAATGTGGAGACATTACAAAAATTTATTAGAGATGCATATGCCACAAATTCTGGAATAAATGGGTATGGACTTGAAGAAATGATAAAACTGGGTGAGGAATTTATCAACATTTTTGCGTATTACGAAAAGTCCAAAGACAAGGATGAGTTGGATTATAATGATCTTCTTATTGTTGCAACGAACTATTGTGACTCCTACTCAAGAAAATACAAACAAATTTTTATTGATGAAGCCCAGGATATGAGCATGCTTGAATATGAACTGGTCAAAAGACTATCAGATCATATTTATGCAGTAGGAGACAGCAAGCAGGCTATTTTTGGCTTTCAGGGCGGAGACATAGAATCGTTTAAAGCGATGAAGAATGATGAAGCCTTTAACAAATCGTTTATGGAAGGTACATGGAGATTACCTGAAAAAATAAAGGAATATTGCAAGAATTTTTTTATTAGTAATTCAGGGACAGAGACTTCCGAAGAACTTAAAAAATTTTCAAGTCTCAAGAAAGGTGAAGATGGAGAAGTCAAGATCTGGAAATGTAATGATTTTGAAACGATCATCGACTCAATAATTCAGATTATTGAAGGAAAGGAAATGACGGGAGAAACGGGAATTATTGTCAGAACGAACGACCAGGCAAATAAAGTGTCGGAAAGATTAAACGAGAAGGGAATTGCTCATCAAAAGGTTTCAGGAACGAAGGGGTATACTGAATGGAGAATGGAAATAGCAAACTTCGTATGTGGGCTTTTTGGAAATACTGACGATATAATTTCTCTATTATATTCCAGGTATTCAGGAATTCCCCTGAATGAAAGCGTATTGATAGTTGAAAAGATAAAATTTGCCAAAAATGTGAATGAACTTCTTCCATTAGAGATGAGGGAAATTAGGAAAAAGTATGCAAAAGATATGGAAGGAATTCTAAAGATTTTCAAGGATTATATAATACCAAAGTCCTTGTCTTTTGGTCAAGAGGTTATGGAAACAACTATAGATGTTTACAACTCCCTTCCCTTCTTCTTCAAACGCGTAAAGACAAACAGCAATTTTAAACTGTCAGATTTGAAAAGATATATACTTCAAGAGAACAGTTATGATAATGTTGAGAGTGTTGATCAGAAGATATCGGTTATTACAGTGCACAAAGCAAAGGGCCTTGAGTTTGAGAATGTGATTTATGTACCAAAGACTGTTTCAAAGAAAACCCTGAGTGCCATTGATCTGATAACTGGAGGTATAACAAGCCAATTTAATATCAAATACGACAGAGTGGAAAGAGCTGAGGAGGAATGCAGAATTGATTTTGTGGCCTTATCCAGGGCGTCAAAGAGATTAAACATTTTTTGCACAAACGATAACTTTGTAAGATTTGATTTCGAGCCGGCTTCTGAAAGTCAACTCGTTTCCAAAAAAAATGGTAATGAATTTATTTCTCTAAAAAAATTGATGGAAGAGAAAAAAGATCAGGAGGACAATGAGTTGTGGCTAATTCCACTTATTGAAATGAAGATGAAAAAATTCAATAAGATTAGTTTTTCAATGCTACAGAAAACAGAAAGATTGGAAGATTTTGTTCTAACGTACATCTTGGGAATAAAGCAGGGTTCCTATGCCATGCAATTTGGAACGAATATTCACGCAATGATAGAATCACACATTAAGGAAAATGTCACGCCATCTCTCCCTGAGAAAGACAGTGAAATGAAAACGTGGGGCAATTTTCTGGCTTACGAGAGATACGTAAAACAGAACTGTAATCAGGGATGGCTGGAATCAGAAATGAAACTTAAGGATAAAGTTGAGAATGTTTTCCCAGGCCTGAAAACGGACCTATTTATAGAAGGCAGGATAGATGCCGTGTATAAATGCGACCCAGAACATGGAGGAAAGACTGTGATAGTGGATTTCAAAACGTCAAAAAAACCAAGTGATGATTATTCACTTCAACTGTCCCTTTATGCGAAGCTGTACTCACTGGAGAAAAAGATTGATTTCTCTGAGGTTGAATCTGAAATTGGATATTTGAGCCTGAGAGATACTAAAGTGAATCTTGGAAACTATGACAAACGGTGGGATAGGATTGAAGCTACAATTCAGGAGAGATCCCTTGATGAAGTCAGGAAAATGGTTACAAAATTTATACGATTTAGAAATTCTGCAGAATTCCTGGCCTCAAGCATAATTGAAATCAAAAATCCGGAAAATCCAATTGTAAATGAAGTGAAAAACATCCTAAAAAAAGAACTGTCTCTGCCGAAAACAGGGGAACGGAAAAATTATTAATTCAAAAATCTCTAGTCAAATGCTTATTGAAATTTGATAAATACTCTTCCAAGATTTTCTCTTCTTTTAATCTTTTCAAATGCTTCATTTACCTCGTTAATTGAAATCTCTTCAGATATTACAGGTTTAATTTTCCCTTTTCTCTCCATTTCAAGCGCCCTTGAAACATCATTTCTGGTTGACGAAATGCTTCCCGAGATTACGTTTCCTTTTAATATTACAATTCCAAGAGGTAACTGAACCGACGTGGGATTTAAGTTTCCTACCAGAACCAATCTACCTCCAAATCCCAGTGACTTAAAAGAATCACCGAATGTAGCATCACCGGTATTTTCAAGAGCAATGTCAGATCCCCCTGGCCAAAATTCTTTAACCTTCTTACTGAATCCATCAGTGTTTGAGATTAAAACATTGTCCGCCCCAAGTTTGTATAAATGATCTTTTTTCCATTCGGAACTGCTTACGGCGAGTACTTCGGCACCGTATGCTTTAGCAATCTGGATCGCATGCGTTCCTACTCCTCCTCCTGCACCTGTAATCAGTACCTTAGAACCTTCGGTTATTCCTCCTGCAAATTCAAGTGCATGAATAATCATTCCGGTGACACAGGCAGAAATTGCAGCCAATTCATCCGTTACTTTTTCTGGAACCTTTACAAGACTTTTCTGGTTGATCCTGACGTAACTGGAATATGCTCCGTCTATGGTTTCTCCCATAGTTTTCTTAAATTCGCATAAATTTTCATTACCCGATAGGCAGTTTCTGCACCTGCCACATGGCTCGTAAATTAAACTTGTTACCCTATCCCCCTTGCTGAATCCATAAACTGCCTCTCCCACTTCGGTTATTACCCCCGAAAGTTCATGACCGGGGATTATTGGTGTCATAAGTCTTGGAAAAAAACCGTCTCTGGTAAGAATGTCCCGGTAACAAATACCGGTTTTATTCTGTCTTATTATAACTTCATTACTGTTTGGAGTTGGAACTTCCCGCTCTTCAACGTCTAAGTTTTGCTTTATGACATTTAAAACTGCCGCTTTCATAATATGAAGAGAAAGAATCTATATTTATCCCTTTTCTATCTTATTCTGTTGATGGCTTGAAAAAGAAAGTGAGTGTTTCAATCATAGGATTGGGTGGAAATGGCCAGATGTGTGCACTCTTTCTAGCTAAAATGGGCTTTTCGCTTACGTTGATTGACGGGGATTTTGTGGAAGAATCTAATATTAAGAGGCAACCTTTATTCAGTTCAGATCAGGTTGGACATTCAAAGGTTGAGGCAATAAAAGAAAGATTTAATTTAATGGAAATCACCAGAAATATCAGATTTATCAATGAATACCTTGACTCCAATAACATTGACAGACTACTTGAGAACGAGGATTTCGTGCTTGATGCGACCGATTCCTTCCTCACAAGAGAACTTATTAACGAATTTGCTGTTAAGAACAATAAACCATGGATGTATACATCCAGCAATGGAACAATGGGGCAGTTTAAACTGGTTATTCCAGGAGAGACCTCATGTCTTGAATGTATTACCAACGGAAAAGAAATGAGGCCAATAGGATGTCATTTTGATTCAGTTGAACCTGAAATTCCTTCTACTGTATCACTGTTTGCGACAAACAAAATAAGAAAATTCATCAGTGGTGATTTCAGGGATGGATCACTCTTCTTTTTTGATCTTAAGGAAATGACCATTGAAAAGATTGAAATGAGGAAAAATGAAAAATGTGGGATTTGTATGGGGCACAACTTTAAAAAAGTGAGCACCGATAAGATCACCGGTAGGCAGTTGTATTAATCTACAATGCAATTTTCATTCCAAATAATTGAATAGATATATTACTCAAACTGTTACTGAGGCCACTACCACCCAAAATTCCAGAAAACGTCACATTTCCGCCAATTGATCCGGACGAAGAACTGGCTGTCATATTTCCCAAAAATTTACTTCCTTCATATACACCTATACTCATTACACTTAAGGCCACAGATATAAAGTCAGAAAGCACAAGATTGTAGGAGTTGTTTCCGTTTGTAGAATTAAGTTGGGCAGTTGAAAATATTGATGGAAGAAAGGTTGAAATATTCTTTGAGAAACTGTCCAATCCAATCCCATTCACAAACTCAGATATTACAGCATTTGTATAGATTAAAATTGAATTGATTGCCCAGCCCTTCGATCCAAGGCTTGATGTGTTGAGATTTAAAAATATATTCCCACTTGATGAACTGTATGGATTTATGGTCAGATTTTCGTGCATAATGTAAAGAGTTGTTGGTAAATTACTTGTATCGTTTGCAGATACATGAAACTCAGCTTTAACCATACTCTTGTCAATATAAATATGTTCAAAATCCAGTTTAATTTGTTTAAGGTCATTTTCTGCTGATACGTATATGCTTGAAGCTGATACAACCAAAAATACACAAATAATCGAAAATACGGCTACGAAAATTATTCTAGTGACCTTCATTTGTCTGACAAGTATCACGTTACTGATTATTAAATTTTTCTAATATCCCAGGTAAAATATATTTTATTGTAATCATTGCAACTATTTATATATCGAAAAACGATTTGAATATGAAAATGAAAGGTGGAATGTTAAGGTTTTGGATCCTTAAAATAGTTGATAAAAACCCAATGAGGGGCGCAGATATAATAAGTGAGATGGAGAAAAGGTCTCACGGTCACTGGCGACCAAGCCCAGGGAGTGTATATCCATCTCTATCAGGCATGGAAGACAATAATCTGGTTGTGAGGATGAATGATGGGAAATACGAAATTACAGAAAAGGGAAAGGAAGAGATAGTCAAATATGACTATTTTGTTAATGATCTGGTTGGTCCCAAGGACAAATACATAATTGATGAAATTATTTCAAACTTAAAATACATACTTGAAACTAAAGAAGAGGGTTTTTTTCAAAAAGATGATCTGAAACGGCTTAAAGTGTTCATTAAGGAATTCCTTCACGGACTCGAAGGATTGGAAGCGAAGAATGAAGGGGAAGATTTCGATGACAAAGATAATTGAAACCAGGAATTTAAGCAAAGTGTATCACGGAAAGATCAACGCGGTTGATAAGCTTAATATCAGTATAGATGAGGGGGAGGTATACGGTTTGCTTGGCCCAAATGGCGCGGGAAAAACAACCACCATTAATATGCTGACAACTAGACTGACTCCTACTTCAGGAACAGCAACTGTTGCGGGACTTGATATAACTAAAAATTCAATTAAAGTTAGGAGGATGATTGGAGTGGTGCCGCAAGATCTTACTGCGGATGAAGATCTTACAGGAAGAGAAAATTTGGAAATGGTAGCAAAATTTTATGATGTTCCAAAAGAAAAGGCAAGAGAAAGAATAGACAGTTTATTGGAAATGGTGGATCTTAAGGATGCGGCAACAAGAATGGTCAAGGGGTACTCTGGGGGAATGAGGAAAAGACTTGAATTGATAATCGGCCTTGTGAATGACCCAACAATACTATTCCTTGATGAGCCTACTCTTGGATTGGACGTTCAGACAAGGACTCTGATGTGGAAATATGTGAGGAAAATACAAACCGACCTGAAGGTGACTATTATTCTGACATCTCACTATCTGGAGGAAATAGATGCGCTTGCCACTCGTGTTTCAATAATAGATCACGGTATAGTACTCATAACTGGAACCACAGATGAGTTGAAGGCTTCTCTTAAGGGGGATATCATAACTGTATCCTTTAGGCAACAAAAAGAAGCCGAGGCAATGAAAAAAGTTCCGGGTATAATTGAGGCAATTGAATCTGGTCCGAATACCGTGAGGATAAAGGTAGATAACGCAGATGATATGCTCCCGAACATAATTAATTTCATTTCCGAAAATAAGTTATCAACCGTAAGATTAACTGTTCAAAAACCATCTTTGGATGAAGTATTTTTGGAATATACAGGAAGAGATATTAGAAGCGAAGATCCGGGAGATCCGAGAAAAATGATGATGAACATGAAGAGAGTGCGAAAATGAGTGGTCTTTTACCTCTTACTCAAAGGGAAATTAAGAAATGGTACAGGAATCCAATTTTTCTTTTAACGGGATTGATTCAGCCTTTCTTCTGGATTGCCCTTTTTGGAAGTGCATTTGATTTTACTAAGTTTGATCCTGTTGCTTCTTCGACTGTTCTTGGAGGTGCTAAAACATACATAACGTATATAGTCGGAGGAGTTTTAACCACCTCGGCCCTTTTTACTTCTATGTTTGCAGGCACTAACATAATTTTTGACAGAAGACTTGGTCCAATGGGGAGATTTTTATCATCTCCCATAAGGAGAAGTTCAATAATATTCTCTAAAGTGCTTTCTTCCATAATCAGAATAATGCCTCAGGCTCTGATCTTGATGGTTGCTGCTTTGCTGATCCCGAATGGGTTGGAGTTCAATCACGGATTTACCTTGCTGGGTGGTTTGGTTATTGTCGTTGCCCTTATTCTGGTATCTCTCATTTTTTCATCCATATTCAGTGCCATAGCCATTAGAATGACTAATATGAACTCTATATTTGGAATCGTAAATCTGGTGAATTTACCCCTGCTCTTTGTGAGCTATTCTATGTTTTCTCCCGCAATGATGGCTCCGTGGCTTGCGAATGTTGCCAAATACAACCCAGTCTCGTGGTCTGCAGAGAGTATGAGAACGGTCATATTGTATGGCACAACGGTTTCTTCATCGCAATGGGGACAAATTGGTGAATGGTTGGGTGCGCTCGCATTACTTGCACTATTCTTGATTGGACTTACGGCCTATCTGGCAGAGAAGGAAATAAGAGACTAGAGCGAGGATCACACTTTAATCTAAATTAATGATACAGGTCGCAATGAATATCTTCGAAGAAATATCCGGAAGAATAGAAAGCGGGGATATTTCTAACAGGGATCAATTACAGAGGGTAAAGGTGATTCTTGCCAAGAAATATAACTTGGATCACGTTCCTTCAAACACGGAAATTTTAAATTCGGGGTATATGAATCAAAAATACATCGATATGCTGAGGCTTAAACCAACTAGAACAATTTCAGGTGTTGCAGTTGTGGCTGCAATGACTTCTCCAGAGATTTGCCCCCACGGCCGCTGTATTTTTTGCCCTGGCGGAATGGAGAATAATTCGCCTCAGGCCTATACAGGATATGAGCCGTCTGCCTTAAGGGGAAGAATGAATAATTATGATCCATTCAGCATAACCTTTGGAAGATTGAAGCAACTGGAAACCATAGGTCACGACACGAGCAAGGTTGACCTGATTGTGATGGGCGGGACCTTTACAGCGAGATCTAAGGAATATCAGGAATCGTTTGTGAAAGGATGTTTTGATGGTATGAATGGAACCGTCGCACAAAGTTTGTCGGAAAGTTTAGCAATTAATGAAACTTCGAAAAGAAGGTGTATCGGATTAACCGTTGAAACAAAGCCGGATTGGTTTATGGAAAAGGATATAGAACTCTCACTGAGTTATGGTACAACAAAAGTAGAACTGGGAGTTCAAATTTTGGATGAAGATATTCTGAGAATAAACCACAGGGGACACGGAATAGAAGAAATAGTGAAATCAACTAAATTTTCCAAGGATGCAGGATTGAAAATTGTTTATCACTTGATGCCGGGGATGTATGGATCTACACCCGAAAAAGATCTTGAAAGTTTTCGCTTAATGATTAGTGACGAGAAATTCAAACCGGATATGCTGAAAATATATCCAACATTGGTAGTGAAGGGGACTAAACTCTACAATATGTGGGAAAATGGTGAGTATAAGGAAATGGGAAATGAACAGGCAACGGAACTTTTGGCCGAGTTTATGAAAGAAATGCCCCCCTGGATAAGAGTACAACGAATGCAGAGAGATATCCCAGTTAAATTTATTGAAGCGGGAGTTAAAAGAAGCGATATAAGAAATGTAGTGGACAGGCGACTGGTTGATGAGGGTATAATATCCAAGGAGATTAGAAGCAGAGAAATAGGATTTTCAAAACTAAATTCAACTGAATTGGAATTAAAAAGAATAGATTACAGAGCATCAAACTCTACTGAAATTTTCCTCTCCTATGAAGATTCTTTTGATAATATTGCGGGGTTTTTAAGATTGAGGCATGTCCAGGGAGACTCCTTCAGCGATATCACCAGGAATTCAGGGATGGTAAGAGAGATCAAAGTTGTGGGAAGGGTTGTACCTATCGGAGTTCATCAATCGTCAAATTATCAGCATCATGGATACGGGAAGTTGCTAATGAACGAAGCAGAGAGAATTACCCGGGAAGAATTTGGTGAAAAAAGAATAATGGTAATAAGTGGAGTTGGGGTACGAGAATATTTCAAAAAAATTGGTTATGAGAGGATGGGGACATATATGGGAAAAAACCTATACAACTGAAATAAACTTTACTTTAATAAAACAAATTAATGTTTTTGATAAAATTATTATAGAGCCGTGACTTAATGAATGAAATGTACATTGGTATGGGATGGCTTGTTTTGCCTGGGGTAGTTGTTGCAATCACGTGCGCATACCTTATAGTCAGCATGATCAGGGCAGATAAGATATGAGTTCAGTATCTCCTAGTGCCAGTAATTTCTGGTCCACATTTTTTGTTAACAACAGGATGATTTCAGGCATTATAATTATCATGTTATACTTGGGAATTATTGCCTTCTTTGGTTACCTGATAGCACCGTACATTGGGAAACTTTATCGAGGTGAAAACACCCGGCTTAGGAAATTTACCGACCCTATTATTCAATCAATCGAAAAAATTGCGGGAATTGACAGAGATGAAACCTATTCCTTCAAGGGATATTTCCTTATGCTCATTATTTTTAATGCAGTTGCTGGAGGAATTGCATTTTTATTTCTCTATGTCCAGGGAAATTATTTCATTTCTCCCGGTCAAACTCCCCTGACTCCCTATGTAGAATTAAACACTGTTGTAAGTTTTTTGACGAATACAAATTTACAGAATTATTCCAATCCAAATTCTCTTTCCTATTTTGACCTTACATTTGTCATTATTGGTCTCATGTTTCTCTCTGCTGGAACTGGATTTGCTGCCTCTATGGCATTCGTAAGAGGTATTTTAAGCGATGACAACAAAATAGGAAATTTTTTTCATGATTTCCTTGTTTCCATATTTGACCTAATTTTACCTCTTTCACTTATTGCAACAATTTTGCTCATAGTGGTGGGAGTTCCGGATGTTACATATTCAAGCATTGTTATACATCCTTTTTTTGCCAAATTTACTGTAAATATTCCAGTGGGCCCTGTGGCCTCTCTGGAAGGTATTAAAAATATAGGAACAAATGGAGGGGGGTTCTATGGAGCAAATGCCGGTTTTCCGTTCGAAAATCCAAACTGGATCTCCAATCTTATGGAGGTTGTGTCATTCACCCTGATTCCTATAGGATCTATCTTTGCCTTGGGAATTGCGCTGGACAATAGAAAATTTGGAAGAGTTATAATAAGTGTGGTTATGGCACTTTTTATTTTCAGTGCCCTGTTAACGTTCTTCGGAGAATTGTATGGCGTACCCTCCCTTGCCAACATTGGATTCAACTTTGGAGGGAACTACATTGGAAAAGAAACAGCGCTGGGAATTTCCCAAACATCAATATTTGCCTCTGGAGCAACGTTAACTTCAACTGGTGCCACAAATTCAGCTTTGATTGATTATTCACCAGCGGGAATCCTTGGAGTTCTATTTCCAATGCTGTTAAATGATCCGCTTGGCGGAGTGGGAACAGGTATTCTGAATTTATTTTCCTATATTATATTCACAGTTTTCTTGGTTTCACTAATGGTTGGTAAATTGCCAGAAATAATGAGTCTGAAGGTAGGCTCAAAGGAGATAAGGTACTCAACCTATAGTCTGGTTACCCATCCACTCATCATAATTGTGCCACTGGGATTCATACTATTGTTTTCTCCAGTTCTAATGAGTACATTTTTCAATTCGAGACCAGATCAGATAACTCAACTATTATATGAACTCGCCAGCGCTGCTTCCAATAACGGTTCAGCCATGGGAGGATTTCAGACCTCCTTACCCTTTTTTAATGTGCTTGAAGCTATAATTATGCTGATAGGAAGATTTCCAATAATTGCATTTCAGTTGTTAATTGCCCAATCCTTTTCCTCGAAGAGACCAAAAGCCCAGTTTGGAAGAACCTTCGATGTAGGTTCATTTTGGTTTGGGCTCATGTTGTTTTCCACTATGCTTCTGCTTGGTCTTCTATCGTTCTTCCCAATACTGGCAGCGGGACCGCTTCTCAGTTGGGGTAAAGCATTTTCACTGTTCATTGGAGGTGTGTTGTGAACCAGTATGCTGAAGCAATGCTTAATGCCTTAAAGGAATTTGATCCTAGAAAGCTATGGCATAATCCAGTGATGTTAGTTACTGAGATATCTCTTCTCCTTTCCATTTATTTCATTGCTCTCCATAAACAGTATGATTTAGCAATGAGCAACTCATACGTTTCATTTTACATTTCTGTTTTAGTACTTCTCTTTCTCACAATATTCTTTTCAAATCTTGCGCAATCACTTGCAGAGGGAAAGAGCAGGAATATTACCGCATCGTTGCGAAAAATGAAGAGGGAGATAAAAGGAAGAGTACTGGATCAGGGAACCGAAACCGAAATAGATTCAAATGAATTGAGAAAGGGAATGGTTGTCCTGGTGAAAAAAAATGAAAGCGTTCCAACTGACGGGGAAATTATTGAAGGGAATGGCTATTTCAATGAATCTGCGATCACAGGGGAATCAAAAGCTGTTTTTAAGACTGTGGGTGACAGTGTAACTGGATCCACAACTTTTCTAGACAAAAGTATCAAAATAAGGATAACTGCAAATCCAGGGGAAACTTTTCTTGACAAAATGATAGAAATGGTTGAAGGATCGGTGAGAAAAAAGACACCGAATGAAATAGCACTCCTGGTTTTAATATCGGGATTGACTCTGGTTTTTATTTCCATAACTTCATCGGTCCTGACGGTCGGAAACTTTCTCAACATTAATGTGAATATTGTTGTGCTTGTGGTTCTTCTCATAGCACTGATTCCAACCACGATAGGTGCTCTGTTACCGGCCTTGGGGATAGCTGCCATTAATAAGGTTTCGCAATTCAATATAATTGCAAAAAGTGGAAGGGCTGTTGAAAACGCTGGAGATATAGATACGATCATACTTGACAAAACAGGAACAATTACTATGGGTGAAAGAGACGCATCTAAAGTCTATCCCGCAGCCAATGTTTCAGAAGAAAGACTTTTCCAGTGTGCATTTTTGAGTTCAGCCATGGATGAAACCAGAGAAGGTATATCTGTTGTAAATCTTCTGAAAAAGCAGGGATCAGAGTTTAAGGATTTTGACCTGTCCGGAGCAGAGTTTATCCCCTTTTCCTCAGAAACAAAATTTAGTGGACTCAAGTATAATGGAAAGAAATATCTTAAGGGATCACAAAATGCAATCTGGTCAATGGTTGGATCAAAAGACAACCTTGTTGAGGCCATATGTGCCGAAATTTCCAGCAGGGGCGGGACTGCAATGGTGCTGTCGGAAGATGACAAAATTCTTGGAGCAATTGAATTTAATGATATTATTAAGCCATGGATCAGTGACAGAATTATCTCGATGAAGACCATGAATATTAAAACGGTCATGTGCACTGGGGATAATGAGTTAACAGCAGAATACATTTCGAGAGAGGCTGGACTGGATGAATTCGTCGCAAACAGCAAGCCGCAGGATAAGTACAATAAGGTTCAATCCGAGAAAAACCTTCAAAGGATGGTAGCCATGGTTGGGGATGGTACAAATGATGCACCGGCACTTGCGCTTGCGGATGTTGGTCTTGCAATGAACAGCGGTACCCAGGCAGCCAAAGATGCAGCAAACATGATTGATGTTGACAATGATCCAACAAAGCTTATGGACGTAATATTTTTAGGAAAACAAATCCTGATAACAAGAGGATCACTGACTACATTTAGCCTTGCAAACGACATTTCAAAATATTTTGTAATCATTCCTGCCATTTTTTACGGATTCCCGGCACTTGCCTTCATAAATATACTTGGATTCACAGATCCTTTACTTGCAATAACTTCTGCGCTGATTTTCAACACCATCATCATTCCCCTGTTAATACCACTAGCACTCAGAGGTGTAAGATTTAGGCCTTCAAGCGTTGATCAACTGCTGAGGAGAAATATAATGATATATGGATTTGGGGGGGTTGTTCTTCCCTTCCTAGCAATAGGAGCGATTTACTATATTTTATTGGGGGCGGGCATACTTTGGTAGAAAAATTGAAGCTTACAAAATTTATCAGAACGTCGGTTGTACTCGCATTAGTGACAATGTTCTTACTTGGCGTTGTTATACCAACCGCCACAGCTCTGGTTGCAGAAAATGTGGATAAATTTGGTGCCAATGGAAGCCAGATTAATATTGATGGAAAGATCTACGGAAGTTATCTGTTGGCTCAAGCATTCAACAGTTCTATTTTTTTCCAGCCAAGACCATCAGCGACTGATTACAACCAAACAACCTCTGGCGCCCAGTGTTGTGCAATTAACACCAATGCGTCCCTGAACCTGACAATCAAGAGCCTTAAGAATTTCTGTGCAATGAATCCCAATATTACTCTGTCACAGATTCCGGGTGAACTTGTGATGGATTCAGCTTCTGGGTTAGATCCAAATATTCCCTTAAGCGGAGCTTTACTTGAGGAACCTAGAGTTTCAGCAGCACTATCAAATCTTGCCAAAAGTAAGGGAAAGAGTCTTGGGAATATTAACCAGACACTTTGTAACTTGATAAACACAACTGTAAAGCAGAATTTTCCAATTTTTGGATCATATTATGTTAATGTTATGTACCTAGATGTAAATATAATAAACATTTTGATTAGCAAGGGAATAATGTCCAGTTCATCTCTTAATTAAAAGGGTATCAACATTTGTCTCCCTTATCAACTTCTTAATTTCTGAGTTTACCCTTACATTTGAATATCTGTCCGGTCTGATTCCAAGAACTAATAGGTCTGAACCCCCGGAACTTATTGCATTTAGAATCTCTTCCTTCATATCACCCTGTGGCAACTCAATTAACTTGTAGTCGATATTAAGCTCTCTCCAAATTTCAGAATTCATAATTGTTTTGAATCCGTGTAATTTTTTCTTATCATATGATCGTGCATCACAAAGTACAAACTTTGCTCCAAAAACCTTTGCAAGAACTGCTCCAAGATAGACAGATTTTCTCGAGTTTAATCTTTCACTCATGGGAATAAATATATTCTTGTATGGATACTTGCTTCCTTTCAGGGAAATTACAGCAGTTGTATTTTTTGAATGTTTCAAAACGTATTCGCTTACTCCGCCAAGAGAAGAACTGGAAACCCCGTTTCTAGCCCTGGAACTCATAAGTACAAGATCATAATTTTTGGAATTAGCTTCGAAAACTATCCCTGCCTTTACATTTCTTGCGCTTTGAATTTTCGGTATGATTTTTAATCCCTTGTCCCTAAACTCCCTATAGGCTGTCATTACTACTGCAACCTTGTCGCTCCAAGTGACTTCCCTAACTTCATCCTTAACGGTAAGGGCAGTAATTTCGGAGTTCAAAACCCTTGCCAAGTCTGTTGCAATATTAAGTGCCATGCGAGAGCTTTCACCCTTGGCCATTGGCACCAGAATTCTGTCAGTTTTCGCGTAAAACGAAGAAATCTGGTCTTGCATGATATAGTATTACAGTGATATAAAAAATACTTTCCCGTCATGCCTGTGATATAAATAGCACTATATTGTACCAAAAGAGGATTTTTTTGGTAAAGGTTATGAAATAGATTTCAATCGATAACTGTGAAATGCCTTCTTATATCCCACGGAAAACTTGTTGATTTTAAGAGTATGGACGAATTGGCTTCGGTACCGTTTGATGAGGCATTTGTGATTGATGTTGATGCTATACTCAATGGCCATTTTAATTTCAAGTTATACAACGAATTGTCGAAATACATAGAATTTACCCTAATGGCGTACCCAAATAGTGAGAATGATCTGGTAGATATCATTATTTCGGGTGCTTCAAGAGTTGTTATAAACGATAAACTGGAAGTTAAGACAATTCAGAGGTTTTTAGACATAACTGAGGAGATTATAATGAAATGCAAATCTGAACAAAACGCGATCCTATTTCACTCACTGACTGGAAATATGTACCTTTCCTGCAAGACATATGATATACCTGGAGTGTTCTTCTATTACGGACCGTTTATGGAACAGGGTCCAAATATAATATCCCTTGAGGGTTTTCCATCTGAACTCAAAGAAGATTGCTAATGATTTTTCAACGAAGAGAATGAAACTGTAAAATATCGCAGTTACATATTGCAGGGATAATCAATGAAAAAGCTACCGGTCAAAGTAGGGGGGGTTAGTTTAGATTCTCCTGGCATTCTCGCGTCGGGGATACTGGATGAAAATGGATACACAATGAAACGAATTTTCGAGGAGGGTGCAGGAGCGGTTGTTACCAAGTCCATTGGATTAGAAGAAAGGAATGGATATTATCCACCGGTTGTTGCTGAGGGTGACGGTTGGATGCTAAATGCTATGGGACTCCCCAATCCCGGTATAAATGAGTATGGAAATGAAATTTCAATTGCCAGGAGGGACGGTGCTATAATTATTGGCAGCATATTTGCCAATTCTCCGAAAGACTTTTTGAAACTCGCGCTTCAAATGCAGGATTATGGAGTAGAGGCCATTGAGTTGAATCTATCCTGTCCACACGTTAAAGGCTTTGGTTCTGAGGTTGGAAGCGATCCTGTTCTGGTTAAAAAAATAATCAGTGAATTAAAAGGTTCCTTAAAAATTCCCATATGGAGCAAATTGAGTCCAAATGTAACATCTATTAATGAAATTGCCTCCGCAGCTTCAGATTCTGATGCACTGGTTCTTATCAACACAGTCAGGGGGATGGCCATAAGTGTCGAGGCAAAGCAACCTGTTCTTACCAATGTCTATGGAGGAATTTCAGGATCATCAATAAAGCCAATAGGTTTGAGATTGGTTTATGAAATCAGAAAGGAAATGGACATAGATATATTGGGAGTTGGCGGGATAGAAAATTCAAGAGATGCCCTGGAATACATCATGGCGGGGGCAAACGCGTACGAGATAGGTACGGCGTTGATTAAGTATGGAAGAAATGTGTTCGCCCAGGTAGAGGAGGGAATAAGGCAATACATGAAGGAGAGTGGAATTAAATCACTAAAAGAGTTGGTTGGAGTTGCGGTCAGATGATGGAAATCGTTGAAATTGTCAAAACTGAAAGGGAAACACCCACTGTAGTTTCCCTTTACTTTAAGTGGGATAAATTAGTGGAACCAGGACAGTTTGTCATGATTTGGGTTCCTGGGCTTGGAGAAGTGCCAATGTCATTATCTCTTACTGATGATCTGAAATGTATCACAGTAAAAGCTTATGGAGAAAGTACAAAAAAACTGAGCTCCTTTGAAAACGGCGATAAGATATTCATCAGGGGACCCTATGGAAAACCGTTTAAAAGAATCAAGGGAAACAAATTACTTATAGGTGGAGGATCGGGGATTGCATCAATGCGTCCACTGATAGATTCCGAAACTACAGGAATCGTTGCTGCTCGAAGTTCCGACGAATTGCTATTTGAAAGAGAATTTGGCAAAGAAAAATTCATTGCAGTGACTGAGGACGGAAGCAAAGGATATAAAGGAGTAGTAACGGCAGGCATTGATCACGTAGATCTTTCGCAGTTTGAAAGAATCTATGTGTGCGGACCTGAAAAGATGATGAAATCCATATTTGATAAACTGAAGGAGAGTAATTACCCTATTGAATTTTCATTGGAAAGAAGTATGAAATGTGGAATAGGAATCTGTGATTCATGTTCAATCAACGGATTTCAGGTATGCAGAGATGGGCCTACATTTGATATGGAAACGGTAAAAACAATGACTGAATTTGGAAACACTAAATTGCTGGCATCAGGAAAGAGGATTAAGGTCTGAAAATATGTTGATAACTGAAAAATTTCATAGCATACAGGGGGAAGGCTTGATGAGTGGAGTGCCCATGTATTTTGTACGAACAAATTTATGTAATCTTAGATGCAGATGGTGTGACACAACCTACTCTTTTTCAGGAGGGACAGATGAAAAGCTGGACTTTCTTGTTATGGAAGCTCTGGAAGTTTGGGAAAAATGGATTTGCTTGACAGGGGGTGAACCAATGCTTCAAAGAGAGGCTGTTGAATATATGAACAGAGTAACTGAAGGAGGTAAACATATATTGCTCGAAACGGGAGGTTCTCTGGACATATCCAAAGTGGTAAAAATAAAAGAGACAGTAATAGACATGGATATAAAGTGCCCATCTTCAGGAGAGCATGGGAGCACTAAACTTTCGAATTTGAATTTTTTAAGAGATACCGATTATATTAAATTTGTAATTCAGGATCAGACAGATCTACAATATGCTGTTAAATTTCTGGAAGATCACAGACCAGAATGCAGTATAGTATTTCAGCCTACTTGGGGAACAGCATCCCAATGGTTGGCCAGTGAAATATTGAAGTTAAGGCTAGACGTAAGGCTTATGCTACAAGAACATAAATACATCTTTGGCGATAAAAGGGGTGTCTGAATTTGACCGGCACTTTTTCAGGTCGATTTTTCTACAATGGCGAATTTCAGGATTTAATAATAGAAACTGAAGATGGCATAATAAAGAAAATCAGTAAACAAAAAAAGGGGACATACGGAAAGGAACTGGAAGGTGCAATTTTACCTGGATTCGTTGATGTCCATGTTCATTTTCGAGATCCGGGAGAAACTGAGAAAGAAGATTTCAAAAGTGGGAGCCTGGCTGCAGTCCACGGTGGCACAACTACAGTATTTGATATGCCGAACAATATTGTTCCAATCAGAGATTATGAACAGTATTACAGAAAAAGAGATGTAATAAGGGGACGATCGTACGTAGATTATGGTCTATACAGTCTGTATGACGGATTTAATGGAAATCTGATTGCTAAGGAATCACCGTCCATTAAGATCTTTATGGGAGGAAGCACAAATAGCATAGGGTTTAGGGGGGAATATTTAACCGATGCTTTTCTGAATAACTGCGAAAAACCTGTTTTATTTCACTCCGAGCTACAAAAATGTCTAGATACTTACAGAGAGAAAGAAACAGTTTCTTTGAGGGATCATTGTGAGAATCGCCCATCTAAATGTGAACTTGAAGCAATAAAAATAATTTCGAACTTAAATACTCGTAAAAAGATAGTGGGTCATATAAGCGACACGAATAATCTTGGTATCTTAGGTGAAAAGGCCAGGAAGGAAATAACCCCGCATCATATGCTTCTAAATCATGAAATGGACATAGGTGCATTGGGAAAGGTGAATCCTCCACTCAGAGACAAAAAAATTGCAGAGGGAAACCTGCAAGCCTTCCTTGATGGAAAAATAGACATTCTCTCCTCTGATCACGCTCCGCATCTGGAAAGTGATAAAGAGAGTGTTCAATTTGGGAAATCTGGAATAATAGGGGTTGAAACACGGATTCCCTTAATGCTCTCCCTAGTTCAGAGCAAAATACTTCCACTGGAAAAATTGGTGGATAAAGGTGCAAAAGTTCCTGCAGAAGTGTATGGTATTAACAAAGGCCAGATTAAGATTGGATTCTCTGCTGATTTTATATCTGTAAAATTTTCAAATGTTCAAAGACTGACCGAGAGAATGCTGCATTCTAAAAACACTATGACTCCATTTCAGGGCTTCAATGTTGTCTTTCCAGAATCAGTCTATCTGCACGGCGAAGAGATTGTTGCTAATGGGGAAATAGTGGATGAGTGCCGTGGGAAGATCATTGAATCTTAAATCAATCCATAATGGTTCAGAATATCCTTGAGCCCTCTTCCATAGGAGTACGATGAAATATAATTGCAATTTAATTTTGCTTCCTTTGATCCATTCTTTGGAGTTCCACTAAATTCTGCATTCTTGAACATATCAATATCGTTTCCTCCGTCTCCACATGCAAGAATTTGATCTTTTCTAACTCCTGTATACTCTATAATTTTTCTTATTGCAAATCCCTTATCTTGCCCCTTGTTCATAATGTGGAGCGCATATCCACTATTTTGGATCTTTGCATCCTTGACGAAATCTAAAATTGCTTCAATGTCGTGGGGTCTTGCATTAATGCTTAGCGACGTGTCTCTCCACTTATTGGTAAAGAATTCCTCGATCTCAAACTTTTCTTTTATTCTGTTTAATTCAATCTCTGGAATATCCCTCTGGAAAAATTTTAAGGTCCAGGACAAATTTCTCATATTTCCCCGATCTATGGTCAGGGCTTTGTATTTACCGATGTATTTTACCTTCTCAACAGGCATATCCAGATACGAGAACATAATTCCCCCATTCTCTGCAAACAATATGTCCCCAACACCAATTGTGTTTCTAATTCCAACCAATATTGGAAGAGCATTTCCACTCACAAGGGCCATCAGGAGAGATGGATCTTTCATTTTTATATTTCTTAACATTTCAATTGTTTCTGTTCCAATGGTTTGATCTTCTTCTGTTATCGTTCCATCAACATCCAATGCCAAAAGTTTGATCATATGGAATAAGCATATTAACATTCGACTTATATCTGTTTGCTGAAAAATAGGGAAAAAAATAAGGAAATGGCAATACGCCGAATACATTACTTAAATGACCTTCTCTTCACCGATAATGACATAGACAAATCAACGATTGTAAGACAGATGGAAAATATTTCCATAAGGTTCGACCTGACACTCCCTATGGAAATTAAGAGAAGTTTCTGCAAAAAATGCAAAACTCCTTATGATGAAAAAATGACATTAAGATGCCGCAATTCCAACGTTGTGTTAAAATGTGGTAAATGTGGTGATATAAGGAGAATACCCTATTTAAAAAAATAAATTTATTCATCAATTGTTTCAATATGAAACAAAACTTTAAATCCTTCTAAAGTGGCCTGAATTTTGTCGGCAAACCAAACCGAATCTTCTTCTGTTGCGCCATTGGACCATTCGTAGACCATGTCGTGATCACCCATCACGGGTTTAAACCCCAGAGACCTCAATCTGTTTATGATCTCAGATGGTTTTGCTCCCTCGCTGGAGAAAGTTACATTAAGGTAAGTCCTCATTCGAATCTGTAGTATGTATTTAAAAAAACTATTTATTAGTTTGGTTATTTATGCCTTTATTTCAATTCTAGAAGCAGGAGAGTCACAGAATTTGCGATATGACTGTTTGGTTTGACCAACATACTCCTTAAAGTTGTGGAGGGAAAGTACAAATTTCCAAACTTTGTAGCATTGAGTTCCGTTTCGATCTTGGGATATAATGTTGGTTTCGCGCGAAACCTACAATTCACTTGATTAAAAGAACAAAGGTTAAGGAAGGGCGAGAACACCCAAACCGGTTAAATGTTTCGTATATTATCTATTGGATTTGATGTAATATGCCACAACAATGAGAATTGCGATCAGACTTGAAATAATCGTTGCAAATATAATTAATGCCAGATCATAAGATCGATAATGAATACTAAAATGCTCGTAAGAAGTGATTGATGTTATTGTCACTTGGCCCTTAGTTATGTTGGAAGAGAAATCGTATGGCAGTTTAATTACAAACGTGTAGTTCCCGTAAGGTAAACTTATGTTCAAGTAACACCCTGCAGATGTAAAATTTTTATTATCAATCTCTACAGTAAAATTATTGCCAATAGGCAGACCTTCTGAAGTGAAAACGACATAGCCCTTTCCAGATACTGATTGCTGTTTTTCCACAACTCCTGATGCAGGTGATACGGGGGAAAAAATTATGGCAAGAAATAACGAACTGATAAAGAATGTAGCAATATACTTTAAAACCTGTCGGTTCATTAATTGGGAATCTCATTCTCTTTTATTAATAGTCCCTTAATCCTCCCTTAAACACGCTTGCTGAGTATGAGTTGTGAGCCTTTTTTGAATATATATAAATTTCCTGATCCATGCATTGATTTCTCAATTTTTTTCTTTTCTAAATAGTAATCTTCTGGTGAATACCTGAAAAATACTTTTCCATATTCTCTTAGAAAATTACTTTCTAGCAACCTATTCTGATCGCAGACTTCGATCGTTTCATATGTTTCGCCCAGAAAACCAGCGATTTTGGAATCGCTTGAGAAAATTGCTTTTCTCTTCTCTGTCCATAAAAGACCGACTCCAAGTTTGTTGCAATAATTTCCGTAAAGAGAGGAGTAGAATAGTGCATCATCGGGTACCAGTAGAAATTTTCCAATTTTATCAGTTGTAATTGGAACTTCTGATGAATCAGATTCTATTCTGGCTTCAGAAGGTAGAATTGTTGCTCTTAATAAACGACCTTCTGTTTTAGAGGAATAGAGTGTCAGCCGACTCAATTTGCCTCCAACGGAAAGATATTCCAGTACTCCGGGAATGTGTGAAAGTTTTTCTTTATCCATAAACGGGGGGAGATCAAATACGAATGATTCCACTTCACCGGCATACTTCTTCATAATTTCCAGCGGATTTGGCTCCAGCTCCTCTAATTTCCGTTCCTTTGATCCGTTTGGCCTTAATGGATCGGAAAAAATTAAGTCATATTCTTGAGGTTCGATTTCTAGTTCTAAACCGTTCCCTTCTTTAAAAACTGCGCTAGTGCCATATACCCTGTTGTTTAAACTTGCCATAAGAACTCTTTCCTTACTTATGTCAAATCCAACTACATTTGAATATTCAGATAGCATAATTGACTGCAATCCCGCGCCACAGCCGACGTCCAGTATTTTCTTACCTTTTAACAATTTTGCACGATAATTGGCAACCTCTTCGGGAGTGGAGTATGAGAGGGAATAACTATCCAGAAATAATTTATCCCACCTTGAATATTTTAATTTTGCCTTCAGTCTGTTCCTTGCCATTTCTTCAACAAATATTTGTTCTTCTTCAGTGATTTTAATTTTATTTTTACTCTCCCGTTTTTCTTTAATTCCGCTTATTTGGAGCATTTTTTTTCTTATAAGATTGTCAATGTGATTGAAATATTCTGCTTCAGTTAGCAACCGTTCTAAAATTTCTAACAATGGGGCATAATACCTACTTGATTAAAAATATCTTATATTTTTTAATTCTTAGTTCACTATATAGTAATAAATTTTGATAACAAGATCAAAGTTTTTAATAAAGCTTATTTTAATAGTTGAAATATGGGGGCATGGCATTAGTCTCGAGGGGGAAGATGAATAATGAACTCTGAGCTTAAAATAATAAAATGGGATTTTAGAATGACCGATAATATCCTAGAGAAAGTCCTATTGATGGAAGATGAACAGATTCAAAATATTTTATCTTTGAAAGGTGTTGAAAAGAGAGTGATTCTGAGAACTTGCAACAGATTGGAAATATACTATCACGAGAATGTTAAATTTGGTCTGGAAGAACTTCCTGTACATCAATTTATGGAAAGGGAAGATGCCATTAGGCATATTTTTAGAGTTGCATCCGGATTGGAATCAATGTCAGTCGGGGAAAATGAAATTTTAAGACAAATTAAGGATGCATTTGATCTGGCCCAGAAGCAAGGCAGAACAGACAAGTTCATTTCAATGGTGTTTCAGAGAGCCTTAAAGGTGGGAAAGAATGTAAGGGAATCGACAGAAATTTCTCACGGAAAGGTCTCAATTCCATCCATAATGATCGAACAGATCGAGAAGAGGAACCTCATCAAGGGAAAAAAAATAGGAGTTATCGGAACGGGTAAAATGGCAGCTACAGTTGTGAAATATCTACGAAAGAAAGAAAATGCAAAAATTACGATATTCGGTAGAAACGAAGAAGCAGGCTTAGAGCTGTCTCAATTATTTAATGTCGATTTCAAAAAGACCCTTGATATCCCTGCAATCACTAATGAGTGCCATGTTTTAATTACTGCCACAAGTTCCAAGGTTCCTTTGATTAACCGAGACATGATCGAGAAATTTGAAACTAAAATCCTTCTCATCGATATTTCGAATCCTAGGAATATTGAAGAAAGTTACAGCAACCAGAAAGTGGAACTCATTAACCTCGATATGGCAAATCAGATTCTTCAAGAGAATAAAAAAAGAAAGGAACGGGATATAGAAGTTGCAGAAGAGATTATTGAGAAGGAGATAGAAAAAATTTATTCAAAGTTAGCAGAAGGAGAGATAGAAGGATATATCACAGCCAGGTATAGTAAGTCCAGGGACATATTAATTGAAGAACTAGAAAGATACAATAAAAATCTTGACTCTGGAATTTCCAACGAAAATGCGGCCGAACTCTTGGGAAATTCATTGATTAGCAAGATAATGGCTCCAGAAATCCTTACCCTTAAAAAATTAATTAGAGAGAATAAGGTAGAGAGTCTAAGAAATTACTTAGAATCCGCTGGGAAATTCACCGAAGAGGGGGGCGATTCACAGACTGAAGATCCTCTAAACGCCCAAAGTCAACGAGACCGAAATCATCTGTTATCCCAAAAATCCTAAAATTTTTATCCTTTACAGATCGCAAAACAGGTGTGAAGTGTTCTTCACTCAGCAGAGACTGGGTTACATCTGTTCCTGATGAGAAAAAACTCATTGCCGGAGTGATTGCCAATCTATGAGTGCCAGAATATACGAAGGCTGGAACCTTATACACTCCCCCTACTTTGTCCCTGATAACTACAGATGGATGTTCGTGTCCGAGTATCGTAAATTTCTTCAACTTGAGGTCTCTGTCACCGTGGTAAATAAAATAATTTTCATCCTCGTAAGAGTCCATCTGAGTAATCCCTCTTCTGCTCAGGATAGCCTGCAGATAATTATCATGGTTTCCCCTCACAAATACAAGTTCTGTGGTATCCTTAAATCTATCTATAAAGTGAATAACATCATCCCATTCCTGAGGAAGATTCTTTCTAAATTCCTGCTTGAAATCTCCATTAATTACTAGCTTTTCTGGATCATATCTATCTATGATTTTTTCTACCATTCCCTCTACATGATCTCTTTGCAGTTTTGGCAGGAATAAACCATTTAAATTCATTTCTTCTTCGAATCCCAGATGGAGATCGGAGATGATTGCAGTTGAAATTTCAGATAGATAAATGCAATATAGATCTGTGAAATAAATCCCCCTTTCAACTTCAAGTTCTCTCAATGGAACATTATGTCAATGGTGATAAGAAATTTTGTTATTCTGCTCCTTTTGGTAAAATTCTTATTATGTTAACATATTTCCCTATGTGGAATTAAGTCCTCAGGAATTATTTGTTCTAAAGCAGTTGGTTGAAGGTAGCGAGATGCAGGAAGATGATCTTTCTCCCGGTTCCTTCTCGGTCGATAACCTCAGGGGAGCAATTTCATGGTTAGAAAAGAAAGGACTTGTTGAAATTTCGACTTTGGAAACAGAGAAATACTATTTGGGGAAAGAGGGGAAAGATTTCCTGAGAGAAGGCCTTCCGGAATTGAAGCTTGTTAAAATTCTTGCAGCAGATGAAACATTAAATGTTAAAAATATAATGGAGATCATGGGATCAGAAAATGGAAAGATTGCATTATCTCAAGTCGCAAAATTTGGAATAAAACCGATCAACGGGGAAGTCAAAGGTGTTGTTGATAATAAAATTGTTGAAGAGATAGAGATCCGACAAAAAGTACTTGCTAAAATAGAAAGGGGTATAGACAAATTCAATAAAGAAGAGACAACACAACTTGAAAACCTCACTCACCGAAAAGGTCTGCTAGAGCGAAAGGTGAAGAGAGTTCGAATTTTAAATGTCACCAAGGATGGAGTTGAGGTGTCTGAAAATGTGGAAGATGAGGCTACTGTTGGAAATCTAACTCCGGAAATGCTGAAGGACGGCACATGGAGGAGTAAAAAATTTAGAGAATATGATGTTAAACTTCCGGGTAAAATAATTTCAAGAAATGGATTGCACCCACTCACTGTTCTGATAGATCAGGTGAGGGAAATCTTTCTTAGCATGGGATTTACTGAACTGAAAGATGACTTCATAGAACTTACTGGTTGGAATATGGACGCCCTCTTTATTCCACAGGATCACCCGGCAAGAGATATGCAGGACACATTTTTCCTGAAAGGAGTAAATGTTGAACCATCGTCAGATGAAGTGGAACTATTCAAGAAAATTGGAAAAACCCATGAAAAAGGAATTGGAAAATACAGTGGATGGGGATATAAATGGTCTATGGAGGAAGCGCTGAAACCTCTTCTCCGAACCCATACTACTGCAAGTACAATCAGAGCCTTGCACCAAAACAAGGATAAAGAAATTGCCGTTTTTTCCGTTGATAAGGTATTCAGACATGAAAGTGTTGACTGGAAGCATCTGGCGGAATTTTATCAAGTTGAGGGTGCAATACATTCGAAAAATGCTAATCTATCCACCTTAAAATGGTACCTCACAAACTTCTATTCAAGGTTGGGATTTGACGACATAGAACTAATTCCATCATATTACCCTTATACAGAACCGAGTTTAGATGTGATAGTCAAGATAAATGGCAGGGAAGTTGAAATGGGTGGAAGTGGAATCGTAAGACCTGAAGTTACGAAAACATTGGGATTAAAGCATAACGTTATAGCATGGGGTCTTGGTTTGGAAAGGCTTGCCCTTATGTTTTACGGACTCGATGATATAAGAAAATTGTACTTGAGTGATTTAAGCTGGTTGCAAAGTTATAAAATCAGATTCTGAACTCTTCTTTTAAGATTTTTAATGATTCTTCGTACTTGTCCTCTAACTCCGATGACATCTTAAAGCCTTTTTTGATGTACTTCCCTGCAACTATAGTGTCTCTTATGGCTGAAGTATTCATGCTGTAGACTAAATGATTTATAAAGTTCTCGGGATTGTTTCCCTGAATGGAGTGATGATTGGAATCAATAATATTCAAGTCGGCAGGTGCTCCCTCTACTAATATGCCCAGTTTATTAACCCCGGTAGCTCTTCCCCCATTCTTCGTAAGCATGTTAAACGATTCGACTGCTTTTATGTGTGAGGCATCCCACCGTTGATTTTTTATGCTGATTGAACCAAGTTTTGCCGTCTCCAATAAATTGAGTCCATTGTTGCTTCCATTGCTATCCGTCCCAATGGTGACATTGGCACCAGCTGATATCAATTCAGGTACAGGCGGTATTCCACCGGTCCCGAGCTTGAAATTACTCACAGAATTCCACGAAATATTTGATTGAGACTTCCCGAGTAATGCGATCTCCCTTGTTGTTAGCCAAACACAGTGTGCAGCATTAAATCTATTCGAAAGTACTTCTAAATCAGAAAGATATTCAACCGGTCTCTTTCCTGTTTTTTCCAGGCAATTATATACCTCTTTTCTGGTTTCTGAAACATGCATATGGAGCAATGTATTTTCTTTTTCCGAAATTTCGTTAGCCGCCTTTATTGTTTCCTCTGAGGCTACGTAAACCCCCTGAATTCCAACGGATGGGTATATGATTGTATTCTTTCCCTTATGCTCCCTTATGAAATTTCTTGCATTATCAAGAGGTTCTCCTTTTTGTGTTGAGAATTGCTTATCCAGTGTGTTCCATGATAGAAAAGATCTGATATTCATAGACTCGCATGCTTTGTATATTACGTCTTCGCCATAATACAGGTCAAAGAAAGATGTGATTCCGTTATTCAACATTTCATAGATACCACACAAAGTTGAGTGGTACATATCTTTCTCACTTCTCGATTCGTCAAGTTTGAATGTTTTTTCAAGAAAATGGTTCAGATCCATATCGTCGAGGAGCCCCCTGAACCTACTCATCGCTACATGTGAATGAGTGTTTATGAAACCCGGAACTGCAAATAAATTAGAATTTGGATTTCCATTTGGTTCTATTTTTTTAATAATGCCTTTTTCTACCGTTATATCTGAATTATTGAAGGAATATGTTTCGTTATTGAATAGCATAACATTTTCAATTGTCATTTTCTCCATTAATTTCAGATCCCATAAGATTGAGTGGGTAATTGTCTTTTCTGTCCGAAAGTCTTATTAAGAACATAAAAACAATAACAATAATCGTCGTGAAAAATATGGAATAAATGCTATAAGGGAGGTATTCCAGCAAATAAGAGAGAATGAAAGCTGCGATTCCACCGATCATAATTGGGTAAGCGATTGCATCAAGTCTCTTAGTTCTGTTATTCTTTTCAATCACTGAGAGATTGAATATGAGCCCAATAATTGAAAACACTGATGTTATTATGAGTATATTTACTACAAAAAATGAGGGCGATATTAGAAGCGTTAAGAATTCATATCCCTTGAATATCAGGAGATACACATTGTAGTAAAGCAGGATTGACGTGTAATCAAAAGCTTCCATGAATGGTAAATTAGCTAACTTAGAGATATTAAGTGCTGAGAGAAAATAGACTGTTGACGTGATCGAGAGAAACATATAATACACTGTCCTTTCTGTTTTTTTGGACAAAATACCTTCAACAATAAATACGAAGACTATTGCAGTGGTGACAGTTAATAATACAGTACTGACATTATTTTGATTAACCGCCAGAACAAAAAGACTGGATAGAAAGAATTTTTTCTTAAATATTGTTCTAACATCTGATGCCATTACATACAATACGAAAGCAATTATGGTCAATGGGTAGACATTCTTCCTGAAATCTCTTGGGGAGAAATATTTTACAAAAGGGATTATGAAAAAGACGGGGTACCAACTGGCCCAGTAGGGAGACTCTGCGGGTTCAAGATAAATAAATGTGACAATTGCAGGCAGCATTATTAAAAAATTCGAGATGCCAACGATAATATCCGTTCGGTCCATTCACGCACCCCTATTTGCATCCCTTCCATTTGCATAATCTGTTAATAATACAGGAAGGGTCGTCTCGCTTTTTACAAATCTTGCAACGAGTCCAAATTTTCTGAAGAATTTAACGTTTGTACTTATGGTTTTATCCTCACTGTCCAACAGTGAATGCCCAAGCAATTCTATATTTCGATCTGAAGGGATATTGTAAAATGATCTAGAGCTTATCACGTACACATATTCCTGTTTATCCATTCTTAAGTCAGATGGCGTTAAAGTCGCTACATCCTTAGCTGAATTGGGAGACAGTAACATGAATATCATTGCATTTTTCTTGATGTTCTTCCTTATGAAATTATTTGCAATACCAATATTAAATGTTCCTGATGGCCTGATGTCTGATACTGTTCTCTGTAATGTGTTGATTGCTTCATTTCTTGAAGATGGCTTAATGTATATCTCTATTTCACTGGAAATGATTACAAATCCAACTCTATCTTGATTCTTTAGTATAGTATAGGTTGCATTAATGGATGTTGTGACCATAAAATCGAATATTCTCTTCCCCCCAAATCCTAAATTTGAGCCAATGCTATAGTCGAGAACTATTATCACATCTATTTGCCTTTCTTCTTCGAATTCCTTCACGAATAATTCTTCATTTCCATAGATATTGTATCTGTTCCATGCGACTCGTCTCATTTCATCTGACTCGTTGTAAGCCCTTAGCCCGAAAAAGTTATACCCTAAACCTGCCTTTTTGGAAATGTGGATTCCGTTCATGAAAAGTACATTGCTCAGCCGTTCACTCCTCTGCATGTATGTATCCTTTGAGGAGGGGCCAATTCTTACTGTTTCCACTTGATTAGCTACGAACTCAATATATGCCAGGCCAAGACCGTCATTGGCTATAATTTTAAGCGGGCCAACTTTGTATTTGCCTATTGCCTCTGGTGATATGCTGTACTCTAATGTTAACGTTGATTTTGCCTTAATGACTTCGCGACCGCTATATTTTCCACTCAGGGTGAAAATATCAGCAAGGGTGTCAAAGTATTCGAATTCAACAGTTCTTACATTTGGATTGTGGATTATAAGCTCAACCTTAACAGAATCCCCCTTTTTAATTTCAGTTCTTTCCATCCTCCTCTTAACTTCAAGATTACGTATGGACTTGAAAGTGGAATGATTTAATATCCATATATCAGCGCCAATAATCAGAATAGCTGTCAGGAAAAAGAATGTTAGAATCTGATAACCATACAAATCATAAATAAAGGACTCTATCAATCCCAGGAACAGTACGAAAAGAATGCCATATGCTCTTTTCTTAATCATTAGGGTGCGTGCACCTCGGATAGCACTTCGTCGATTACCTTGAATGCGACGTCACTTCCCTGATCCGTTTCGTCCATCATAGCCTCTGGTCTCAGGATTAATCTGTGGTTCAACATTGGCTTCATAATATAATACACATCCTCAGGCAGAACGTAGGATCTTCCGTGAACCAGTGCGCAGGACTTTGAAGCTGTTAGGAGCTTGGATGTTGTTCTTGGGCTTGCCCCAACATATATTTTCTTGCTTTCCCTGGTTTTCCTCATGATATCAACCATGTATTCCTTTATGTTTTGTGCCACGTAAACAGAATCCACTTGATTTCTCATGGCCAGTATGGATTTTGTGTCCAGAGTTTTAGATGGGGGTTTGTTATTGATATCCCTGTTGAGAATGTTGATTTCGGATTTCCTGTCTGGATACTTCAGGATCAGTCTAAACAAAAACCTATCCATAAGGGCTTCAGCCACAGGGAAAGTCCCTTCCTGCTCTATGGGATTCTGAGTTGCGATCGCCATAAATGGTACGGGCAATTTTCGAGTTTCACCTCCCACTGATACCTGCTTTTCTTCCATTGTTTCCAGAAGGGCAGACTGTACTTTCGCAGGGGTTCTGTTAATCTCGTCCGCCAGTAGAATATTTGTAAACACTGGACCCTCTCGAAACTCAAATTTTCTTGTCTCTAGATTAAATATGATATTTCCCGACACGTCGGATGGCAGCATATCTGGCGTAAACTGAATTCTCTTGAATTGCATCTTAAGATGAGTTGCAAATTCAGCTGCTAACATTGTTTTAGCTAATCCAGGTACCCCTTCCATTAATACATGATTATTGCTCACTAGAGCTATAGTCATAAGTTTGACCATTTCCTTTGAGCCAACAACTTTTTTTTCTATGTCTTCACATATTTCATCTATCGTGTTTTTTACATCTTGCAATTCGTTCGCTGTCAATGACGCCATTATTTCTCACCCTTTTTAGCGGATAATCCCATTTTAATTGATTCCATTTGACCAAATAAGTTAATCATCTCTTCCATCTCACTCTTGAGCATGCTATTCAATTTTTTCTTCTTATTTTCACTTGCGGTCAGATTTGCCCTATACTTTATCCTTCTATATCTCCTGGCAATTTTAACAAGCAATTTTGTATAATTTAACATAGCCTTCGATTTTTCTTCAAGCATACTTTCAAAATGATCATAATCATTATTTTCCACAAAACTCATCTCCAAATTTATTGTATCTCTTGGGAGTTCAAACTTTTCCTTTTCCTGTACAAGTGTTGGATTTGATGTGACCTTAGTTCTAAAACTTCCGATTTTCAGCTTTAATACGTAAGCGACCAGAGCAATCATGGGAACCAGAAAAATGAACATGCTGTAGGGATTGCTCTGAATTTCAGAAATTAGAGCTCCCATTGAAATATTCGGAGGACTAAGACCCAAACTGTACAATTCAATCATAATTATACCTACTCATCTATATAATATAATTTTTTGACGTCCATGTAATTGTACACATCCGTTATGAGCGAAAGTAGTTTCTGTCCGTCTATCTCAGGTGCCTGTGAGTAAATTGTTGGGAGGTAAATTTCAGAAAGGAACGACGAAAATTTCCTGAGAGTCATTACCATCGTACTGTCGTCTGGACCTTTAGCACTTTTCTGAACATCTTTAACGAGGACGTCATTATCAACTAACGCCTCCGAACTGATGTCTATCTTCTGATTTTCCAATTGATTTATGATTGCTGCCATCAGTGGAAGATTTCCACTTAAGGAAATTTGAAAATATTTCTCAATATCTTTCTGCGCATCTCTCTTAGCATCCGTTGCCGCCTTTGCAATGTCGTTATTCCCTATGTTTCTCCTTGCATTAACCAGGGGCGGAATATCCATTATGGTTTTAACCCTTATTTTAGTCTCTTCCTTAACGGGTCTCTTTTTTCTGCTAAAAAAACCAGCTTTTTTCTTCTTTTTTTCTCCACTGAGCAATGCTTGTATTTCATTCATTGTTTCCTGATCATTTCCACCATTTTCCATTTATTCACCCCCCACTTTTTGATTCAACACCACGCTGACGACCCCCATATACATTAAATACTCTCCATTTGAAGCCAAATTAGTTTGCACCTGCCCGAGGTTGATATCTACCTTATAGTTATTTCCAGCTATGAATTTAAGATTATTGGTTAAATTACTGTCACCTGCACTCTCTGTTTTAAATAAAACTTTGTTGTTTAAATAACCAATTGTGCCGGTGGATAAATTAAAGCCATTTACGAATCCCTTTGAACTTCCTGAGTATATGGTCATGTTGGTTATGAAGCCAGATAATCCCTTAAGATTTATTGAGTTATTGTATAATTGATACTTTGTCGGATTTTGCTGATATGGAGTTTGCTCAAGAATGCTTGATATTGTGGTAGATGAAATATTTAAGAATTGTGTATCCATAGGTTCGCTCGATGTTACAGTAGAAGAATTGGAGTAAAAGGTAACTCGATCAACAGACAGAACTGTGCTTATGTAGTAACTCAAGCGCGTGGATATAATTGCGGGCGTATTTATTGAATAATTCTTACTTGTGGTTGTGTTGTACTTTTGTAAGCCTCCTAAAGTGTAATTAACTGTGGATATTGTTTTGGATTTGAGCGTATTAGTATAATCAAAATTTACATTAGATTTTATCAGTGTTAAAACACCATATTGACTTAGATTCATGCTAAAACTATTTCTCCCCACATTGTTGTAGATAGATGTACTGTTAGCAATAAAGCCATTGCTGTTGTATGTAAAGTTGTATATTCCATTCGACAACAGAAACTCCACCTGGGCATCATTTCTTAATGCTTTAGATGAGTGATAATTTACGCTGTATGCCGAATTGCTATTCACGAGGGCACTTGCAGATGGTGATACATTCAGATTGACCCCGTAGCTTGTGGAATAGAGAGAATCTGCCTTTTGATAAAGGAGATCTGTCAAATTAAGAAAGTCGTATTTTAAATTTCTCTCTTTTGCGTGAATTATCATGGATTGCTTCCGTGAATTGCTGGAATTTACATTTTTATCCAGATAGTATTGATTTACTGTTGTAAGGTTAAAATTTGTAGAAAATGTTGTGTTCACAAACGCATTTTTTCCAAAATTATTCAATACTTTGCTGTATATAACTCCATTTACCTGACTCAAAACTACATAATTTTGAATGGGAAGAGTTTGATTTACTACCTCTGAAAGGCTAATACTTTCGTTTCCCTTGTTGAACTTATCCGAAGAAATCGCGTTGGCGAATTGTGATAGATTTTTCTGATCCAGTCCTGGAGTTGGCTTGGATGTCTCATTAAATCCTTGTCCAATGCTGAAGACTGGATTTGCCTTTAGGACGATGCCAACTAAGTTTGAAGGAGAGGTGCTGGCCACTACTTTGGATATCGTCTGATTCTGGAATCCAACCTGTTGAACGCTGATTCCGAGTTTGATCGAATAAATTTGTGAAGTGTCCACAAAGTATTTGAAACTAAATGAGCCGGTTTGAGAGTTCTCCAGTGAAGCATTAACAACCAATCCATTTTCAAGTAGAGTTATGTTTGGGTACGCAAGAACCGCAAGGTCCACTCCGTTAAGGGTGTTGCCGCTAAACTGGAAATATTGTCCTGGAAGTGGTTCTAGATAAACTGAATAGACTGCACTTATTAAATTGGTTTGAGTTGTAACATTATACGGTATCCAGTTGAATCCTGGAACATACACGGCCAGATTATAGACTCCTGAGAATAGTACGGGGAGCTTTGCCAATCCCAATGCATTGGTTGTGACTGAAGTGTGGTATATTGTTCCGTTGAAACTCCCAACAATTACGGTTGTGAAGTTGGGTAAGAATGATCCTTCGTTTACCTTATTGGGGGAATAAAACTTGTTGTTGAGTGACAGTGAGAGTGAACTCAATGGATTATATGATGCAAAGAGTGGAATTGAGTTGTTACCGGTGATTCTGGAGTTTACCTGTGAATCCATGAACGTGGGAAGGAACTTTAATCCCGTGTTATTCGCGTTAATTCCAAGCTGCACGAATGGATCTATGACGGTTAAATTTTGATTGACATTGCTTATGTTTCTAAATACATCTATTGGTTGTGAGTGTGCAGCAATATATCCATTGTGAACAAATCCTAACACATTTATTCCTGCTGGAACACAGATTGTGTAAAGCCCCAGGTTGTTGGTTAGGACATAGTTAGAGCTTAAATTTTTCGAGCTAGTTTTGGTGGTGTTTTGACCCGCATCGAACACTTTTACCCCAGCTAGAGGTACACCAAGATCATTTTGTACTCTTCCGGATACTGGATACGTTGCATTACTAGTTCTTTTCATGGTCAAAACTAAATTGTTTAAATTACCAGCTGAAACGTTGAAGAACTTAGGCTTGGGAGTCAGATTATAATTTCTTTTAATTGTGATGGACAGGTAAGTTCCGTTTTGTAGCTTTGTACTGAATTTTCCTTTTCCATTACTTGATGCGTTAAAGAACCCAAAAAAGGAAACAAATGTTAGATTAACGTTTTGAACCGGAGATTTTGTGATATTTTGTGTGTCTCCATTTACCTGATACGATCCTTCTGTCTGTATAGCTACGTTTTCTGTAATGCTGGAGCCGCTAAGTATAGAAAACTTCGTGAATGCCCTGTGATATCCGCTGGCCTTATATCCTATGGTGTACGAACCGAAATGTAACAGGGTAACTTCATAATAACCATTCTGAACTTTTACTGGAACTACCCAGGGGAAATCGAATATATATATCTCACCATTATAATTAGCTCCACTGGAAAGAGTGACGTGGCCGTTTAGCAAAATATTTGACCTGTTTAGCAGGCTAAATGATGAGCCATCCCTGCTAAATGCTAACATTTGTTTTTCGTTCAAAAAAATTTGAGGAAGTTTGATCTCCGTATAAGGTTGAGCGTTATATGTCTCGTGGAAGACCGAGAAACCTGCGCCAATTAACACTGCCGCCACAACCAAAGCAACAATGAATTTGGCATTAACCTCGACCATAGTAGGATTAAACGATTTTAGTAATTAAATTTATGTATAAGATTTGTTAAGATTTTTGCTTAAAATTATTAACAAAAGACCATGTTTTTATTTCTTTTAACCTCTGACTTTTACTGCTATTCCTTTTCTACTTTTTATCATTATTTCCCAACTCATTTTTGAGATTCCGGTTCCCCTGATTTCGCCACCGTGGTGAATCACAATCTCATCCTCCTGCCTTATATCTTTGGAGCAGTTCTTAATTCCCATTGCGTAAATGTTAGCAGTTGGCTTAAAATCGTCGATTTCTATCAGATACCTATTGTTGTCCAGGAACAGATTTGCCGCATTACGATGAATGGTCATTTTACCGAGTTCGGGATTGAAAATAAAGAATGGATTGCCTCCTGTACCAGTCAGCATTAGCTGGTTGAACATTCTGGTGACTTTCAATTCCTCCAAATAGGGTTTAATCCAGCTCCCAAATTGATAAATTGCCATTGCCTTTAATTTCTCCTTTGCGAAGTCCCTTTTAACAGCCTGTTGCATGGCAAGTTCCCTTAATACTTTGAGAAGTTCCTCAAACGGATCGGGTACATTTCTTTTCCATTCTATAAATCTTGCTCCCTTGGGAAGTGTTTCTTCTATAAATTCCATATCCTTGTGCAGGAAGAAAATTTTTTCTTTATAACTGTTGTTTGCCAAGAATTCATCAATAGAAACTTTCAGTGCCTTTTTTTCATCCTCATACCACTCACCTATTACTGAAATATCATAAAAACCCGCAGGATATACTTCCTCCAGTTCTCTAGGCACTATTGAAAGAGGGGATGTAAGGATAATTTCATGAACATTCTTCTTTAGGGAACCTAAGGCATTGGAAAGTGCAATGTGGGATTTTGAAGTGGAATAAGGTTTTCTGGCAGAACACGGAATGAATAGGGCAATTGAGGGTTCAGACGGTTTTCTATATTCTCCTGTTATGTATGAATTAAATCTCTGAATTTCTGGCCTTCCTGACGATATTGTACTGCTTGCCAGAACTGAATTTGCAAACCTCGGATAACTTTTTTCGAAATCCCCGTAGAAATCAGAATATATTCTCCTCACAACTTCATTTCCCTTTGGACTTATATTCCACCTTTCCACTAGTTCCATAAGTGTTAACCCTGAGGTGCCCAGCGACAAAAGCTTTAGAATTTCCCTTAAAAATCCTTTGTTTGATTCAACAGAATTGCTCTGTGTGTGGAGCCTCCCCATCATGGAATACTCAATCCCTTTTTGGCCCTCCATGCTAGCCTGAATTGTGTCGAATATATCCATCCCAAGAAGGTAAAGTTGGGGTACAATATAGGGATCAGAAATACCTGGAACATAAAGCAGTTTTTCGTATCCCAGTTTTGACTTTAATTCCATAATCGCAGAGGTCATTCTTTTACTTCTTAAGATGATGGAGGGATCAACTGAAGGAACAAAGAAGTTTTCACTTTCAAATATGTTTAATTGCCTACCCCTTAACTCTTCTGTTCTTGGTTCAAATTTCTCATTGAAGAGTTTAAAAGTTCCATCGGCAAAATTAAAAATCCCAGGTTCTATTAATGCTGGAAAAGATATTTCCTGATCGTTCAGTTGAATAATTCCAGTTCTTGCCGAACCGAAAAATGTTTGAGACTTTATCACAGGGAGGTATTCTGCCATTGAATTAAATCTTTAAATTCCACGTACCTTTATTTTCATTATTTATCAATGTATAAATACATAGGAATCATGGGAATCTATGGATTTCACCAACATATTCAATTTTGCCAGGGAAAGCGAGGCAATATTAATTGTAAACGGAGGAGAAGGCGCACTGGATAAGTCTTTTCAATATATTACCAAAAGTAGTGGAGGTCTCTTTGAAGGTTCTTTCATAATAGCAACCCCGAAAAAAGCAACTATTTACACTTCTATATTGGAGGAGGAAACAGCAAGAAGTACAGGACTCGACGTTAAGATATTCAAAAGCAGGAAAAATTATGAAGAAATGCTTAAGAATGATCTGTTGAGTTTTAACACCGTGGGATTGAACTATTCATCCCTTACACTTGAAAATTACAAGAATCTACTGAGAATTATTCCTGACAAGGATTTCGTTGACGTCTCTGTTTCCCTAAAAGAAGCAAGGATAACGAAGAATTCAAAAGAGTTGAAATATCTTAGGGAAGCGGCAAAAATTGCAAGCGATTCCATAGAACCAGTTTTCGAAAAGCTAAAGGAAGGAATGACTGAAAAGGAAGTTGCTGCATTAGTTGTTTACGAAATGATGAATAATGGAGCAGATGGCCCGTCCTTTTCAACAATTGTTGCTTTCGGTGAAAATGCATCCCAGCCCCACTATTCCCCAGGAATGAGGAAGCTGAAGTTAGGAGATGGAGTTTTGATCGATTATGGAGCAGAATACAACGGTTACTGTTCTGATGTTACAAGAACAGTATCTTTTGGAAAGGGGACAGAAGAGCTGAAAGAGGTTTATTCCACAGTATATAAGGCACAGGAAGATTCCATGAAACTCATTAAGGAAGGAGCAAACGGAAAGGATGTTGATATTAAAGCCAGAACCGTGATTGACTCAACAAAGTACAAAGGTAGGTTTATTCATTCTCTAGGGCACGGGATTGGACTTGAGGTTCACGATCACCCAGCCCTATCTTCAACACTTGATTTTCCATTAAAGGCCAACATGGTTGTAACAAATGAGCCTGGAATTTATCTTCCTGGAAATCTTGGAGTGAGAATTGAGGATGATGTTGTTGTGGAAAAGGATGGCTGTGAAGTTATTTCAAAGGGCGCAACCAGGGAGTTGAGAGAAATTTGAAAATGAATAGAACTAGACCAGACGCAATGTCCCAAAAGGGGATTGTTTCAACTTCTAGCTTACAGGCATCATTAGCAGGAGTCAAGATAATAGAGCGAGGCGGAAATATCTGTGATGCAGCCATTGCTACAAGCGCGGTGTTAAGTGTGACTCAAAACAACCTTTGTGGTCTTGGTGGGGATGGTTTTGCATTGCTTAGAAATGATAAAGGAATAGTTTCAATAAATAGCAGTGGAAAGTCATCAAGAAATATCAATGCCGAAATTTATGAGAAAAAAGGTTTATCCAAAATACCATATCAGGGGAAGCTCGCAGCAATCAATGTTCCTGGTCTGGTAGGGCTTTGGATCGAATTATACCGGAATGCCACCATGGAGTTGGGTGAATTGCTTGAACCTGCAATAGCACTTGCAAAAAATGGATTTCCGGTTACACACAATTATGCAAAATCTATTGAGGTAACTCTCAGGCATACTAAAGATAAAAATTTCATAAACACGTTTTCCAGTAGCGGAAATCACCCGTTGGTTGGAGATATCTTTTATCAGGAAGATTTGGCAGTAATGCTGAACAGACTATCAGAAGAGGGACTGGATTCGTTTTACAGAGGGAATGTTGCGGATTTTCTAGTAAAATCATTTGCGAAGAGCGAAGTGGTTATCGACGTGCAGGATATGAAAGGGCACAAAGCATTGGTCGATAAACCATTAAGCACAGAATTTGAAGATAGAACAATTCACGAATTGCAACCAAACAGCCAGGGAGCCACCGTAAATTTCACGCTTAATGTTCTGAAAACAATGGATGATGAAAAAAACAGTAATTGGAAAATGATGAAAGCTATGTTGATAGGAAACAAATTCAGAAACCATTTTATTGGTGATCCTGAGAGATTAAAGCTTCCGAATAATTTTCAGAGCTCAGACTTCGTCCAACGGATTGCTGAAATGGAAGAGAGCGATGAGGGTAAACCTGGAAGGGAAGGAGATACAACATACTTTACCATAGCTTTGGAAGATGGCTCAGCAATCTCTATGATACAGAGCAATTATACAGGATTTGGATCGACTGTAGTTCCCGAAGGTACAGGATTTTCATTACAAAACAGAGGCTCCTACTTTTCTCTAGATCCAAATCATCACAATTTTCTTGAACCAAACAAGAGAACTTTTCACACGCTTTGTGCAGGTATGATTGAACGAGGAAATGAATTTGAATTTTCGATAGGAACAATGGGGGGTGATATTCAGCCCCAGATACACATTTCAATGATCAATAACTTAATTCTCAAGGCATTTACACCGCAGGAATCCATTGACCTCCCGAGAATAAATTTCATCGGAAGTATATATGAAAAGCCATCGCAATTGATTTTTGAAGATCCTGAACTTGTGACAAAGGAAATGTTAGGGATATTCAAAGATTATAAATTTACTGGACAATTGAGCAGCTCCCATGGTCACTGTCAGATCATTAAAAGAAATGAAAATGGAGTTTTAATGGGAGGTGCAGATCCCAGGGGTGATGGATTTGCCATTCCAATCCTTTAGATTAATTGTAATTCTAT
Source organism: Thermoplasmata archaeon (assembly GCA_021806345.1). The sequence goes on along the minus strand of JAJZXP010000387.1, from coordinate 43,071 downwards.
CAGTTCAACGGATGTCTTTTATCAAAAGATTTTAATTTCATAAAGGGCATGCTCTTAAGATGATTACAGGAGAACTGGGAGTCAGTCTAGCAAATAAGGTGGATGAGAACCTTAACCAGTTCACTCAAGAGACTGAAAAATACAATAATTTTGTCTTTGAATTTTTAAAGCAGATCAATACAGGCATAGAGACAAACAAGTTCAATTTTAAATTTATAATTTGGGAGAATCATGAATTCTTATCAACCGTGTGCCCTGTCGTTCTAAGAGCGATTAATGTAAGGGTGTTCGCAAATAGAGTCCTGATGTCAATGAGGGACGACTTTGAATCATACGCTAATGGAATTGAGATGGAAGAAGTTATGGAGCTGGCTAAAAAACTGGACATCTCACTTAACATTGAGAGAGATAAAGAATTGTTCAGGATCGAACTTTTTGACTTTACCAGATATTGTTCCAGAATCTCAGGAGCGGAATACAGACTGGCATTGCAGATGATAGATAAGGGGGACATACTCACCAGAAAAAGCTATGTTTGCAAAATGCTGAGGGAAAATTTTTACCAGTCTCTACAATTTAGGATGAATGAGATTCCATTAGATTTAGCGGCCAAGGCTTTGGGCAGCTATTCTAATATGATTGAAGAAATAAGCAAAAAAAGTGCCGAATTATCGAAAGATCTGGAATTGGGAAATGTGGATTCGAGTTGTTTCCCACCCTGCATAAAACATTATGTTAACGATATAAAGGGATCTGTAAACCTTTCACACCTGGCCAGATTTGCGCTGGTTTCTTTTCTGAGTAATATTGGTATGGAAGAAGAAAAGGTCATGGAAATATTTTCAAATGTTCCTGATTTCAGTAAGAAGGTAACAGAATACCAAGTCAAGCACATTATGGGAGAAATTTCCGGGACTAAATATACGCCCCCAAAATGCGCAACTCTAAGATCAAACCATATTTGCTACATGGGAGATGACAAAATTTGCGCAATGGAGAAAATGAACCACCCTCTTACCTATTATAAAATCAAAAAAAGAGAGAAGAAATAACTACAATTTTCTTTCAATCATTTTTAAAATTGTTCCCTTTTTAAGATTTGCCTCTAATGTGAAAATCTTGGAGTTTTCATAGGGTACCCGAGGATATCTTCCATCCTTTGCTTCATAAGCCAATTTCAGAGACTTTAATATTTCTTCCAATTTCTGATCGCTATATCTTTTGGCAATTTCCAATGGTATCTTTCTACCTAGTCTTCTGCTTATTTTTGGATTAAAATACATTGAGTAAAGAGTAATTCTCATAGAAGAACTGCGTTTATTACCCCATCCTGTCCGGGCCTGGAGGTTATTCTGGCATTTCCAAGATCAGTTTCGATTATTGTTCCCTTATTCATTAGATTTCTTTGAACGTAATGTGGATTGGCAGGATTTTCTTTAACTGTCTTGATTTTGACTCTTGTTGTTTTCTTTTCTCTTGGATTGTAGACATTTGCCTCATTTCCATTAAGCAGCACTGTTTTTAAGTTTCCCCCTGTTATTCTCATCACTTTTCTCTGTATCGGGTTGACTCTTGTCATTGTTGCTTCTCTACCGATCTCAGTTCGCCTTTTTGCTCTGAATTGTCTGTATTTTCCCCCTGTAAATTTTGTAGTTGACCTTCCCTGGAATCTTCCCATCAGTTCACCTATTTCTCACTGTATGAGTGCAAGGCTAATAACTCTTTTCTAACATTGCCTCCTCGCTTGAAAAACGGAAGTTCCTGCTCTATAGAAAGTGAATTTTTCATTCAGTTAAGAATTCTTGTTCCATGCCCCTTCTTCTTTTTCGAGTTATATTTCAGACCAAAACTTCAATCGCCTCCTTTGTGATCCGTTTTATCTCTCATTATCCCCAGTATAACGTTTCCATAGTATTGTGACAATTATTAGACCGCGCTGCAATATTCCATCATTGTGCCCAAGAGGTTAAAGGGTGAACTGAAAATAAACCACGATGAAAAGCGGGAAAGGATTACAAAGTGAAGTCGCTCATTGAAAAATACCCAAAATTGACAAAGTTGAATTCCCCAGAAATATTTATAACTTTCTCCACTTCCTCACTCCTCACTAATTGTTGATAAAAAATTCTTCTTGGTCCCCCCTCTTAGCAGCCTTCTCAAGTATGCTTCATGCCTGTTTCCATGAAAGTTTCGTGATATCGGTGAACGATATTCGATCCCGGATGAATGTTTCAGCCAGTTCATCTGCCTTGTTGTACATGCTCTGCAAAAACAACACATTCACAATTGCTTTGATAAGAATGTTTGGCCTTCCTCCATTATCTGTATCACTGTCTGTCAAAACACAATGTTGTTGTGAGAATAGAGAGTGTTAGGTGATTGGGAGATTATAGAGTCTTCAATTCATGAATCTCACTGAATCACAGCGATGATCACTTTAGCAATAGGTTTGGATGTACACAAGATTTCCGCAATTGCTGGAGTAATGGATGAAAATGAATTGATAATCAGTCAGAAGAACACGAGTAATGACATTCCTGTTTTGGATGAATTCTTAAAATCATATGGGGAAAATGACATTTTTATGGAATCAACAATATCAGACAGATACACGTCAAAGGAATTGATCAAATTAAACTACAGGATATGTCTGATAAATCGATGCAAACCTCAATTCAAATTTACTCATTTTCGACAGTTTTAAGACGAATAGAAATTCTAATTATATTCTATAGGCAAGCCTTTAAAAAAACCATGAGACCATAAAGCACTGAACTTGCTCAGACGAGGCCGGGTCCGGGAATTGAACCCGGGTCCGGGGATCCACAGTCCCCAAGGATATCCCCTACCCCAACCCGGCCACTTGGTTCAGTAGAGCATTAATATATTTTAACAATTCCAATAGTGCTGGAGAAAAAGGGATCAAGCTATTATTACTACTGGATATATGTTGACGTGTTAACAATAAATGTTATTGATGCTGAACTTGAACTGATACCCACAGAATTACAGGACAATTATCAAATAAGAAAAATTGCAAACTCGAAGGGGAAGAAGGTAAGTGAGATACTGTTGGATTCGAATTTTATGCATAGTTCTATTGATAAGCAATTCCCTGGTATGTCGAACAGAATGGGTAGACCGGACATTTTTCATCATTTTTTAAATGTGACTCAGGATTCGATACTGAATAAAAAAGGAGAATTACGGGTAAACATCCACACTAAAAACGATCAGATAATCAGGATTAACCCTATTACAAGAGTTCCCAAGTCCTATAACAGATTTGCAGGAATAATAGAAAAGGTCCTCCTTAAGGGGTCATTAGAGAGCCCAGACGGAGTAACATTAATGAACGTTGAAAATGGGAGCTGGGAGAAGCTTGTGGATGTATCAGGTAAAAATATTTTGCTTTCTCCGAAGGGAAAAACTGGAGAACTTGGAAAAGAATTAAGAAATGATAGTGTGTCTGTATTTATTGGCGGCTTCTCTGAAGGGGATTTTTTAAGCAATGTTTATCAGAAATTACTCCCAATGAGTATATTTGATGAAGAATTGACAATTTGGACGGTTGCCTGGGAAGTTATTGCTTCTGTAGAGAGAAAAATGAATTTAGTGCTTTGATCGATATGGGTCTTGATCAACCTAGAATATCTATACCGTTATCATCATATTTTATCGTTAATTATACCAAATCCTAAGATTTATTACCAAACGAATTATACCTTTTTTACGCGGGTGTGGTGTAGCCTGGTAACACGCGAGCTTGCCAAGCTCGTGCCTCGGGTCCAAATCCCGGCACCCGCATTTATAATTTTTTGAGTGAAATTGGGGTTTACTATATAGAAAAAAAATTAAAATCTAAATACAAGAATATCTTCAGACTTGTATGGGGATTTCCTTTTCAATAGATAACAACAATAGTAAGATGCTCAATAATGAATCTGGGGAAACCGAATATAATAAGTTAAACGAAAACGCTCTTTTTATGGAAAAAATAGGCACATTCGATTATGACGGTATTTTCGCGTTAGTCAAACGAAACGTAAAGGAGGTTATCAAGAAAGAGAGGTCTGGATTGGGATTGATATTATCAGACCTTCCAAATACATTGGGTGCATACTGGGAGGTTAGTGGGAACTACATTGTCATGAATCAAAATTTAATATATGGGTTAAAACAAATGGGGATAAGTGATGTGGAAATAAAGTCATATATTTACTCCATACTGGAGCATGAATATTTGCATTCTCTTGGATATATAAATGAGATAGAAGACAGACGCATGACCGCGTATGTGGCATCTATGTCCTTTGACAAAACCCACCCTGTATATAAAATATCTACCTCAGACCCATGGAAACTTTATCCTTTCTTACTGAGGATTCCAGGGGGAAACGGAACTACTTTTAAAATAGTTAGAAATTTTGACAAGGAAAGCACATCATATATTATGTAGTCATAACTTATAACGGAATAATGTATTTCCCGGAAAATGTTTACAAGGGAAGATGTGACGAATTAGTTTCTCTTATGGAACTTAAGCAAATAGATTCAGTTATTATCCCGCCTGGTCCAAATTTTTTCTATTTGACGGGGATGGAGACCGAGTCCATGGAACGGCTGACGGTTCTTATTGTTACCAGAAAAAATTGCTCTATTTTATGCCCGAAGCTAATGGAAGACCAAATAATAGAAGAAACATGGGTCAATCAAACACAAACTTGGAATGACGGTGAGAATCCCTATAAAATTCTTAGAGAAATAGTTGGTCGCCCCAATTCAATATATGTTGACGGCAATATGCCTTTTTTCCATCTAGATTATTTAATGAAAACGTTCAATGTGACATTTGAAAACTCTGATCCTATGTTGAATCAGCTCAGATTTGTAAAGGAAGAGTTGGAGCTTTCATTGATAAGAGAGGCAACTCGCTTATCTGAAAAAAGTCTTAAGGAGATATTGAATGAACTTAGAGAGGGAATTACAGAAAAGCAATTCGCCAAAAGACTGGAAGATAGATTTGTAGAGAATTCTCTGGATGGGACGGCCTTTCCTTCAATAGTGGCTTTTGGAAAGAATTCCGCCGTTCCACACCATTCTCCCGACAATACTGCCCTGAAGAGAGGTGATCCTATTGTGATCGATTATGGTGGTAAGTTGAAAGGATATTCGTCCGACAACACCCGCACATTTATACTGGGAGAATCCAACAAGAAATTTGAAACAATATTCAATTCAGTTAAAATGGCAAACGAACAAACCAGAGAGATTATAAATGGAGAAACAACCTATTCTGAAATGGATCAAACAGCCAGAAATATAATTCAGAAGGATGGATTTGGCAAAGAATTTATTCACAGGTTGGGACACGGCCTGGGGATATCTGTCCACGAGCCCCCATATCTCATCCCCGAAAATAATTCAAAGGTTGTAACAAATTCAGTTTTTACCATAGAGCCGGGAATTTATATTAGAGACATGGGGGGAGTTAGGATTGAGGATACAAATTACTTCAACGGTAAGAAATGTGTTCCGTTTAATTCGATGTCCAGAGAACTGATGGTTTTGTGATTGAACTATTCTATGCGCATTACTTCAATTGTAAGTTCACCATTTTCCTCCAGAAATCTCTTTAATTCTAACTTGCTTTGTGAGGCAAGAGACTGAAAGATATTTTTGTCATAAGGGAATTTCTCTCTCAAGAACAGCATTCTGCCCTCTTGACCGGATTCAAGCTCAATCTTCATTGCTCTGAAAGCGCTCTTTAGATAGGTGAAAGGATCACCGCCGCAGGTGATATATCTGTAATCCTCTTCGATCACATTTTCTGATTACTTAGGAGTTAATATACTGCTCGAGAATTTTGAAGAAATATAAATTTTTATGATTATCTGGCTCTGACTAGCAAATTGAAAAAATTCAACAACAAAATCAACAACTAGATGTTTTTGAATATATTTTTCCTTAAACCTTAACCTATTTTTCATTTGTTCTTGGTTGTGACTGTCTCATTGTTCGAATCTAAGTGATATAAGATCGGGAGGGTAAAACAACTTTTGCATATAATCTGGTAGTTCCGTTGAGTTGGATCTTCAACGTGTATAAGAAGAGGAAGGTGAATATCGTAGTTTAAAGTGTGTGAATGTTTTGGTATATTATTTTTGCAGTTCTGTAACTTTACCATTAATTTATTCAACTGAAAGGTTGACAGACATAAATTTAAATTTCAAAAGTTTAAATTTAAAGTTCTAAATATATTTAAATAATCTCAACAATTCAGCGTTTGAATAAGAATGGATATCGAGAAAAATAAAAAATTGACTGATAAGGTGGATCTCGATAGTTTAAATATTGATCTCCCTAATAAACTACCCGGAAAACCGGGTTTCTCGCAAATAAAAACAATAGAAGAAAATGTAATGGCAAATCAATATCATGATTTATATCATGATCACGAATCAAGGCAAATGGAATACGCTATTCAAGTTGATCATCTTATAAAATCATACGATGGAAAGAAAAAAGCAGTTGATGATCTTTCATTCTGTGTAAAAAAAGGCGAGATATACGGTTTACTTGGACGTAATGGTGCTGGAAAGAGCACAACAATAAAGATTCTAACCACATTGATTGCATATGAGTCAGGAGACCTGAAAGTCCTCGGTATGGATGTAAGGAAAGACGGAAGCGAGATAAGGAAAAGAATAGGGGTGGTCCAGCAGGAAGAGGCCTTCGACTTTACGACTGTCGAAAATAATTTTAAGTTATACGGTATGCTCTGGGAACTTCCGAGAGAAGTCTCCAAATCAAGAAAGGAAGAATTGATGGAGCTTTTTGACCTTCAAGACCTCAGGAAGAAAAGAATGTTCGATTTGAGCGGTGGTCAAAAGAAAAGGGTGCAAGTGGCGAGGGAATTCATGCATGACATGGATATTTTTTTCCTTGATGAGCCCACTGTTGGTTTGGACCCTATCATGAGGAGAAAAATCCTGGACTACATAAGGAAAAAAGCAAAGGAAGGGATGACAGTTCTATTTACTACACAAAATTTAGAGGAGGCAGATTACATATGCGACAAGATTGGTATTGTGGACAATGGGAAGAAGGTTGCCGAAGGTACCTCTTCTGAGCTTAAAACAAAATATGGAGCGCTCAGAACGATGAAAGTAAGGTATACTTCCGAAGTTTCCTTTGACAAGGAAAAGTTGAAGGAAGGTATATCCAATAAGGATATTGTAGAACTAGAGGTGGAAAATGGAGAGATTACTGTTGTTTCACCTAATATAGAAATTGTGGTCGGAAAGGTGCTGGAAAACATTTCGAAGTTGCAGATAAAAGCGGAACAGATAATGATAGATAATCCAACATTGGATGATGTGTTTATGAAGGTGATTGCCAATTGAAAATGCCTGCATTTCTAAGATTGACTATAAGAAATATAATCGTTAACATAGATATTGGGACTCTTATTTTCATGCTGGGACTGCCTACACTGTACCTCTTTGTGATGGGTTTTATGTTTCAGGGAATAGTAACTACTGGTGTCCCTGTAGGTAATTCTTCTGTTAGCTATACTACTTTTCTCGCTCCCGGGATAATTGCACTGGAATCATTCACCGCGGGAAATATCGGTGGAAGTATGTTATGGTCAGATAGAAGATGGGGAATGTTCGAAAGAATAATGGTTGGTCCCTTCAGGAGGCTTGACTATCTTCTCGGTATAATCACAGTATCCATATTTTTTGCACTAGTTGGATCATTGATCATGATGGGTTTTGCGCTTACAATTCCAATTATTCTGCATGTTTCCCTATTGAGCATTGCCCTTTCAGTGTTTGCAATAGTGATCGGAACAATGCTTTTTTCAGCACTGTTTCTGATAATCTCTGGAGTGTCTAAATCCATGCAGGCCTACAATACTATTACAATAGTACTTTTCTTCCTGCTAGATTTTGCCAGCACCGCATTCTATCCAATCACAAATTCCACACCGGAATGGCTGAAGATCATATCAGGTTCTAACCCATTGAGCTTTATAGCAAATATACTCAGGGAATCACTCATTTCGTCTGTAGTTTCTGCAACATTCTTTGACGCAACACTTCTTTTCATAGTTATGATTATATTACTTGCAATTTCCTTAAGAATATATAAAAATATTAGATCTGGAATTTGAACTCAATTCCATCTAATCTCTATATTATCAGCATCATATGTTCCAGCATTTTTTGCAACTTTAGGCTTTCTCGTTACATAGTAATGTGAGATATAGAGCGCAAAAACTACGGACCAAATTACACCGAAAACGGCCGAAACAGAATAGGCAAAATTATCCAAACTAGGGGAAATATATTGTGCCAGAATATCCTGTTCAACCGTGTAAAATACGACAACAATTGCTATTAAAGTGGAGAGCGTTGGTATAATACCGTGCCAAAGCAGCCTGAAGACTTTCTGATTTCTGGTAAATAGTGTTAAGCTAATATTTGAATAGATGTGTGTAAAGATAATTCCTATTCCTGATCCAGTTAGGAGAATTAAAGCTCCCGTTTGCGGGCCAAACACGACGCCAAATAAGAGATTTATAAAGATCATTATAATCATATAGGCTCTTATGGATTTGAACGGACTCTTATATTTTGGATGTATCTCGGAAAATGATGGTGGAAATATTACTTTGTCCCTGCTTGCAGAGAACCATACTCTGCTAACTGCATTCGTCTTTGCCACTCCATTTGAGAGATAACTGTTAATGGTGAAGATTACCAGTAAGATACCTCCTATTGGACCAAGATATTTCATGAAAACATACAAACCTGGATCACTTGTAGTTGCGAAATTTCCTATTTTTGATACCCCGAATCCCACTGTCAATGCATAAGCTGCAGGAATCAGTGCTAATCCAGAGAAGAGATATGACAAAAGTAGCGAATTTTTGATCTTTTTCTTTGGTTCATCCACCTCCTCCGAAACGGTTGTAGATATCCCGATTCCGGTGAAATCGCTTATTGCAAAAATCATTGAGAGAAAAAACACGGGTAGAATGTTAACTGGGAGTTCAAATGGAGCAAAGGAATTGCCTGGACCAACTTCAATTATAATAATTATTGATGCAACAAATAGAAACATGACTTCCAGGAAACCGGTAATAAGTGTATATTGCACTGATGGTCTTATGCCCAAATACGGAATTGCAGTGATATAAATAATCATCCCAATAGCAAAGATAACCCATAAATATCTTAAAGAGGAAATCTCTGACGATAAAAGAAACAGAAAAGATGAAATTCCCAAAACTGCGAATGCAGATGAAGTAATATTTTCGTAAAGCCATGAGAATGCAGTCGCAGGACCGTAAAACCCCGAGCCTGTCGCTGCTGCAGAATATGCATAATATCCTCCTGCGTTTGATCTTAACTTTGAGAATTCGTATGGAGTAACCATCCATAATCCATAAATCAGCCAGGCAACGATTATTGCGGTAACTGAATATAACTTAGCGTCTTTAAATGTTCCAACAAGCAAAATAGCTATGTCAGCCGCAGGGCCGACCTGAGCAAGCGAGTAGAAAGCAGACTGCCAAGTTCCGACTGAACCCTTTTGAAGTTTAGGCTGATCGGTTGAGTCTTCATTTTGATTTGCGTCTACCATATTTAGTTAACCGATTATCTTATTTAAGTGGTACTCAAAACACTTTTATATGATGAATGAAGAATTGATTCAGCAATTTCCATAAAAATAAATATTTATTTAATTTTAAATATAATTTGAACGTAGATAGAAACACTATCATGCATGCACTAATTATTTTAAATAATGTGGTTTAAATTTATTTTTCTCTTTGGTGTTAAAGATCAAATTTAACTCCCTGCGACAAAGGAAGCTTGTTTCCATAATTCTTGGTTATCGTGATTCTTCGTGTGTAGGCCTTCCAAGAATCACTTCCGCTTTCTCTGCCTCCTCCTGTCTCTTTTTCACCGCCGAATGCACCTCCAATTTCAGCGCCAGCAGTACTTGTGTTGACATTTGCTATTCCGCAGTCAGACCCTTTTGCTGAAAGGAAGAATTCTTCTTCTCGCAAATCGGTTGTGAATATAGCTGAGGAAAGCCCCTGAGGGACGGAATTATGTATTTTCATCGCTTCATCCAGTTTAGAATATTTGAACGTATACAAAATAGGTGCGAAGGTTTCTTCCTTTGTAATTTCCATTTCCGAATTTGCTTCTATTATTGTAGGCTCAACATAATATCCGCCATTTTCCTTTTCCATTGCTTTTCCTCCATAAAGCAGTTTCCCTCCCTGTTCAATTGCTTTTTTAACTGCCTTTTCGAAGGTTTCAACTGCGGTTCTATCTATCAGTGGTCCAACCAAAACTCCATCCTCAAGTGGATTGCCTACCTTCACCTTCGAATATGCGTTCTTCAGTCTCTCAGTAAAAACAGAATAGATTTTCTCATTGATTATAGTTCTTCTTGTGCTTGTGCATCTCTGTCCCGCGGTCGCAAGAGCCCCAAAACCAACCCCTTTCAGTGCAATTTCCATATCGCTTTTTTCGCTTACAATGGCGCAGTTATTTCCACCCAACTCGAGTATAGCTTTTCCAAATCTCTCAGATACCGTTGTCGAGATGTGTCTTCCGGTTTTCACAGATCCTGTGAATGATACCAGAGGTATTCTCTTGTCCCTTGCCAGCTTATCTCCTATCTGGGATCCTCTTCCATTTATAAGGGAGAAAACATTAGGAACTCCCTCTTTTTCCACAATTTCTTGAATTATTTTTATTACAGCCACAGATGTCAGTGCGGCCTTGGAGGAAGGTTTCCACAATACAGTGTCTCCAACTGTTGCAGCAATGAATGAATTCCATGACCATACCGCAGATGGGAAATTGAATGCAGTGATTATTCCAACAATACCTAATGGCTGGAATTTCTCGTACAGAACGTGATCTTCTCGTTCACTTGCAATGGTATTTCCATAAACCTGCCTCCCAAGTCCAGTTGCATAATAGCCCACATCTATCATCTCCTGGACTTCCCCCTGTCCTTCAACTGTTGTTTTTCCCACTTCCAAACTCACAATTTTACCTAAATCCGCCTTATACTTAACGAGTCCATCAGAAATTTTGTGTATCAGAGCAGATCTCTTTGGAGCTGGAATTTCACGCCATTCCTCAAAAGCTTTTGCCAGTTTTTCCACAGCCTTTTCATAGTTGGATTCTGATGTTATAGATACTTCACAAAGATAGGAACCGTCTATTGGACTTGTGACTTTAATGCTGTCTTTGGATTGAAAATTTTCCCACCTGTCTGTATATGTACCTGAGTTTTTATCTTCAAGCCCAAGTCTGCTAAAAACATCTTCTTTAGTCTTTTGAACGTCTGCCATTTCTGGAAATTGATTCGTCCTTATTAGCGGTAGTGGTGTTTTTTAAAGACTTTATTTTATTTTGATCTTCTTTATTTCCTTTTCAGATGTGCCATCTATTTTTGTCAATATTTTTTTCCCTGTTTCGACGACCTCTTCAGCTGCTGATTTTAAAATGGACACAAAATCCACAGCTGACTCCTTCAGTTCAGGCAGCTCAATATCCACTTCCAGATGGAATTTACCATTTTTCTTTCCGATAGATTTTTCAACCATTTTACTTCATCTCAATTATCAAATGCCCGTTATTAAATTCTGCGCTTACTGGAGACATGTCGCTCATAGATTGTGGCAGGAAGAATACTCTTCTCCAGTTATCGACCTGGACAACCAACTCCCCTCCCCTGTTGTGTAAATCTGTATTTTTCTTGTTTGCAAACGGTACTTTGATACTTATATATTTTCCTTTTTCAACACTCAGGAATTTTACGGGGGGTTCACTTTTTACCATGAATTCGATTGGATCTTTTCCATTATATAAAGTGTCACCAAGTTCCTCCAGCAGTTTTACCCCAGTGGGTTCGTTAGCGCTCATTGGTATTTTCAAAACGGGAACATCTCCAAATGCATCATTGATTTCCCCTAAAATTTCCAATTGGGACTTTCTCCATTTTTTCAAAAAATTGCCGGTATCTTCAGCATATATCTTGTTAACAATCAGCGCATCAACAAAATATCCGTACATTAGAAGATAGGTGTACGCTCGCTTTGTTTCGTTAAATGACATTCTGTCGGGATTACAAACGAGCCTTATTGTTGTAGTTTCAGGGTCTGATAAAATATTCTTGACTTCACCCATTTGTGAATATAACTGTTCAATGCTTCCAAAAACCTTATCGTCCGGAATGGGGACGCCAAGGAACGGCTTGATTAGAGGTCTGATCAACTTGGCAGTCTTTCTACTTATTGGAAAAATTCTTTCCATATACCAGGAAAAAGCCTCTGGAAATGACAGTAGTTTAAGCGATTCTCCCGTTGGAGCAGTGTCCATAATTATCACATCGTATTCGCCTTCAATAAAATACTGTCGGATATACAGCAACTGTGAGGCTTCATCAAAACCTGGCAAAGTGGCTATTTCTTCTGCCGCGATTCCTTCGACCCCCTGAGAACGCATCAGTGCAGTTAAGTATAACTTCAAATTATCCCAGTACTTCTTGATTGCCTCAGTAACGCTTATCTCCTGTAGGTACAGATTCTTCATAATCTCTACGGGTTCATTTCCAATCTCGGCCTGAAACGCGTCTCTGAGGCTATGTGCAGGGTCTGTTGATATAACTATTGTTTTCATGCCAAGATTAGCGCATCTTAATCCTGTAGCAGCAGAAACACTTGTTTTGCCTACACCTCCTTTTCCTGTGAATAACAAAATTCTTGTCATCTAAATCCTAATCCTGGTTACCACGCTGTAAGCTATTTCGAATAGTGTTTGAAGATTTGGCGACATCTTTGCGGATCTTTCCGATTCAATTGCCCTGTCTATAAACATTTCTGCCTTCTTAACGCAATAATCAACTGCACCTGTATTTATTAAAATCTCTTTCACAGACTCTATTGATTTTGCATCTGATTTCCTACCCTCAAGAAGATCCTTTATGAGTTCTTTTTCTGAAACTTTAGCATTCTTCAGCGCATAAATTATTGGAAGAGTGAGCGCACTGTGCTTTATATCAGTAAAAGGCGGCTTACCGGTATATTCTTCCTTGCCAACAATATCCAGGATATCGTCTGCTATCTGGAAAGCCATGCCCACGTTATACGCAAAGTCAAACATATTACTTATCTCGTCCTGAGTCGACCCTGCAATCATTGCCGCAGTCTTCGCACCCGCCCCAAAGAAATAGGCAGTCTTATTTGAAATGATCCTAAAATATGTTTCTTCATCGAGATCGAAATTGCCAAGATTCACAGACTCTTCTATCTGCCCCTCTGCAAGTTTTCTGGCGGCAGTTGCAACAACATCAGAAACTTCACTGCCATAATTTGCCCCAAGTCTGTAGGCGACAGAGAATAGGTAGTCCCCCGTAACTATGGCGTCATTCATGCCAAATTTTCTGTGCAAGCTTGGCATTCCTCTCCTTTCCTGTGCCTCATCGATAATATCATCGTGAATTAAACTTGCAGTGTGCATCACTTCATAAGCTACGGCAAGATTTAATGCTCTTTCCAATGATTCGTTGGTGTTTAATTCATATACAAGTAATACAATTAATGGTCTGAGCCTCTTACCACCGGACGAGACTGTGTAATCTGCCATTTCAGTTAGATGAACATTATCAGATTCTATGACCTGTAAAAGTCTTCTATTGATTTTCTCCAGTCTGCCCGTGAGGTCAACGCTAATTTTGAGAACTTCCGACATTAAATCAACAGGTCTGAATGGCAGGATAGCAATTTAAGTTTTTTAAGAAAAACTTTGATAAGAATTAATAAAAAATTACTTTGAAAGAGTTATCTCGATTGAGGATACGTTTGACTCTCCTCTTTCCCCTTGAACTTTTTCAGTTTCAATGTTAATTTTCGAATACTTTGCAGCTAGAATGAACTTGTTTTTTGTAATTTCTGCAATGTCCACCGCTTTGCTAATGGATTTACCCCTTGCTTTAATAACTATTTTATCAACATTGTTATTAAATTGCGTAACAATTGCCAAAACGTAATTCATTGTCGGTTTTTTTCCCACGTAGATTATGTTGTTTTCTTCTGACATAGTAAATCACTTGTTTCCTGACATCCACCCACCTTTGAAGAATAAGGTTTCCATTTCATCGGTACACGTTCTCTCGTTCAAATGGTTTCGGAAAGAACACCGATGCTGGTATCCCCACTCTTTTATGAGCCTATCAGGCTTAAATTCCCACATGCCCTGTGGTATTCTTTTGGATATTTTTTCCGGCATATTAATATTTCGCATTCATCCCTTCATGATGGAGTGGGCTTTCTGCTCGGAAGATCAAGTGTTAAAACAGGGTATTGGACTAAATCTGATTAATACCCTTTCGTAAATTTCCTTAAAAATCACTTTAACCTGATCATGGTTTCCGAATTTTTTATTCCCTTTATATCCCTTATATTATCAATTATCTCGTTCAACTCAACAAGTGAACGGTATGGAATTACAATTGCGAGGTCCGATTTACCTGAAACTTCATAAATTCCCCCTGATACCTTTGAGATTGTCTCCATGATTTCCCTTTTCATATTGAAATCGTACTTCAAGAGAACTATCGCTTCCTTTTGGTCTTTTGTCTCAATGGTAAACCTTTTGATCACTTTCTTTTCCTGGAGAATTCTGATCCTCCTTCGAATGGTTCCCTCAGATACCTTTAACACTGAAGCTATGGCATTGTTTGTAAAACGACTATTTAGTCTCAGCATCTCAAGTATTTTTTCATCAAGGGCGTCTATTTCCGATTTTTTATCATCTGTAAAGGTTACCATTTGTGTTCTTTTCTGATTTATTGTCTTTTTTAATCAGTTCCTTTGGAACCTGATTCATTCTTATAATATTTGTAGCCTGCACCATGTAGATTGGCATGCCAGTATTGGGATCGTTTCCTCCTCTCAGAATTGCAACAATCTCCATTTTAATTTGGAGCACAGAACCGTCTGCAAGTTTGACTCTTACCCACTTAGGTTCTTCTTCGACCTCGAAATTTACTACTTCACCATTTTCTGGTAATCCTCCTTGAAATACCATGGTCTCTTATTCATAATCCGTATATAAAAGGATTAGAAAATTGAATGTATAAATGAAAACATATTTTACATTAAAATCACTTCAGGGTTAAGCAAGGGTTGCTGAGCTTGGCCAAAGGTGCTGGACTTAAGATTCAGTCGCGTAGGCGTTCGTGGGTTCGAATCCCATCCCTTGCATAAATTAACTTACGGAGAACTGAGAGTTTTATTAATAAATTTTCAAAAATTCAACATCCAGAAAACGTAAAATATGTTTAAAGCAATTCCTCTAGATGACTGAAGAACACTCGCTGCCAACAAATTCTTCCTTTTCATTTCAAAGAGGAACATATGAAAGATTCTACAAAAGCTCTATTGAAAATACAAATGAATTTTGGAATGAGCAGGCAAACATTCTCGACTGGCACTTAAAATGGAATCAGGTACTTGATGACAGAAAAAAACCGTTTTACAAATGGTTTGTAGGGGGCAGACTGAATCTTTCATACAATGCTTTGGATAGGCACCTTAAGAATTTTAGAAGGAACAAGGCGGCTATAATCTGGGTAGGCGAGAATGGAGAAGAAAAAATTGTGACTTATCATGGTCTTTTGAAAAGAGTAAATGCCATGGCTCTTGCCATGCGAGATTCGGGAATTGTAAAGGGAGATACAGTTGTGATATATCTCCCGATGATTATAGAAGCTGTAGTTGCAGTGCTGGCGGCTTCACGAATTGGAGCGGTATTTTCAGTTGTTTTCTCGGGATTTGGTTCTCAGGCACTGTCGGAAAGAATTAACAACATCAAGGCAAAAATGGTTATAACTGCTGATGGTGGAAGACGTGGAGGAAAAATTATCCAATTAAAAAATATTGTTGACGAAGCACTGGAGAATTGCCCAACCGTGGAGGAGTGTGTAGTTGTAAAACATGTTGATATCAAGGTGGAGATGGAGGAGGGGAGAGACTACTGGTATCACGAGATCACATCCGAAAAGTCATCTTTTGTTGAACCTGAGTGGCTGGACTCAAATGATCCTCTATTTGTTCTCTATACCTCCGGTACCACCGGGAAGCCCAAAGGAGTGGTTCATAGCACGGGCGGATATGGAGTGTGGGCTGCAAACACACTTAAGTGGGCTTTTGACCCTTCAGAAGATGACAGATGGTGGTGTGCTGCTGATATAGGTTGGATTACAGGTCACACGTACATAATCTTCGCTCCTTTGCTACTTGGCCTAACTTCAATAATGTATGAAGGTGCAATAAATTATCCGGAGGCAGACAGGATGTGGCAAATAATCGAGAAGTATGCTGTAAATATCCTATACACCTCACCAACTGCCATAAGGATGCTAATGAGATACGGAGAGAGTTATCCTAAAAGGCACGACCTTTCTTCGTTAAGGGAATTGGGAACAGTGGGTGAACCAATAAATCCAGCGGCATGGGAATGGTATTATAATGTGATAGGAAACAAGAGATGCCCAGTAATAGATACATACTGGCAAACCGAAACGGGCGGATTCGTGATCAGTCCCTCCTCCAATCTTGGAATTGGGCTGTTAAAACCCGGATCTGCCACACTTCCAATGCCGGGAATAGAGCCTATTATCCTAGATGAAAACGGGGAAGAGGTAGGTATAAATGAGAAAGGATATATTTGCATAAAAAAACCCTGGCCGGGCTTAATGCTCACTATTCATGAAGATCCAGAACGTTATAAGTCGGTGTATTTCTCAAGATTCGAAGGCATATATTTTAACGGAGACTATGCCATGAAAGATAAGGATAATTATTACTGGCTTCTTGGAAGGTCAGATGAAGTCATTAAGGTTTCTGGCCATAGAATAGGTACGATAGAAATTGAGGATGCTCTTGTTGCAAGTGGAGAAATATCTGAAGCTGCAGTAATCGGAAGGAAGGATTCAATAAAGGGCGAAGCAATTGTTAGTTTTGTAGTTCCAAAGATAGGGATCAGGAAAGAGGGACTTTCAGAGAAATTAAAAAAGGATATTCGAGATACAATGGGCCCGATCCTCGTTCCGGATGAAATCCATATAGTCGACTCCCTGCCCAAAACTAGAAGCGGAAAGATAATGAGACGCCTTTTAAAAGCAGTATATCTGGATGAAGTTCCTGGAGACATCAGCACTCTTGAGAACGAAGCTTCCGTCGGAGAGATCAGAGACTCTATTGAAAAATTTAAAAAGGGGATAGGAAGATAGTCCCTTTCTTATAAACCATAAATAAGGTTATTTTGTTAAAAAGGCTGGTGGATTTAATGGATGAAAAGGAACAGATCTATTCTGAACTGAGAAAAAACGTCAGAGAGTTTGTATCCCGATACGTTGAGCCCATAGCAAACAAGATGGATCTGGAAGATTATTTTCCTATTGATATATTTAGGAAGATGGGCCAGATGGGATATCTTGGCATGACGATCCCGGAAGAATTTGGAGGTACGGGTCTAGGATATATGGGGCAGGCAATTATAGAGGAAGAACTGGGATATTCGTCCCCGCCTTTAGCGTTGAGCTACGGAGCGCACAGCAATCTAACCCTGGATAATTTATTCCGAAATGGAAGTGAGGAACAAAGATACGAATTTGTTCCTAAGCTTTGTTCCGGAGAATGGATAGGTTCTCTCGGTCTAACTGAGCCAAGTTCAGGCAGCGACGCACTTAGCATGAAGAGTAAAGCAGAAAAAATTGGTAAAAAATTCGTCCTTAATGGATCGAAGACATACATTACAAATGCACCATATTCGGATCTCTTCCTTACATACGCGAAGACTGGAGATTCACATTCAGCGTTTGTTGTTCTCAGTTCGGACGAAGGATTCTCCAGAGGCAAGAAATTCGACAAAATGGGAATGAGAGGGTCTCCCACGGGAGAAGTATACTTTAGCAATTTGAAACTGCAGGAAAACCGTTTGATAGGAAAAGAAAATGGGGGAAAAGCCATTATTTTAGGCGGTCTGAATTCTGAAAGAGCCATTCTGTCATTTATATTCATAGGACTTTCGAGAAGGGCAATAGACGAGACTATATCATACTCGATTGAACGAAAGCAGTTCGGAGAATCTCTGTACAAGTTTGAAATGATACAGGATAAAATAGCAATGATGTTCACAAAATACAGGGCAGCCAGATTACTTGCTTATGATTCGCTTTCAAAAGTGAGTGAGGATCCTATGAATGCAAAAGACGCTGCATCCTCCATACTATATTCTGCCCTGATATCTGAAGAAATCGCACGCGATGCCATTCAGATACACGGAGGAGCTGGATATATAAAAGATACAGGAATTAATAGGTTGCACAGGGATGCAATATTAGGCCAAATTGGGGCCGGAACAACAGAAATAAGAAAAACTCTTATTGCCCATGCATTGATTAAGGAGTATTTACAGGGAAGGAGAATAGAATAATTTATGAAATGCGTAAAGTGTGGTGTCGGAGAAGCTTTGTTTTCGGGAATATGTTCGGAATGTATGTGGGAAGCATTGGAAATTAATAAGCCCTCGGTAATAAACAAAACAACCTGTCCAAAGTGCGGATCAATTAAGGTGGGAAACTACTGGTCTCACAGAGAGCCAGAAATTGCTTGGTTCAAAACTGTAGCAAAGGAATTTTCAGCCAACACTCCGTTTGCGGTAAAGGAGATAAACAATTTTGGTTTGAATAAGTTAGAAGATGAAGCGTCAATGGATATTTCTATTGACCTCAGGTTGGGAAATGATGAAATTTCTGAGAGAGTCTTTCAGGTTAATGTGCCGTATACCAGAGATAGCATCAGTTGCCCAACGTGCAATAAAATCACCGGTTCTTACTATGAAGCTAAGGTACAAATTCGAGGTTTCAGTGAAAGGTTAAATCCTGAACTGGAAAATATAGCGAATGAACTTGTAAAGCGGGTTGAAACAACCCAGACAAAGGATCCAAATTCGTTTATCTCAAAGGTTGTAAACGTAAAAGAAGGCGTAGACGTATATCTAGGCAAAAAGAAAGACGGTGACACGTTTTCAAGGGAAATTGTTCAGAGAGACGTTTGCCAGTTGATAGTTTCCAGTTCTCTTGCGGGGATTCGCGATGGAAAACAATTTTTCCGTTTCACGTACATGCTGAGAATTCTTGATTTTGAAAAGGGATCTATAATTTATGTCAATAAGGAAAAATATATCTATGTGGGTAAGACTTCTTCAGGAATTTTCGTTATTTCCCCCGGTGTAAATGAGCCGAAACTAATGAGGAAGGCCACAATAAGCCTTGATAGGATTAGAAATACAGGGGAAATGGCAATTGAGGAAAAATTCATAGTAATTAACAGACAGGGAGATGAAATGACGCTTTTGAATGAGAGGGACTTTAAACAAGTAACTGTAAAAGGTAAGGTTTACAAGGATTATAAAAACGAAAGTATCAGACTCCTGAAGTATGACGATTTTTACTATTTCTCGGATGTGGTAAGTTAATGTTTGCAAAAAAGGAGTGGGACACACTTAGGGAAGTGGTTATGCATAGACCTGGAACGGAAATAGATTATGCAATGATTTCTCCCAGAGCATTTCTCTTTGAAAGACCATTTAACAAAAACGTAGCACTCAAAGAGCATGAGAACTTGCAGAAAGTACTTGAGGAAAATGGAGTAAAGGTGAATCTGCTAAGGGAAATCAGCAATGATCTGGCGACAAGAGATCATTCATTTAGAGAAAAAATGGAAAAGAAGGTTTTGGACGAAATCCAGTTTTACGGCGACTTGAGTGAGGCACAGAAAGGCAAAAATGAATTAAAAAAGAATCTGCCTTACATGGATCCTGATACACTTTTTAACATAATGATTTTGTGCCCTTCCATAGATATCAGAGTGGATGATGAACTCCATATGTATTATCCTAAGATTTTTTCAAACATCCCACTCACAAATCTATATTTCATGAGAGACCAACAGGCTGTAACTTCTGAGGGGGTTATAGGTGGTAGAATGAGGCTGCCGCAACGAAATAAAGAACCGGACCTTACAAATTTCATTTGGACTCACAAACTCCGAAAGGAGAACACGTTTAGAGTGGGTGAGGAGACATCATTTGAAGGAGGCGATTATATACCAATGGGAGAATTTGGCCTGATTGGAACTGGACCAAGAACATCTAAAGAGGGCGCTATGTCGGCGCTTAATTCGGGTTTGATGAAACACGATGAAGTATTTTTGGTTGAGAATCCAAAGTACGAGTTTCAGGTGAAAGATCTTCTGAACAATATGCATCTGGATACCTATTTCAATATAGCATCTGAAAGCGTTGCAATTGGATCCGAAATTCTGATGAAGAAGGCAGTGGGTACCACAATGGTCCGGAATGATGATAAATTTTCCCCATCGGAGACAACCACACTTTATGAATACATCAAGGCTAAGGGATTTTCAATCCTTAACATTGATCCACTGGAACAGTTATGTTATTCTTCAAATTTCTTGACTCTTTCGAATTCGAAGATTGTTTGCATTGACTCGTATGCAGTCTTCAAGAAACTTTTAAAAAATGGTGTGATGTCAAAAGAGCTCGTAGACCAGATAGGAGTTGATAAATCTGGCTTGGAAGAAAGAATGTTTCCAAATAAAAATAGAATGAACGAATTTGGGGTTGATTATATAGAAATTAATCTTGAAGAGATAACTGGTGGGTACGGCGGAGCGCACTGCATGACTATGTCTCTTTCGAGATGATCCGTTTCTCAATTTCTTTTTTTTCAAACGGGAATGTATAAAAATAAAATACAACCTGCCAGATGTAGTTGGATTTGGATCAGATGCCTATCTCTGGGATTTCTTTTTGCAAGAGCGTTCTTGAAGACATTTTCTTCATCATCTCTTTGCCCGTTTTCTTCTCATAATCCAAACAGTTGGAAGAAAAACCAAAAGTGGAACAGCCACTGCAATTATAACTTCTGATAAAGTGTAAGATGAACCATTAACCTCTTTCAGTGTAGTGAGTGTGGTATTAACATTTGTTCCAATGAGAATTGCGCTGAAATTGATATAATGCTGGGTTTCATTATACCAATGGTAATAATGGAATGTGACAAGTATGCCACTCTTCTGGTCTATGTAGGACTGTATACTAACATTAGGGGCACTAATGACCACTTTGTCCGTGCAGAAGCTTCCAATTGTTGTGTTATAAATAAATCCTGAATAAATTTCAGAGACATTTCCATAATCGTACCCCCTGAAAAGGCTATAGATGCTCATGCCATAGAGCTGGCATCTGAGTTCGTTACTATTGTAGGCCATTAATACGGAAGAATTCACCGCCTGAAATGGACCCATCATTACATCAGGATAGAACTGCGGCTCAACAAAATTCCCCGTATCTGGAAGGCCAGGTGAGGATGAACCAGTCCAATTATATGTTCCATTTCCAAAGGTATTTTGAATTTGAATGCTTAGTGATCCTTCATAATTACTTCCTGAATTGTTAATTGAGATACTGTACCTCTCCATAGACCCAGCTGCAAACCATGAATTCACGTATTGATCCGACTGTGCAGAAACTACTGAAGATGAAACCGGAGAAACAGCTATTAGTGATACCATGAAAACTACAATTATGGTATTACTGAATTTCATAGCTTACTCAACCTCCGGTTCATTTATTGTTAAGTAAGAGTAAGATGAACCCACTCTATAAATAATTTTAGTTCCCCAAAAAAGTGTGTTGCATATTTCAATAAGCATTTGTCATCTTCAACTGTAGATCCAATTGTGGCTTAAGGCAATCTCCTGAAACACGGATTCAGAATTGCTGCCTTTATTCTTTCCTCCTTTGCCCTCTTCAAACCCGAGAAATATATCTCAATGTTCCATCTTTTTTTGAGGCCTTTGGAATCATTAGAATCTTCCCCTAATGTCTTGCCTGTCCGTCTTACTATTAGCGCCCTCTCAGGATGATCCTTTTGCGAGCGTGGATGCATTCTTATTTCATGAAATCAGGGTTTCAGAATCAAATTGGTTGAATATTGCCTTTGAGTCATATCTCTTTTCATTGATATTGACCTTTTTCCAGAGAACCTAGAGAATACGTTAGCAATTTCCTCCAGAATTCGGAAAGATGTGCCAAACATTGCCCTTATCTTTGCAAGAAACTATGCCCAAAGAAAAGCTTAATAAAAAAAGGAATGATACTGTATTGTGTCCGTTAAAACAATGATATACATAACAATAACATTGCTTGCATTACTACCAGCCGTTTGGGGTTTTTTCCTTGTTATTTCCCCAATTTAAATTGGTTGAATTATCATGCCATCACATCCATTTCTAAAACAGGTATTCTCACTTAAGGAACAGATAGGTTTTACATCAAAATTTAAGTCAGATCATTCATCCTCAACATGCATTGTAATTTCTGGAATGGGCGGATCAGGCGTTGCTGGAAGAATATTTGCAGAAATGTATTCTGCTAAACCAGTTATAGTTGTAGATTCATATGAACTTCCAGAATTCGTCAACAAAAGTTATTTTTTTGTCGCTGTAAGCTACTCTGGCAACACAGAAGAGACCCTAAATACAGTGAGGGAGGCGAAAAAAAGAGGGATACAGATCCATTCTATCACCACTGGAGGAGAACTGGAATCTTTGAGCGATGAATGTATCAATGTTCCAAAAGGATTGCAACCGAGAGAGGCAATAGGTTACCTTTTGATGCCACTGGTGAATTCATTTCTGGACATCAATAACGAAGAGATTGAGAAAACACTGAAGCTACTTGACGCCCTTGAATCAAATTCATCTCCCACCTGGAATCTTGCCCAGAAAATAACGGACAGTGGTAAGATTCCATACATTTTATCCTGGGAGCCGTTTAAAGCAATGAGTTACAGGTTTAAAACACAGTTCAATGAAAACTCCAAGATGTTTGCGGTCAGTCACACTTTGTCTGAGCAGAATCACAATGAATTGGTTCCGCTTTTGATGAATGAAGAAATGTCTTCAAAGTTCTTCTTCATAGTCATTGAAGGTGCCGAGTCAAGAAACACAAATAGACTTGAATTAGTTGAAAAAGGAAGTGGTTTGAGTTTTGTCCATATAGTTCCAAAGGGAGATAGTCAATTCCAGAAACTCTTTTATCTGCTTCATTTTATAGATTTTGTTACAGTTCAAGCCGCTGTGAACAGGTCAATTGATCCGGAAGACGTAAAAGTTTTGGAAAATTTAAAGAATGAACTTAAGAAAATTAAATAATATCACTGTTTCCGGAAGGGAGGATTCGTAAAATTTCTTCAGCATCTACATCCATTTTTTTCGCAATATCTCTGGCAACTCTGTCTCTCTTTGTGTTGCCGGGGATGATAGTGATTCCTTCATTATCTTCTCTAAAAGGAGAGATCATTGGAATTTTCATATTCTTAATTTCTTTGAGAGAGATTGTTAACTTGAGTGGGAGATTGAAAAGATAGTTCCTCTTCCCCCTTACAATCCAGGAACCTTTTCTAACGTATTGTCCAGATTCTGGTGTCTTACTTACCTGGAGTGGGGTTACCCAGTACGCTGAACCTGATGAGAGACCATTTTGCCATGCCCTGGAGAAACTGACTGCAAATGCTGCTGCTTCATTGATCTCCTCCTCAGTAATCTCTGAATTATTCTCGTTTCTAATAACAGTGCTTGGGGCACCGTACATATCTGCGTGTACATAAATATCCCTTTCTCCCATATGTTTCTTCACCACTTTTTCATTGGTATCTGTATTTTTGCCGGATATCACAAGATGCTCATTTTTTGTGTAAAACCAATGGTAGTTTTCAAACCAGAGTCTCTGTCTTTGTGCTTTTTTGGAATCCTGCTCCCTTACCAGTCCTTTAAGTGAGTTTTGAAGCGCTTCTCTTGCCCCACCGATCCTTTCAAGATAATCCTTGGATGAGTTGTAGTATCTTGTCATATTCTCTCCTGCTGATTTATCATAGAACAGTTCCAGCTCCATCCCATTTTCTGCCTTTAATCTTAAGACTTTCTTTGCCTTATCTTTTGAAATTAATGTGAATTCATTTCCATCTATTTTTAAGCTGGTATCATCTGACTTTGCTCCAAAATTGATTAATTTTGATATAGTCTGAAAGTTTGATGCTATGAAGTTGCCATTTTCTCTGTCTCTTGCTGAAAGCTTTTCATACTCGGCTATTGTTCTTTCCTGACTTTCAGTAATTCTTTTAATCTTAATGTTGACCGGACTTTCTGTGGGTGCTGACTCCAACATGGCGCACAGGAGATCGTTAAAATTGTCGAACTCCTTACTCACTTCCATTTTCAAAAAATTAAGCCTTATTGGAGAACCCATTTCTAGATCTTCATAGAAGTATCCCTTATTTTCCTCCGTTTCCTTTAAGCAAATTTCTAACTGTGCTTGTAAAATCTCAAGTTTATCAAAAGCTTCCGCTGATTTCAGATCCTTATGGATATTGGCCCGATATAATATCTCTTCAGAAAATTCTCCACCCAGATTAAATCTGGTTGCGAGTGTTTGAACTAATGATGCTTTACTTTCCGATAACACTTTTTTCTTTTCCCCTTCTGTCATAGAAAGTGGATCTGTTAAGGATGGGGGCAAATATTTTTCCCCCTTTATAATTTTTCTGTTCCTCCATTCCCTTGGATAAAAGGCATATTCAATTATATCATCTTGAAGAATTATGAGGTTCCCCTCCCTGAACAACTCCATCACAATCGAATAGCCGTTGTACATGTCTATTCTTACAACCCTGTCGAAATTAATCTGGTAAATATCTTTTATTTTTTTATCTGAAAGTCTCTTCCTGAGAAACATTGCAAGACTACCGGCCTCCTGCCCCCTTTCAGCGTCCATCAGACTGAGTCCTTTAGTGATATCAATATAGAATGATCCTTTCTTCAATTCTTGATTGTGAATTTGGAGAATAAATTTACCTCCGCCCAATTCGTAAATCTTCTTTATGAATGAATCTGCAATGAATTTCCTGTAATTTTTAATGAATGCATAAATATCAAGTGAACTTTCCTTATCTTTCAACGGATTGTAATATTGAAAAAGTAAAAAATGATTGCCCTATATTAGGGGTTTCAATTGTTGATATGAATAATTCCTCCATATTCAAAACTTACTTTTTTGGATAAAGTTTATGCTTTATATTTCCATTTTAGGATGGATATATTGGCCAAAGATTAAATGCTAAGAATGATGGAGAAATGGAATCATGGAGAATATTGACGTTAAAATTCAAAAGCTCCAGAATGAGGTTGAATATGAAAAGATGATGCCTCCTGGGAACTGCGTAAAAATTGCAAAAATGGAAATGGAGTTAGCCAGACTTTACCAATCCAATGGCGATGGGAGCAGTGCAAAACAGACACTAGAAGATGCGAGGAGTGTAATTTCCAGCCCTCAATGCCCAAGATCCAGACAGAAGCGTCAGATTGAGAAAGAATTGAATCAAATAATAGGAGTTTCTGTGATCAATGGAAATCCAAATTACGTGAGATTTCCTCTGATTCTTAGGTACAGTGGTTTAATTATTCTTATACTCGGTTACCTTGCAATTTACTTGCTTAATTTTTTCGGAATAATAACAAATGCAAATACTGAAACTGTATTGATTTACGTGATATTCGCAATCAGTTTAGCTTCAAGTTTTATAATAAGAAATTTGTATATGAGGCAATTTAGGAGAAGGCTGTGAATTCACGACAGTTTGTCAATGGCATTTTTTAAGTCTTCCAGTATATTTTCAGCGTCCTCTGTTCCAACAGACAGCCTCACTGTATTGTCGCCGATCCCGACCAGTTTAAGTTCCTCCTGAGACAATGATCTGTGGGACATTGTTTTGGGATGTGATATTACTGAATGAACACCGCCCAAAGTGTTGGCTGCTTGTATGATTTTTAGATTTTTAAAAAATTCATTGTGCCTTCCCTTCAGATTTTCAATATCAAAAGTGATGACTCCCCCATAACCTATTAGGACATCTCTGGAATAATTAAAGTCGGGGTGTGAATCCAGCCCTGGATAATTTACATTGCTGACACCTTTAACAGTTTGAAGATTTCGTGAAACACTTATTCCATTTTTGTTGATTTCTTTCATCCTGAGACCTAGAGTTTTGAGTCCTCTTATTATTAAATATGCTGTATTTGGGTCCATATTTGTTCCGAGAGTCCGCCTCAATTTATCAACCTCAGTCAGCAATTCAAGACTTCCGGATGCGCTCCCCCCAATTGTATCATTATGCCCTGACATAAACTTTGATAGACTGTTGATGACAATATCTGCTCCAAGTGAGTGTGATCTCAAATTCAACGGTGTTGAGAATGTTGCATCGCAGATGAGTTCGCCTCCAAAATCGTGAACTCTTCTTGCTATTCTCTCTATATTATATACCCTCAGGGATGGATTTGATATTGTTTCTATGAAAACTGTGGCTTTTTCATTTATTTGATTCAACAAATTTTCTGTTCCAGGTTCGCTGATAATATTCTTGATGCCCCAATTTGAGAGAAAATCCCTGATAAATCTGGAAGACCTTGCAAAACTGTCAATTGTAGTTATTACTCTATCTCCCGGCTTTAAAAGTGCCATTAAGGTTGTTGTTATCGCTCCCATTCCGGAAGAGAAACAAACTGTTGTTTCAGTTTCTTCCAGTATTGAAATTTGCCTGCAGAGTTCCTCCACAGTTGGATTGGCTTCCCTGCCATACCTGTATTTTTCTCCCTGAGGAATTGCATACGAACCGGTCTGAAAAATAGGGAATGTTAAAGGGTAGGCAGGCTCTATTACATTATCCCTAATTGGTGTTTTATCTGAACTCAACCTTAACTCCCTCCCCGGTACTTGATTGAATTAGTTTCACCTTAATATTCTTACCTGAAAAGTATTCTGCTACGTACCTTTCAATCTTCTCTGTGGATTCTCCGCTTCTGTAAAACACAATAATGGAAGGCCCAGCACCACTTAATGTCGCTCCCAGCGCACCATTCTTTAGGCAAATTTCCCTTATTTCATAAAAAAAGCTGTATTTTTTTGACCTTGCAGGCTCTACAATGTTGTCATTGCAACCAAATTTTATAAGTTCCTCTGAGCCCGTTTGCAGTCCCATCAGTATTGAATTGGAATATCTCAAATTAAAAAGTGAGTCTCTAAAATGAACAGTTTTTGGTAGCAGGGCCCTATTCTGTTTCGTTTTATCACTTTCCTGAATTTCAGGGACAATCAATAAAAAGGAAATTTTTCCTGAGACTTTTACGCTGGAGAATATTAGGGGAGAATCCGAATGGACTACGCTTAGATTGCCAGTTACGCTTGCAGCTACATTGTCCTTGTGGTCTGAACCTGAAATAAATTTTTCACCCTTCGAACTGATCTGGATTAGTTCTTTATCACTTACTTGAATATCATACAGAAAACTTATTGCTTTGCAGATTCCAACTTCAAGCGCACCGCTGCTTCCCAGTCCCTTGCCAATGGGAATGGTTGAATTGACTCTAACGCTTAACTTATCAGCAATTCCGAATACTGATGAAACGTATTTGGTCATGTATGTTATAAGATCCCCGTCCGTAGAATTATTATCAATTTTTGACCATTGTCTGTTTCCACTGCTAGAGTTGGTCAATTTGGAAATCTCAACATCGGTGTAAAATGCGTTGAGGCATAGACCAAAAGAGTCGAACCCTGACCCAAGATTAGCAGATGAACAATACGATCTGGCCGCAACTTTTTCCATAACTTTGGAAAACGGCTTAAGTTTTTAATATTATGATATGTAAAATTACTCAGAATAATTTATCTTTTTTCCTTCAGGACATTTATGAGTAACATTTTATCGTAATCTGCTTTAAATTTTATTTTCTTTGACTTGAGGATTTTTCCTATCTTTTCACCAATTTCGTGAATGTTCTCACTTGGTGACAACCTGCTTATAATCATTTCTTTCCTATCTGTTGGGAAAATAATTGATAGGTCAGTTTGATCTGAATAGAAGCCAATGGGCTTTTTCCCGTTTCTGATCTCCCTTAAATTTAATTCATATTTTACAACTACCTGCTGTTCATCTTCTGGCAATAATTTTTTCTCTCCTTTCACGAGCTCAAAAGTCTCCTCAAAGGCCTTTTCAAAAATTTTCCAGTCGAAATTCTCATCGAAATAGAAATGGATGGACCAGTTTTTCACAATAGCATATTTCCGTATTTTATAACTATTTTGCCATGATTTCCCTTTTCACTAAGAAATGCAACTAACTCCTAAATTTAAAATCTCCGCAAGTGAGTAAGCCGTAAAGCCTCTGATGGAGAAAATATCAGTGTTTCGGCAATGTGAACTTTTTAATATCTAAGATAAATAACTGTGCAAAGCTCTGTGGTGTAGTGGCCAAGCATAGTGGGCTCTGGACCCGCCGACGGCAGTTCGAATCTGCCCAGAGCTATTCTTTTCAATTAAGTGTAAATAGTTTATAAAAATTAGCGGTTATGGAAACGGGTGACGAAAACAAGGAAAATCCCAAATTTAAGTTCTGTGATCTTCTGGGAGAGGAGATCAGGGCTGATTCAGTCTATTTTAAGTATGAAGCAAGCGTTAATCTGGCATTATCGTCCCTGGGACTGGCTATCTCTACAGGTAGCCGTGTAAATTTTACAAGAGAATTACTGGAAATGGCGGATAAACTTCATGAAAATCTAACTGATTCAGATGTCGTCCTCTCCGATGATCACAGAAAGAAGTTAAATCACGCAGATGACGTTTGGCTGGACCTTAAATCAAAAATGAACGCGGGAGATGTCAGGGCAGCCTACCTGTTAGCGGCAAGCAGCCATGTTTCAAATGCGTACGGTTATCTTTCCGCACTGTCAGATGATGAAAGATTCAAAGACCTTATCAGTGAATATAACCTGAAATATCTTTCGAAATTGAGCGTTTTTATTTACAGGGAAGCCATTGGCCACGTTATGCTTTAGGCAGGTTACTTACGTAATCCTCAAATTTCCTCTGATCCTTTACAAACCTGATAACTGAACTAGTCTCTCTGTAATAGTCTGTTGTCACCCTGTCGTAAGTAATCTTGTCGATAACCTTCTCTTCCAATAGTTTCTCGCCATAATTTCTGTTCAGGAAGCCACTCGCATCTTTGACTTCATTTTTACCAAATTGTTTTCCATAAATATTAAGTGCATCCAGAAAAGTTATCATAGAACTGCTGTTCGTATAAATTGCCCCGACAATACTCTCGCTTTTTTTCAATGTTTCCGCCAGGTCGTCCATATGAGTTGGGCAAACTCGTCCTGCCCTTGGAAATTTTTCAACTCCATTCTTAAATGAGTCTTGAAGAAGAGTGATAAAGTTATCTCCCTCTCCTCCAAAAACAAATGATAATCTTACAACCAAATGATTCTTTACAAGAGTGGCATTGTCTTCTCCAGTTCTCCTTGTCCTGAAATACTGATTTGTGCCGTAATGAACGTTTACTGATGAAAAGTACACGAGTCTCTGATTCTTGTCAATCCTCTTAACTTCTGCTGCAACGTCCTTTATTCCTTTAACGTTGACATTGAATGATTCCTGTTCATCGTTAGAGTATGAATTACTGCAATAGTATATTGTATCATAATTCTTGACTAATGGAATCAATTTTTCAGAATCAGCCACATCTCCTTCAATCCATTTAAATTTGTCATAACCTTCATTTTGTATTTTATGTCTTGAATAATAGTCAATTTGCTCGTATTCGAGCCGTTTCATCAGATTCCTTCCAACGTATCCGCTTCCACCTATGAACAGTGCTTTCATCCTGACTGAATGATTACAAGTAAAATATATTTTTGGAAAATTCTTATACCAGTTAGTCTGACAATTTAGTCTAAAATAATATGAGGAAATGAATTTGAATAAAATTTAGGTCGACTTTTGATTGTATTTAATCATTTCCCGCTAAAAATCCAGGTAAAATACAATTAGGTAATCGCAGTCAATGGGCGATAAATATCAAGATTTTTTTTCAAAAAATTCGGAAAATTATAGGAACAGCATGAGTCATAAGAAAGGCAAGGACCTGGATATCCTTTTGAAGATGATAAACACCAAAAGTACCGATATCTGTCTTGATCTGGCTTCGGGAACTGGTTTCACTGCAGTCAGGATCGCCCCACTTTCAAAACACGTCACAGCATACGATGGAACTGATAAGATGCTGGAACGTGCGATGGATGTTGCAAGAGAGGAGGGAGTGAAGAATATATCATTTGTCGTAGGAGACGTGGAAAAACTTCCGTTTGAAGACAATAGTTTTGATGTTGTTGTTTGCAGAAGGGCAGCACATCATTTCAAGAATAAAAACAGATTTCTTTCGGAATCCTTCAGAGTATTAAAACCAGAAGGAAGATTCGGGTTAGTTGATTTTGCGGAACCTTGCAAAGATAACGAAAACTTATTCAATGAATTTGAACGTTTAAGAGATCATTCACACGTTAAGGCCGAGAAGGTATCCTCCTGGAAGGAGATGATTGAAAGAGAAGGGTTTAGAAATTTAAAAACGGAGGAAATTCCAGACAAAATACCCTTTGAGAAATGGTTATCTCCAATTAATCCCGATTCTGAAGAAGGTGTTTCATGTATTGAATTTGTTGAAAGGCATAAGGAAGATGACCTTCAAAAAATGAATTTTGACAAAGAAAAAATGGAGATTATAAAAGAAAGATTTGTGATAGTGGCAATCAAGCCATAATATTGAAATAAACCTGTGGAATTTGATAAGATGGTGTTGAATAACATTTATATTGTCCCTCACGGAGATGAATTGATAGATCTGCCCAACGAAGAGAGCAGGATAATGTCAAACCATATCAGGGAGGTCGCAAA
The DNA here is from genome assembly GCA_021806345.1 of Thermoplasmata archaeon. The sequence continues at coordinate 12,088 of JAJZXP010000387.1, read as the reverse complement.
AAACGAAAATGCAGATGTGATTTTGATAATCTCTCCTCACGGGATAACACTCAGAAATAGTATTGCAGTTATTAATACTGAAAATTTTTATTCAAATACAAAACTGAAGGGATTGACAGTTGATTTCACTGCAAAAAAATGAGAGGGAGTTGACTGAAAGTATTATCAATGAAATTCCTGATCTGTGCGAGGAATTAAGATTTTCAACCTACTCAGGAGAACTGAGCACATTTCCTCTGGATTTTGGTACAAGTATTCCACTCTATTTTTTTAAGCAGAGAAGGATTGTTGTAATCGGTCAACCCCGAATCGATGATAGAAAGCGACTTTTTGAATTTGGAGAGAGTCTATTTTCAATTGTGAATAAATACAAGAGTAATGTTTCCATAATATTCAGCGCCGATCAGGCTCATACACACTCCAAAAACGGGCCTTACGGATATTCTCCCTTGGCAAAAAAGTATGAAGATTTTGTAATTGGAGCTCTTAAGGAAGGAAAAATGGAAGTGATGAGAGATATCCCTAAAGAATTTATAGAGTCAGGGAAACCGGATAGCTACTGGAACCTTTTGATCCTTTCAGGACTTCTCAAAAGTTCAGGAAAGAAAATGGAGTATGTTTACAATTACGTTCAGGTTTATTTTGGAATGATGCTGGCAAGATCGGTTTAATTCTAAAAACGTTAAAAAGAGAGAATAATTGGAATATATGTTTTAATAATTCGAAGTGATTTAAGTAAGAAAGAGATGATTAGACTCGCCGCAAAAGCCAAGCTTCCAACACTGGCTGGCTATTTTGATATTTATACATTTGAAGATGATGTTGCCAATGAAAATGCAGTAATTGTTAAGGGTAATCTAGAAGCCAAAGAGAATGTTCCAATGAGGATACATAGTGAATGTTTGACGGGCGATGTGTTTGGTTCCAAAAGATGCGACTGCAGGGATCAGTTATTGAAATCACTTGTTTACCTTGGAGAGCAACCATACGGTCTTCTTATCTACCTGAGGCAGGAAGGCCGAGGCATAGGACTTGTTAATAAGATTAAGGCGTACAGCCTGCAAGAACAGGGATATGATACTGTGGAGGCAAATTTAAAATTGGGATTACCTGCAGATAGTAGAGACTATACCTATGCAGTGGAGGTTTTGAATTATTTCAGAATAAAGAGCGTTAGGATAATGACAAACAATCCTGAAAAGATTAATTTTCTGGAAAGTAACGGTATCAAAGTTTCAGGAAGAATTGCATTAAAAAGTCAAACTACAGAATTCAATAAATTTTACCTACTGACCAAGAAGGAAAAAATGGGACATCAAATCTGATTTCAAAATTAGAAAAATTTTTTACCGTTAAAGTTCTATTTGCTCATGCCACAGATAAATGCATATATAACCAATGCACCCGAGGGTGGAATAACCTTCAGTAATGTAAACATATCAAATGAAGAAGGCAACGTGTCCCTTCGCCCGGTACTAACGGGAATATGTGGCACAGATAGGGGGATGGTTAAAGGAGCACTCTCCTTTGCTTATAACCCGAAAGGATACGATTTCGAAGTGATCGGTCACGAGTCTCTATGCCAGGTTATAGAATCACAATCGAATCTTTTTAACAGGGGAGATTTGGTGGTTCCAGTTGTAAGAAGGCCTGGGGAATGCCCAAACTGCAAAATTGGTAGACCGGATAACTGTTCAGATGGAAACAAGCATGAGGCAGGAATCACCGGTCTTCACGGTTTTATGAGAGAGAGTTTCAAGGAATTCGACTATAATCTCGTAAAAGTTCTGGATGACGATTTGGGAGAAGTGGCAGTACTTACAGAGCCCATGAAGAATGTTGTAAAGGCCTTCGAAGTTTTTGATATAGTGAGAAAACGATCTATTTTTGAAAATGAAGAATCTACATTTCTCGGTAAAAATGCGCTTATTATCGGTACAGGAAATGAAGCTTTTCTTTATGCATTTTTGTCGGTGGACTATGAATTCAAAACATATATGGTTAACAGGCATCCAATAGGAGAAACGGAGACAGAACTCTGCAGTACGTTTGGGATTGACTTTAAGGACTCCTCGAAGGAACCAAACTTCCCTGAGGATTTTAAAATCGATCTGCTTGTTGATACCAGCGGAGACCCGGGGACGATTTTCAGATATATCAGGAAAATGAATCATAATGGAGTTGCTATTCTGTTCGGCACAAACGGGAAGGCACCAGCCACTGGGGTTGATGGAGAAGATATTGACTTTATTGTTGAAAGAAATATCACACTTGCAGGATCAGTTGATGCGGCAAAGATACATTATCTTAAAGGGCTGGATTATCTATCAAAATGGAACAGAAGATATAACGGAATTATGAAAAAAATGATTACAAACACTTTCAAGCCGGGGGATTTAGATCTCTTCAGTAAAAAGCCAGCTGGTGAAATTAAAAGCGTCATAAAGTGGAACTGAAAATGGAAACAATCATCTTTGACGGAAAAGCATTTTCCAAACAAATAGATGAGCAAACTCAAAAGCTTACCGATAGGTTTCAAAGTATTCAGGGAAGAAAGCCCAGATTGTTGATTGTCGACCCTGCAAACACAGAAGAATCAATGATTTATGCAAGGAGCAAATCCAAAAAGGGGATGAAACTGGGGATAGAAACTATAATACTGTCACTTGGTGGACCATCGGGAGATTACGAACCGCTCCTAGAACTTGAAAAATATATACTGAAGGATGAGCCTGACGGTATTTTTGTGGAGAGGCCATTACCCTCGTGGTTAAACCAGGACAGTCTTGAAAACACAATTCCACAATATCTGGATATAGAAGGTACATCCTCCTGTATGCAGGGAAAGAACTTGAACGGTAACCCGCATGTTATTCCGGCAACCGCTGAAGCTGTTCTCAGAATTATTGAGTATCTCGGAGGAAGATATGGAAACGATGTTTGCATTGTTAGCAGAACAAACACCATAGGAAGACCATTAGCAATGGCATTGCTTAACAGGAATTATACAGTAACGGTTTGCCACAGTAAAACCCAAAATATTTCAAAATTCACATCCTCTGCTGGAATAGTTGTCTCTGCTACAGGTAAGCCTCTATGGCTGGGGTCTGAGCAAATACGGGAGGGGGCGGCAGTTATTGATGTTGGCATAGTTCAAGTTGGTGACAAGATTGTTGGAGACGCAAACCGCGAACAATTGATGGGAAAAGCCGCTTTCCTGACACCAGTTCCGGGAGGAGTTGGTCCAGTTACAACTTCCATAATAATGGAAAATCTGATCCGTCTGTGCCTGGATAGGATCGAAGACAGGTTTCAAACATAAGGAATACTATCAGTTCAACATATTTTACAAATAATTAATTAACAGGATAAACAATATCTTTTTATGGCTATGAACAGGACTGATAAAATACAGAATTTTTTAAAACACCATATAAATAATAAGAAGGCAATCCTTGGAGTTAGTGGAGGTATAGACAGTTCTCTGGTCCTTATGCTGCTTAAGAATTCTATTCAACCTGATCAGATAATGGCAGTGTTCATGCCAGAGATATATACATCAGAAAAAGACAAGAATGATATAATACAATTGGAGAACGCGTCTGGAATTCCCATAAAAAATGTCTATATAGATAACTTCGTAAAATCATACGAATCTATCCTGGAGATTAAGGATAAGAAACTGTTGGGCAACATAAAATCCAGAATCCGGATGACCATTTTGTACTATTTCGCAAACAAGGAGCAGGGAATTGTCGTGGGAACAACAAATTTGACAGAGTACATTACGGGATATTACACCAAATTTGGGGATGGAGGATGCGATATCGAACCACTGCTGCAGTCCACTAAAACAGATGTAAGATCAATGTCCAAAGAAATTGGTGTTCCACTGCCCATAATCAGAAAACTACCATCTGCAGGTCTGTGGACTGACCAGTACGATGAAAGAGAATTGGGTTTTTCTTACGATGAACTTGATTCAGAAATCGAATATTTTCTCTCAAATAAAAAATTTAATGATTCTATAGCTGGGAGGAAATTGAAAAGCCTTTATGAAAACAGCGCTCACAAGAGAGTGATGCCTCCCAGACCGGAAATGGATCTATAATGGCCATACAGGGCTCTAACTTTTTTGAACTGAGTTTTCTGCTCATCATTGCCTCATTTTCTATCCCAATAGCACGAAAGGCCTCACTGGTTGAGATTCCAATACTTATAGCACTTGGTCTTTTATTTGGCCCGGGCCTCGGGTTGATCACACATGGCTTTGCAGAGTATATGGTTCAGGATTTTGCGGGATTTGGAATTGGCATACTCGGTTTGGCAGTTATACTTTACTATGAGAGCCACAACATAAATTTTCGTGTAATGAGAAAATATCTTGCAAGCATTGTTTCGCTTAACACACTGGGAATGGTTGTGACATCAATAGTTGCCGGATTATTCTTTTCGCTACTCACTGGTGCTCCGTTCATGATTGGGTTCCTGTTTGGGGCTATAATTTCACCTACAGATCCTTCCACCCTGTTGCCATTATTTAAGAAGATAAAGATCAAGGACGACTACTCTGGAACGTTGATAGGGGAGAGTCTCTTCAATGATCCGCTGGCAATTATACTTGTTACACTTGCGATATCATTCATTTATCCTTACTCTTCCTATTCCACTCTATTCAATTTCCTAGGAAATCATTTTGGACTTTTGCCAAGTATTCCCTTGTTTCTGATTTTACAGATTGCTGTCCCGGCAGCAGTCGGATTGTTCCTTGGGTTTATCATAGTTTATCTCAACAAACTTCTGAATTTCGAAAATCTCATAGTCGGTCTCCTTCTTGGAGTAATTCTGTTTGAACTTGCATCTCTTGAACTCGTTGGGATAACCCCATTTCCCGCGATTATTGCAACGGGCGCAATAGTTGGAAATTTCACAGACAAGAGTATATTCTGGTCCAGAGAGTCAAACTTCCAGGAGAATCTATCATTCCTTGCACAGGGTCTGATATTTATTCTGGTAGGATCACTCATAACATTGAACGATATCACCGGGTATCTGATGCAGGGCCTTTTCCTGGCGTTGATAATAATATTTGTGGTAAGACCCGTTGCCGTGTTCCTGTCTCTTCCTCCGTCACGGAAGAACAAATCAGGACCAACTAAGAATTGGAGAGTCAGAGCATTTATTGCACTTTCAGGTCCAAGGGGTGTGGTATCAGTTGTGGAAGCCACTGTACCCTTAACTGTAGGCATACTATCCGGGAATGGCCTTCTCCTGAGATGGGGACCTGTCATAGAAATAGATGTTGCATTTATTGTGTTGATTTCCATACTGCTGCAGACCATATACTTGCCATATGTGGCTGGAAAATTACTGCCTACAGACGCAACTCAAACCTGAATGAGTTCTGGGAGGTCTAAACTCTGGAATACCTTCCTCCTGTCCTTGTAGAACTGGTTGACCATGTAATAGAAGTCCTTGTAGTTCGATATTCCCTTTTCTATCATTTTTTCCAGAACTTGAGTTCTAATATCTATTTCCTGCTCAATGTCGGATTCATACTTCCCTTCCTTGTCTGCAATTTTACGCATTGAATAGCTGAAACCTGAGTAAGTTTGGGTATCCGACATATCATTCAGACCGAATGCGTTGTTTATAACGATATCATTTGATATTTCGTCCTGCCCTGCAATTTCTGAGATTGTCTTTATTCTCCTCCTCGAACCTCTCTCATCTACTATATTTTGCAAGATTATTACGACATCCAGCGTCAGAAGAAGGTTTCTGGGTATATTAATTGGTTTAGATTCCATCCTGTGTATAAACGTGCTTATATCATCTGCGTGGAATGTTCCGTAAACATATCTACCAATGGACATTGCCTGAAAGAGTGTGAATGCTTCTGCCCCTCTCACCTCCCCCACAATAACGTAGTTCGGCCTCTGCCTCATGGTCACAGTCAAAAGGTCGAACATATCGATTTCCCCGGATCTCTTTCCGGTTTCTGGATCAAGCTTGCCGTATCCTGATCTTGTGACCATGGGTACCCAGTTCTCGTGTATCAGGTTGATTTCCCTTGTGTCCTCAATGGATACAATTTTCTTTGAAGCGGGTATAAACAAAAGTATGGCGTTCATCAGGGTAGTTTTACCGGTAGCGGTTCCACCAACCACCATTATATTTCCACCATACTCTGTTAGAACCCATAGGTATGCAAACACTCTGGTGTTGCAGAGTGATCTTTGAATTAGATCCAGAGGCGTCATTGGTTCCTCCCTGAATTTTCTTATCGTGAATGAGGATCCCTTGTTTGTGATATGTTTCCCCAATGATGCAGAAATTCTTGAGCCATCCTCGAGAGTAGCATCGACGATTGGATTTGCAATTGAGATGTGTCTGCCAACATCCTGCAATATCTTTTTGACAAAAGCCTCAAGTTCAAGAGCATCTTCGAAAATTACATTTGTTGGAATGTAACCAAAAGATCTGTGGAAAACGAATACTGGGACTCCTGGGGCATCGCACGATACATCCTCTACATTTGGGTCTTTCATCAATGGTTCTATCTTTCCAAAACCTTTGATATCCCTCTCGACGTAATATGATAAACTGTCCAGTTCTTCACTTGTGAATGAATTTGTCATTCTCAGTGCACGTATGAATTGTGGCACGGCATCCCTTTTGGATACTGCTTCTGTCTTGTAATTGTCCGGATTTGTAATTTCGGTAAAGAATTCATCCCTATATTTTGCGTATAATCTGAGAACTCTTTCTCTCAATTCAGGTTCAATTACTTCATACCTGAATATGGTGGCTCCCCTGTCAAAATAAACTCTTGAAAATACAGTTCCAGGCACTAATTCTGTGAAAAACCTGTCTTCACTTGACCTCTTCTGGTACTTTGCAGCAGTTGTGGATTGCCTTACCAGGAATTTTCTCTTCCCTGACTTCTTTTTTGTCTTGGAAAAAAGGGCCACCTACATCACCCCAATTATTCCCAGTACAACTATGCTTATCATCACCAAAATTCCTGACATCAATGCACCTGAAGTTAGCCTTCCATCCCTGAAAACACCAGATATCAGCCCAGAGGCAGCACTCTGTACAATGACCCCTGCACTGAACAATCTCTCGATCTGGAAAAACGAATTTGCGGAACCGATTGATAACACTCCCCCTGAACTTCCCCCCGATAGGCTCCCGCCTGATATTTGTGGAAAAAAGAATGTGTCCAACATCACTATCACAAACAGGAAAACGCCAAATGACGTGGCAAGAGTTGTTGAATAACTTCTCATATCTGCAAATCTGCTCTCTCTCATCAAGTAGGTTTGAGTTGTAAAACTTGACACAAGGGAAATTACGTCTGAAGTATTGCTTCCTGATTCACTTGCCTTTTTTATAATTTTTCCAACTCGTATTATGGATGTTGACTTTAGTCGCTTTCCAAAGTCATTCAAAGCCGTTTCCACAGGAATTCCAAGTTTTATCATCCCAGCCAGATGTTCAATCTCCGATGAAAGGGGACCATAGTTATTTTCTGAACTCCTCAGTATGGCTTCTGACATTGGTGTTCCGAAATTTGTATGCCCCGCGAGGTCCCTCAAAAAATCTGGTAGCCTTCTTTCAGCTTCTTCAATTCTCTTTATTCTAGCGAAATCTGTAAGTCCAAATGGAAAGAATACAACAATCATTGCTATGGAAGCAAGAATTAACGGGTGGTCCAGCGGATCTAATGCTGGATACTTGAAAAAGTAACCGAAGAAGAATGCTGCTACAAGCGCCGTGACTGAAAAAGTAAAAGCAAGGTACCTGATTTCGACTCCGCCTACCTCGTATCTCATACATCCACCTCTCCAATGGTGCTGCTCAGTATAAGTGCAAACATTATCGCTATAACTGGTATTATCAAAAACACTATAAGATACAGAACCGTTAGGGTCTCGGACCCTTCTCCCGGTATAACGGATGTTACTGTTCCTATGATGACCATGAGTATGAGTGGAAACATTATACCAACTATGATATAACTCTCCGCGAGAACCGAAAGAGACTCTGTGTTTCTCTTAATCAAAGTGCTTAATTCAGTCTGGTACTGCAGTGCTTTCTGCTTGAAGTATTCCTTCAGATCCCCTCCAGACGTTTGAGTTGTTATAATACCCTGCAAAAATTCAGAGAATCTCTGTGAAGGAGTGTTTGAAGCCCCTTCCTTGACCGCATTTATGATGTCTTCTCCAAAAAGCCTTGTTGAAACGGATATACTCTTGGCTTCCCTGGCCAGTTCTCCGTATTCCTGACTGTTTGCCAATTCGTAGATAATATTTTCTACAGGCATGTCTGCAGATGCCATGGTCGCAATGTATCCCATTGCCAGTGGTAAAACTGCATCTATTTTTTTCTTTCTTGTGTTCGCCACAGAATTTGGGAATTCAGAAAGGAGAGCAAAATAGATTATTACCATCATGAACCAGATCGCAAATGCCATAATTGTAAAATCTGGGAATTTTAACACAAAAATATCGACTCCCACAATGCTCACTGCTATGAAAATAATCGCACCAAGCAATCCCCTTGAGAAATACTCTATAGCATCCATCGGAATCTTTGCCTTTCTCAAGCTTTCATCCATTTTGTTAGATGTCATGTATTTTTGAAGTACATTTCCGAAGATTTTGACGGCTGCTACATCGAAAAATCCCGGTGCAGGTAGGATTACTTTGGGTTGTTTTGGGTTGAGTTTGTTGTTTAGATTCTGAAAGAATGACGGTTTGGTATTTTCCTTTTTTATTGAGATTTCCTTTCCTTCTTCCATTATGCACCACTTGCCATTTTCAAAGCCGTCTCAGGGTCCTTGTAATATATGTTTATGATCCTAGTGATATTGGTGTAGTCAGTGATATTATTTTCCACCATCGCTTCCAGCAGATGCATCCTTTTCTTAAATTCTGCATCAAAGTCTTCCTGTGTCATCTGCTTAGTATCCCTAACCTCATTCAATATCTTACTATACCCTGAAAAAACCTGTCTGTTCTCATTGAAATCATAACTGAACACTCGATTATATAATATTTCTCCTGAATCTGAATCGATGCCGACAATCTCGTCTATTTCCATCAATTTCCTCATATTTCTACTGCCAACCCTCACGAATTTGTTGAAAATTACAACGTTTAGTGAGCTTATGAGAACCCTGGGTATGTTTAGAGGATTAGACTCCAATCTGTTAACCAGCGTTTCCATAGAATCAGCATGGATGGTTGAGTATGCCGTGTGGCCAGTTGAAATTGCCTGAAAGAGTGAGTATGATTCCCTTCCTCTGATTTCCCCAAGAACTATGTATGTTGGCCTCTGCCTCATTGCCATTTTCACAAGTTCAAACATACCAATTGGCGGGTTCTTTTCATCCCTGCTTGATGTCGAGTATATGCTTTCCCTGGTTGATGTAGCTACCCAGTTCTGGTGCATGATATTTATTTCCCTCGTCTCTTCGATGCTGAAGACCTTGGTGTTTGAAGGAATGAACATGAGAAACGCGTTAATTGTGGAAGTCTTACCAACTCCAGGAACGCCTGCAATAATGGCTGATTTTAAGTTCTCAACCACAAACCAAAGATATGCAACAAGTTCAGCTGTTGCTGTTCCATACTTTATCAGTTCAATTGGCGTGAATGGCGTTTCTCTGAACAACCTGAATGTAAAGGCTGATCCCTTGGTAGATATTTCATTACCATAGGTTAATTGAATTCTATGACCCTGAGGAAAAGTGCCGTCGATAATGGGTTCATTCATTGATACCTCCTTCCCACACATTTGAGCCAGTCTTACAACATAGGAATCCAAATCCTTTTCTGAATCAAAGACTACGTTTGTCTTAAGAGATCCGTGTATCTTATGCTCAATAAATATGGGGACGCCAACACCGTTGCACGACACATCCTCAACCAGTGGGTCCCTTATTACTGGCTCGAGTGGTCCAAATCCCTCATAGTTCCTCTTGATGTAATATTTTATCTTGTCAGTTGTTCTTCTATTCAGTTTGTACTTTCTGCCCTTTAAATAGGCATCTATGACTCTTTCAATCGTTAAGGTGCTGAGATCGTCAGGGAGGTTTTTTGTGTTTTTTACTATCTGTTCCATGTTTTTTGAGATTCTCTTCAAAAGTTCATTTTCATCGGATGACATAACGGGTTCATTCACCACATACATAGCTTCCATAGTGTTTGGATTCCATGATATTTCTACAGATACAGTCTGCGGGATTATAGTATATTCATCCAAAACTTCATATCTACCTACTGATGGTACATCTAATTTGCGCTCTTCTCTAATTTGCTGAGTTGATGTTGCAGGAAGTTTTTTGCTTCTGCTCTTCAGGGAAGGGAAAAGAGGCATTTAATACATCCAATGTAACTAATATATTAAATTTTGTGATTTTGACTTTGAAAATAATGCCCCCAGTTCGCAAAATTTTATAGACAGAACCTAATCACCCCACAGGGCTGGTAGATCAGAGGTAGATCGCTTCCTTGGCATGGAAGAGGCCAGGGGTTCAAATCCCCTCCAGTCCATTAACAAATGTGCAGGGATTGCTGCGGTTTGAACTCTTTTAGAATTTAGGTTTTTCTACTGAAATTTCCTCAGATATCAGCATGGGATTGTCTATTCATGTGAAAAAACTGATATTGAGGTCCTGTTTTATTATTGGTGGTGAGAAAATAATTTTATATAGATATCCCAAAAAATAGAATATGTAAGAATAATTCTCATCCTTCGTTTCAAATTTTGAATTCCCGGTAATATTAGATAAAGTTTGAAGCCCCAGATTTCCATTTCGTTTCAAGGAATCAGAATGATAAGTTCACAATGAAGGAGAGAACTTAGTTCACTTTTCTTTTCCTTGACTACATTCCGAAATGAATTCTAAATTTTACATTCCCCTTTTTAATAGTTATTTGTTTGTTTTTTTTTGATATTTAGTTATCTTAAAGATTCTTGAAAATATCATTATCCATTAGCATCGATACAACGAAATTGGGTTCATCTACAATCTCCGATATCCTCAAATTTCCAGCAACGCTGGAGAGAATGTAACCTTCCTCCTCATTGAACCCCAGAGATTTTAAGTATTCAACCATATTCCTAACTGCCTTTTTTGATGCTTCTACTAGGTCTGGGTCGATACCTGTGGTAGCTATGTAATTCGCAGTGCATTTTTCTGAACCAACTGTCATTGGTGATCTAATTTTTAATGTCTTGTGTACTTTAACCATAGCGGTTACTTCTGCCCCCGTTTCTATTGCTGTGCCACAAACTTCTCCATCCCCCTGCGCTGCGTGGGGATCAGAAAATGAAAGTAAACCACCTTCAACGTTAACGGGTAAAAATATTCGGCTATCCTTCCTATTTAATTTGTTGTCCATATTGCCTCCGAATGTTTGAGGTGGAATCATTCCGAACTCGCCCTTTTCCGGTGCAGTTCCAATTACACCTAAAAATGGCTCTATTTTAACTTCAACACTTCTTGAGAAACCTCTCTCCGGTTTGGCAAATCCGTTTTCGATTTTCCATATAACCAGTTTTTCTTGGTATTCATTTTTTAAAAGCCCAAAATTATTCATTATTGCAGTCCATCCCCAATTCCAAGTTTTAATGTCAATAATATTTACTTCAATTGTGTCACCTGGTTCTGCTCCCTTAATCCTAATTGGGCCAATACCTGCATCGTATTTTGAGGAGTCTATTTTATTCAAGTCCTCAAGTGAAAAGCTTCTACGAATCTGCCCAGTTGAGGAATCGGGTATTCTTATTGAAAATAATTCTCCCTCATTTACATCCATAACCGGCCGATTTTTATTAGACCATCTGAAATGCTGATTGATTGTAAGACTTCCATCCAGTTCCATAGTTTATTGTGATTCAATATGAAATTTAAATTTATTCCTAAATATCATTGCGTTGCATAACTCTGACATACTCTCCATCCCAAGGGATTGGAGGTTCTAAGGTCGCTGTCGTTCATAGCGTTGCCTCTTTGTGGGTATCAGTGCTCCCCTTGCATACATCCCTGTCTATATGCAATCGATCTATGCCT
>JAJZXP010000263.1 GCA_021806345.1 Thermoplasmata archaeon | reverse complement strand
CGTTGCAGAAGAGGGACTGGATATACCGTCAACAGACATAGTGATATTTTTTGAGCCAGTTCCGTCAGAAATCAGAACCATTCAGAGAAGAGGCAGAACAGGGAGGTTCAGAGCAGGGAAGGTGTACATACTAATTTTCTCGAACACTAGGGATGAAGCCTATTATTTTGCAAGCCAGAGAAAAGAAAAGGCAATGGTTTCCAGGATGAAAAAAGATATGGAGACAAAGAAAGACAGGAAGATTGATGAATACTAGATCAAAGATTCTCAGTAGAGACCTTGCAGAGGCTTGCGACTAAAAAATCAAGTTGAATATGATCCGATCCTCCTTGGGCCAACCTGAATTCCGCGTCAGCCAGTTTTATGAAGCTTTCCCTCCTGACAATTGGAGAAATCTGTTCTCTTCCTATGGTCTTGTGGAGAGCCTTTATGATATCAATTGCTGAAAATCCACTCTCTACGAGCAGATTTGTGCATAGTCTTGAGGCTTCGTCAAAGTTACCGTGTCTAATGTTGCTGAGTAACGGAATCACTTCCTTTTCCTCAATTGATCCTGCAATATCATAGACATTCTTTTCACTGGGGTTCTCCACAAAGCTAAGTGACTGCAGTATATTTGTGGCTTTTCTCATGTCTCCGTCTGAATTTTCATATATTGCCTCCAGAATATTTTCGCCAATATTCATTTTTTCTTCAGTTGCTATTTTCTTAAGAGCGTTGACCGTTTCCTCTCTCGTGAATCTTCTGAACCTTATAACCACACATCTAGACTGGATGGGCGGAATTATTCCTGAGCTATAATTGCAAGAAAATATGAATCTAACATTCCTGTAGTAAATTTCCATTGTTCTTCTCAGGGCAGCTTGAGCCTCCGGAGTTAACTGATCCGATTCATCAAGAAATATGATTTTAAATTTTCCCTCTGAAATAGAACCAATTCTCGCAAATTCCTTCACGTCATTTTTAATTACATCTATTCCCCTGTCGTTTGAAGCATTGAGTTCAAGCATGTGATCTTTCCAATTTTCTCCAAGCATCTCTCTAGCCAGGCAGAGTGCCATTGTCGTTTTTCCAACTCCTGGTGGTCCCGCAAAAATAAGATGAGGCATCTCGCCTGATTTTATAAAACCCAGCAGCATCTTGATCGTATCTGGCTGTCCTGCCACTTCGGATACCTTCTGTGGACGGTGCTTTTCTATCCAGATTTCCATGGGTTAGTATGTATATCAGAGTAATATAAATTAACATTGAGACAATTAAAAACATAGAAACGGTATTTAGACTCATCATGATATTGGACAATGAATAGAAAAATTCCCATTGCAGTCTTTGCATCTGGGACAGGTACTACATTCAAATCTCTTATTTCCTATTCCACTGAAACTAGTTCTTCCTTTATCATTTCCGCATTGGTGACCGACAAACCAAATTGTGGTGCGGCTGGAATTGCAGATGAAAATTCCATCAGAATCCTAAAATATGGTGATCAAACAATTCAGGAACTCAAGAACCTTAAAATTGAAATGCTTATCCTTGCGGGTTTCCTGAAGATAATTACAGAAGATTTAATTACGGCTTTTAAGGATATGATAATTAATACACATCCATCACTGCTGCCAGCTTTTGGGGGAACGGGGATGTATGGTAAAAACGTTCATCGAGCTGTAATAAGGTCGGGGACTTTTCATTCAGGTTTTACGGTTCATCTTGTCACTTCAGCTATTGACTCTGGACCAATAGTTTTCCAGCATTCCGTACCGGTTTTTCAATGGGACAGTGAAGAAACACTGGGTACAAGGGTACACGAAGCGGAACTCCAATTATTTCCAAAGGTCATTGACTCGCTTTGCCGACATAGGTTCAAGGTAGTTGGAAATAGGGTAACGATCAATTACGCTGACCAGTTCCAAGGATTTGGGAAAAATTAGAAAAGGACCTATTTTACATCATTGTTGTTGTCTATTTCCGTTGGATAAATTGTCATCAGAACATCATCCACAAAGGAGTTTTCAATCACAAACTGCCCTCTTCTCACACCCTCTATTTCGAAACCAAGTTTTTTGTATAGGCTAACGGCCTTTTCATTGGATGAAAAGACCTCAAGATTCATCTTTAGAATGTTTTGTTCAAAAGCCCACTTTATTGCTCTTTTGATCAATTCTGTCCCAATTCCCATTTCCCTGTACTGTTTCTTAATCGCTATGCCCAAATTTGCAGTATGTCTATTCTTTTTATATATCCCTCTTTGCACATTTATTGTTCCAACAATTTCGTTACCTATAATTGCGACTAGGTTAAGATCATCTGGATTTCTTATCAGATCCTTTTGTCCTCTTTCGCTGTAAAGATAAATTTCACTTACCAAGTATACCTTCTCACTCATTACGCTCTGCATGCAATCAATTATTCCAACAGCGTCAGATGGAATTGCATTTCTTATAACAAAGTGATTTTTTTGCTCACTATGGCTTTTTTCCGAAAAATGATTTTCCAACTTCCTCCTCCAGAGTTGTTACCTGTTTCACTATTTCTCTTAATTCCCTAATTATTTCATCCTTCATTTCTAGAAATTCTGGAGTGATAATTGCTCCTTCTTTCGATGGAATGATAATCCCATCCTTTTCCAGAATTCGCAGAGAGTATCTTATTTTGTGATCTGGAAGACCCGTTAATTGCGAAATTCTAATTATACCAGCTGGCTGTTCTCTCATTAAGGAGGATATAATCATAAGATGTCTCTTTGCTGTTTCTACATCCTCTCTCATCTCCTTAAACAAATTTGTTTGGCCGTTTAGAACCATTGATACCACATGTTGATAATATATTAATTGTTATTTCCTTTTTTAAAAATAAATTTTAGGGATAAATTATTTTCCCTTTTTCCGAAACGCTCGAATTCCCCGCAATCGATTGTATTATCTCTTCACGATCTCTTATATATTGGTCAAATCGTTCCGGCGTTTTAGAAAGCGCCCTAACACGAATAGCATTTGCCCTAAGGTAAATCTCCAGTCTGAGCTTAAATGCCAGTTCCTTATCCATTTCTTCAACTTTAATGGCATCTACCACATGAAAGCATGTTTTCACTATTTATTAATGATTGCAATATGCAGGATGCAATGCCCCTAAATATTGTTAAGGAAAACGATTTCTCCCATATCCTGCAGAGAGGAAAGACCTATGGAAGGATAATAGGGACAGAAAACATCCTCAGCAATGCAGTCAGTACTGGTTCGGCAGATCAACTCCTCAACATGGGAGAACTACCAGGTGCCGTTTCCATGCCAATTGGATTGCCTGATATTCACAGGGGTTACGGGTTTCCAATTGGATCGGTTATTGCAATGGATGCGGAATCAGGAGTTGTTTCACCCGGCGGAGTGGGATACGACATAAATTGTGGCGTAACTTTACTTGCGACAGGCATCGATACTAAGACGATGAGAAGGTACACAAAACCACTGTTACAGGAACTGAAGAAAAATATTCCTGTAGGAATTGCCAGAAGCAGGGAAAAGTTATCGGAGTCACAGATCAGAAGAATTGTGGATGAGGGGGTGTACTGGATGTATGAATTGGATATGGCGACTGAAGAGGATATTTTAAGAACTGAATCCAACGGGCATCTATTCGGGGTAGAAAGCTCAAGTATTTCCGAAGAGGCATACAAGAGAGGGATGAACTATTTCGGAACTCTTGGCTCCGGTAACCATTTCCTTGAAATACAAAGTGTAGAAGATGTTTACGATGAAATGACTGCCCAGGATTACGGCATATCAAACAAGATGACCTATGTGATGATACACACAGGTTCAAGAGGAATTGGCCATCAGGTCGCAACAGACTATCTGGAACAAATAAGGAATTTTGATCATAACAAGAACTTAAAAGATCCACAGCTTTCATATATTGAACTTGGAACTAAATTGGCTGATAGCTACATTTCAGCAATGAATGGAGCCGCAAATTATGCATTCTGCAACAGGCAGTTTATTATAAACAGGATAAGGGAAGCATTTTCAAACGTGATGAAAAGGGAATTCCAGATGGAGGAATCTCATATTGTGTACAGTATTTCTCACAATATGGCAACATTTGAAGAACATGAGATAAATGGAAAGCGAACAAAGGCACTGGTTCACAGAAAGGGGGCAACCAGGGCAGATGGACCAGAATTCGACAGGGGTTACTTTATGAACGTAGGACATCCAGTTCTTGTTCCAGGTAGCATGGGATCATCTTCATACGTAATACGAGGGAAGATGGAAAACGAGTCACTTACAATTGGTTCTTGCTGCCATGGTGCTGGAAGAATTATGGGAAGAAAATCATCACGGGAAAATCTAAGAAAGGAAACAATTCTTTCCGAGATGGAAAGCCTTAACATTGATTATTTATTTGGAAATGAGGAAACAGCTGTTGAGGAAGGAAGGGAAAGTTACAAAGACATTGAGGAAGTATACAACTCTATAATCGGTTCAGGTATAGGTTCAGGTGTCGCAAGGCTCTTTCCCATGGGAGTACTGAAGGGATAAAATGGAAAACAGGTCATACAGTGGGACATTCTTCATAAATGGAGACTTTAAGGATGGAGTTTATTACCCTGAAGAAGGGAAGTTAGAGGAGAATAGAAATCCTGCTGATCCAATCATGTATTTACCTGCTCCTGTGAATGCTCACACACACATTGGTGACTCGATAATAAATGAAGAACCGAAGGGATCTTTGATGGAAATTGTTGGGCCCGGCGGATTCAAATTAAGAAGATTAAGTGAAACTCCAGAAAGAGAAATAATCAAAGAAATGAAGGAAACATTAAACTTCATCAAGAGAAACATGACCTCATCATTAATAGATTTTAGAGAAGCCGGCAGGGACGGGATCAACACAATAAAACTCATGAACAAGGAATTCCCAGATTCAGTTGTACTGGCAAGACCAAAGAATCAAGAAGATTTTGCAGATATTTCAAATTATATCGCTGGGATAGGATTTAGTGCAATCTCTGACGATGGTTTCCAACATATGGAAGAAATGTCCAAACTGGCTAAAAAAACTAAAAAACTCGTTTCTACCCATTTTAGCGAGAATAGGATGGAGAGTTTAGAGTTACTTAATGAAATTAAACCCGATCTGTTAATTCACTGCACGGCCGTTGATAGAAACTTGTTGGGTGACTTAAGAAAAATAAGCAGAAATCTGGTTATCACGCCGAGATCAAATAATTTCTATAACATTAAGGCAGATTACAATAGTTTTCTTGAAGAAGATTTCAATTTGATGATTGGTACTGACAACGTTATGGTGACAGAACCTGATATTTTCGCAGAAATGGAGTTCCTGTTCAGATACCAGAAGAATGTGAAATATATTTCTCCGGAAAAAATCCTGGAAGTTGCTTGCGAAAATCCAAGAAGATTTTTTAAGGAAAACAATGTGAGGAACCCGGATAAATGGATAAAAATAACGGGAAAGAAGTATTCAGCATTCAATTTAGTTACAAAGTTCCATATGATTGAAAACAAATTCTTAGTCCTTTTCTGACTTTTTAAGGAATGTTTATTAGACAGAGTTTATTTAGCGAAAAAGAGGAAGATCACATTGGACAGTAAGAAAGTGTTGTCAGCATTATTGATAACAATATTTATTGCAGGCATGGCAAATGCCGCAGCATCGTCAAGTTCAACACCAATGTCCTCCCACTTTAAATTGAACATTTATGTCGGGAGCAATGGTACTCGTATAGGGCAGGCTTCAAACCCGCTCGTATACATAAATTCAACAAATGGACAGTTCACAGAGTCCCAGGTAGGGAGCCAACTTAGCCTTTCACTGTTAGTGGGTAATTATACCATAACTATTATGCCAACCATAAAAAGTGCCCTTAATACCCAATACATTACCAACAAGACTGTAACATACGTACAACTGGTTAACAGCCAACAGACTCTAAACATAACCTTAAGAGCTTTATCAACAGTGTACTCGACTGTGGATCTTAAAGGATTAAACGGAAACACAGTAACTGTCAGCTTCAAGACCTTATCAGGGTTCAAGTTCCTGAGCAAGACTACAAATTCTTCAAGTTTCAATACAAATCTTCCAAGCGATGGAATGTTTTATTCCAATATTTATGTAACAACAAATCCTGCAGATCAGGTTTCACAACTGTTATCTTTACCATCGT
>JAJZXP010000179.1 GCA_021806345.1 Thermoplasmata archaeon | reverse complement strand
GACAGATATGCTGTAATTCTATATCTATACAGAAACGGATCAAAGAACCTGAAAGAGATCAATGAAGATATTCCAGGATCAACTGAAATTTTAAGGGAGCTTGAAAAACTTAAGGCAATCAAAAAGGAAATCGATAAATCAAAGTATTCACAGGAAGCAACGCTGAGTTTGACCGAGAAGGGAATGGAGATCGGTTTAAAGTTAGAGGAAGTTGATAAGATGATGGAGGATAATTCATGAGGCATAAGGTGGGATTTGATGAGTGAAGATGAGTCAAAAGAACACATAGTCTATTTTTATAGATTTATTGTGACAGGAATTACCAACGCAGATTTCTTAGTAAAGAAATTCGACGTTTTAAATTCTGATAAAAACTCTATAAAATTAATAAAGAATTATATGCTATTCATAGTTGATAAGAAAATAGATGATTATCGGGTTGGTGGAAGATTTCTCAAAATCGATGTAGGATTATTTAGAAGAATCAACATGAAGGATGGAAAAGAGTGGTTGGAGCGATTCAGAGAGGAAAATGGAATTGAATTCGAAACGTACATATTGATTGATCTTAAGCAAAATGTAATGGCGGCTACTTATAATTCGGAATCTTTTGGGATACTTGATTCCGCAATAGGTAAATATTTTAGCGAAATATTTCATTACGATAAAAAAAGTCAGATAACGATAAATCCACTTGTTTTGCCTGACGCTATAGCTGAGTTACTAAAATCAAAAGAAATTAATAAATTTGAATATAAGATGAAAGGTGATGAAGTAAAGGAGATAATGGATGCAACTGGAGAAAGTCTTGGCGGAATAATTATTGATAGTGAGGCTGATCTGTCAGCCGAAATCAACTATAAAATTAGGTATTTGAGAGAGAGACCACCAGTTAATAGATTAAGAAAAGTAATTGAATATATTAGCAAGAAATATGAAAAAAGCAATCAAAGAAAAAAAGTAAAATACAAAAATAAAAAAGTCATAATGGAAACAGAAACTGGTTATTATTCACTGATTAATCCCACCCTGTTAAATGATCCTATATATTATGATGATAATTCTACAGATGACATTTATAATCGAGTCTTCGATCACTTGGTAGCGTCATTTAGTAAAAAGCAAAAAGAAATTAAAAAAGCTATAGAATTGTCCAAAAAAGAGGATAAAATGTCAGGCAAACAAGAGCAATTGGACAATTATGATTAAGTAGTCACTCTTCAGATCTTAATGAGTGAAATAAAAGTGTCATATAATAAAGTATTAGCAGAACATAAGAGATAATCATTATTGAAAATAGAATGAATGCTGCACCTAAAAAAAAGGAATAAAAGGCGGATAAATTTCTCAAAGATAGCATCAATAGACCAAAGGTTAAATTCGAAACTTCGCATATCGCAGTGTAAAACAGTGTGCTTCCTATGGCACCAAAAGCGTTGGTTTTTCTTATACTATATTTTATAGACTTGACTATTCCTAATATTATTGCATAGGAAGTAAATGTGAGACCAAGTAATACCCCTGTTATTTCTATAAAAGATGAAACAAACGATTCGAGTTTGAAGTAGTCTAATAAATTGTATCTTAGTAATAAATAGAAGATAGCTATATCAATTAAAGTTATTTCTATTAAGCTTTGAATTCTCTTAATTCGTATTTTTATACTTTCTTTTTCACTCATTTACAATTGTGTTTGATAATATAGTTTGTTATTATATCTTCCTATATCTTTTAAGAGAAATCTTTTCATATAAAATCCACAGTAACTTTGCTCTACACCCTCGTCCGTGTGAGAAAAGAGACCAAAAAATTTTATCTTTAAGGAGGACGATAATAGAAACCATCCAGCAATTAAAGATATTGATGGAAGGTTTTAAGATAAAACACACTCCGTCTAAATTTATGTTTATGGGAAAGCTTTTTAACTACGAGATGTTATAATTTTGAATATAATGAATGAAAAGGAAATAAAAAATGGATGCAAGGGAAATTCTGGAACTTCTTTGATGGGATATAGTAAGGATTTATTCAAAAAGTATAATTATACGTGCGTCTATTGTGGAAACTATTTTGGTGGTTCTTTTGAAAATTGGATGCGGTTAACAAGAGAACACGTTATTCCCGTAAGTAGATTGACAGGTGATGATGCGAAGTATAAGAATTACGATAAAAATCTTAGAGTTGCCTGCTTAACATGCAATAACCTGGCCAACCGTAAAACCTATAACGAGTTCAAGGGTCTTCCAATAGACAACAGAATAGTAAAGACCTTAGAGGCAAAGAAGATAGTAATAAAAGAACGCAGAGATGAATTCGAGAGATTTTATATTAAATGCGTCGAAAAAAATATGGATAAAGATTAGTCAATGTTTTATGAATATTACGAGACGACAAGCACAAGTTTGACTGAGAAAGGGATGGAGATGTGATTAGGACTTGAGGAATTGGAAAGGGTGATGGAGGGAGGCTTATAAAAAACAGGGTGAGAATAGAGTGATAGGATCAGAAGAACTTATGAATGAACTTTCGAAATGTTTATTTGAAAATTTTGACAGTAAATACTCCGAATATAATAGATACAGTAGTTTTGATCCCAATATAATTCGTAGTTTTCTTAATTATCTAGGACCTGCTGGAGGTATTATAACCATTGCTGAGGCTATGAAAAAATTCATAGATTTCATTAAAAGTAAGAAAGTGAAAGAAAATATCAGAGAAAATGTCATTCAGAAACCGGAACAATTAAAGGATGGTACAATAAGCATCAAAAGGTTACAACCTGGTAATATTCTTATGATGAGTGGAAACGGTCCCGAGAAACCAGTTGTGGAAGCATGTGATACATTTCCTTTGTTCATCATCCAAAGGGGGTATATTCTGATACTATCAAATTTAAGAATACATCTAAACTATGATAAGCACAAACTCGTCAAGGAGTATAAAGCTCCGTCATTTATGTATGACGGAACCGTTGAGATAGTGAGAACTAGTTCCTGCGATGAAACACCAGGGAAGTTTCGTGTTAAAAAAAGCATATGGGTAGGAAAGCCAGAGGATACGGGAAATAAAAAAGAAGGAGGTAAAAAATATGGAAAAAAATAGAAATATTACGCAAAGAAGTGGAACGAGAATAGAAAGTCATTGGTGCCAACCTGGATACCATTGGGTTAATGCACATACAAGGAGAAAAGGACGTGGTCTTGGTACCGAATATGTGAGAGGTCACTGTGAAAAAAATCGTAATAGATCAGAATTTAGAGTAACAAAGATGATCACTAAATCAAAAATTAATCTACGATTCTTGGAAATGGAAAGAACCATTGAAGAAGAGCCTATAGATGATAACTCTAACTCAAGTGATTTCCAAAATTAAGAAAATGATAGAAAGTGACGGGTGGACATAATCACGGCGGTAATATGAAAGTTGAAAAAAAAGGTCTTCATGACAGTTTACAAGATCAAATAAAAATATTAGCCGACAGGAATGGGAAAGATATCATTGGTAGGTTAAAGAATGCAAATCTGTATCAAAACGATTCAGACATATCATACGACCCACATACTATCCTTAAGTTAGCGTATCTAAATTATTATTTAGGTATTTTTCTCCGAATTGCAGGTAAAGGAAAGAAGGATGGAAGGTTTGATAAATTAATTTTCATTGATGCATTTGGCGGTGGTGGTTTAGTCGGAATTGCAAATACAAATCATTCTATTCTTGGGTCTACATTGTTAGCAGCAACTGCAATCGCAAGTGGAAATACATTTGATCAAGTAATTACCGTTGAAATGGATGAGAAGAGGTCTAAGTTAATTTCAAAAAGATGTGAAACTCTAAAATTAGAAAATGTGAAAGCAATCAATGATGATATTAATAATGTGGTTCAGATTCTGCCTAATCTATGCAATATTACTCCTAAAACAATTATAATGCTTTTCATCGATCCTGAAGGTATGGAACCAGAGTTTTCAAAATTTATACCTCTCACACAAGCAACAAGTTATATTGATATAATGTTGAATTATACATTTGGTGTAAGAAGATTAGATGGGAGGATATTTTATAATCAAAGTTCAGCTGATATCGAGAGAATGAAAAAGATGATTCCAAATTACACCATAGGCAGCGATCCAGAAGAAAGGCTAGCTGAGTATTTTGAAAATGAATTCGGAAAGCCAAAAGTTAGGCAAGTTAAGATTCACAGTAAGGGGAATATAGAAAAGTACTCAATGGTGTTGAGAGTAAGAAGAACTATCAATAACTCTGAATGGTTAAAAGCTATGAACAGCTTTGGGGATTTCATATCATCGATAGATGGACTATACGCCCTAAAAACCCTTGAGATAGTAATGGGTGGGCAAACTACATTATTTTAATGATTTCTGTGTTCTTTCCACCATCTACCTTTCATTCCATACTTCTTCAGCTCATTATGGAACTTTTTTTCCATAACTAAATCAAAATTACCCATGCTAATGCTTTCTCCCAGCATTGATTCAAGTTCTGTTATATTCGATCCCCTGGTGTGCAGGCACTCTCCATAAATATTCTCAGGTTTCAGAAGTGAAACTCTTTTCACTATCTCCTCCAGATCATCCGACGGTGATGGGCGTATCTTAAGTGATGGCATTATTGGTGCAATTATTATACCTGTCGTAAGCCCCATATCTTTAGCCTTTGAAAGTATGTTAAATCTTGCATCTGGTGTTGCAACTCTTGGTTCTATTATTCTGCTTAACTCATGATTCATGGTTGCTATGGATACCTGAACCCTTACCTGATCTTTGTAATCTGACAGCAGCGGAAAGTCTTTTATTGATAATGGCGAACGTGTCTGCAGACAGATCCTAACTCCAGCTTCAAGTGCCTTTTCCAGTATTTTCCTTGTGGTAGCTGCAAGAGCAGGTATGTAAGCATCATGGGTCGAAGACATCATAACCTCTATGCCCTTCCACTTCTCCCATTTAGTTTGCTCAATAGCCTCTTCTATATTTTCAGGAAGGTATAGGTAATTTCCCCAAGATTTGTTCACGAGTGGCCCTGCTCTTCTTTCCCCATATCTTTTATGAATTGCATCAACATAGCAAAATCTGCATGCATGGGTGCAGCCTATGGCATAATTTAGTGCCCATCCGTCTGAAAGCTCCTTACCAACTCCGCCCTTCTCAACCCAGGTTAATTTTGAAGCCTTAATAAGTGGTGGATTTATGTGAAACTTTCCATAGGAAATCTTCCTCGAATCGATGTCGAAAATATAATCTTCTAAACTTTCATTCTCAGACCTTATCTTTTCTATTTTATTTTTCCTGATGGTACTCCAGGCTTTTAAAGCAGCCTTCCGGTACTTTTCTTGGTCATATGTTGATTCTATCATTCAGGTCACATTTTTTATTTTTTTTAATTTTTTTAAATGTACTTATAAATATTTCTGAAATACTTAAATTTATGCTAATATTCCATATACTAATTTTCAAAGTAACTGCATATCTGCCAGCAGCTCTTTTGCATTCTCATTAGCTATCCTGGATATCACATAATTGAATTTCTCCTCTAACATTGCTATAAGTTCCTCCTTTGTTTGTGCCTCTACTGAGAACTTCTTGAATATGTCATAATTCACATCAAGCTGATCCTTCCTTCTTGAGTTGTATTCCTTGTTGAACGGATTTATCTTCATACATACTGAGTAATTTAATGAGTTCTAAAATTTTATTGTTCAGGGCAACGAACACATCATTTATAATATATATTAACACTCAACGTTTTTAATATCTATCTACATATTAATCTTATAAATCTCATGGGCTCAGATAATGGAACGTTCAGTTTCAATAACGATAGATGCTCTTGTTAATTGACATATTGAGGCCTTCAAACATCCATATTCTTGGATGTCTTGTTCCTAATATTTAAGCTACGGAAGATTAATATAAAAGCCACATCATATGTCAAGATGGTAGAAGAAAAAGCAGTATCGTGTATCTTTCCGCATTCAGATATGGAATTTGGCGTAACAACAGATAGAAAATGGACTGAGAAAGAGAAAAAGAGTTTCAATAGGGGGGCGCTCAGGGGATTTTTATCGGATATACTTCCTGAAAGGGAATATGCTTATCATTATGCAATACACTATAAGATGACAGACAAAAACGAAGACAAGATTAAGGCAACATGGGAAGATCATAATA
>JAJZXP010000329.1 GCA_021806345.1 Thermoplasmata archaeon | reverse complement strand
TTGCTTGAATATGAGTTTAGCGTATACCCCAAGACCATCTTTAACATATTTGTATTCGATATTCGATAGCGCTCAACTATATCATGGAATACAATGGCATCATAATATGTGGAAAGTATTTTTCTTTTCATATCTTTGCTTTCTAAGACGGCAATTTCCGGAAATCCACCATATTCCAGATATTCAATGAGTTCCTTTTTTATAATGCCTAAATTTGAATACAGAAACTGTGTATTCAATGGAACAGAACGTGCCTTAAGAAATTCTTTGAAAGAAAGAGGATACATAATATAAGTAAGATTTCTTCCAGCCAAAGCGCTGGATATCTCATAGCTCAGCAGTTTGGATGAAGATCCTGTCAGAAATATCCTAAAGTTGTATGAGTCATATAGTCTTCGTACAAGTCTATCCCATCCTGACACATTCTGTATCTCGTCCATGAAGAGAAAGATGGGGTATTGCTTATCAGGTTCAGATAAGGATGTGTAAATATCCAGAAGTTGATCAAAATCGTTCGCTTCAAAACCAATAAATCTCTCATCCTCGAAATTCACGTAGAGAATGTTGGCTCTGGGCACACCTTTACGTTGGACTTCCTTAATCAGATTGAATATCTCAAAAGTTTTGCCAGACCTTCTAATTCCGGAAATAATTATAACCTTGTTTATTGAAGTATCAATTTCAATATCCCGTGGTATTGCGTTCGGAAATTGCATAGCCATATATTCCGCAATTGCTCTTTTTACACCTTCAATGTTAATCATTTGTTTCCATATAGAAACAATATTTAATAGTTTATGTATCTGCATTGAAACATTAATTAAACCGAACAATGTTCGCGTTGCGAATGCAAATACCTATTCATTAAGAATGAACATAACGATACATGTTGCTTAGAGATGCCTTGAAAGAAGTGATAGCTTCACAGAAGGAAGTTCTGGAAAAATTCCCCGAGGAACTTACCGGATGCCGGGAGAAACATACGGTGTCCAAGTGATCTGATTCTGCAAAATTTATATCATTTTTTAATCGGCTAATAAGTGCATTCATCTGGTCTCCTTTTAACATGTCTGAAGCCAGATGCACCTCTTCCGCCATCGCCATTGAGGAGCCTGGCGCCTTCAGGATAAGGAAAACCGTCAGGAAAGGTAACGGGCGTATCCACAATTCTTGAGGTTTTACTTCTTATGGGTAGTTTCTTTTTGAAGTTTTATCGAAAGAAAATGACAATCGATAGGATTATATTCCACAGGATTATAATTTACAGGATTATGTTCCTAAATAGAGAAAATGAGTTGAATTTCCTTAATTCTTCCTTTCAAGAAAATAAGAAAAAATTGCTGATAATTTACGGAAGAAGAAGGATAGGGAAAACTGAGTTGATAAAACAATTTATCAATAAAGTGGGGGGAATTTATCATATGGTTGATACCCTTTCCCTTAGTAATTTTCTTAATGGATTCGCTGAACAGGCACATAATTCTGGATTTGTGGATCTCGTTCCCAAGCTTCAAACGCTGGATGACTTTTTCGGCTTAATTCAGCACATTGCAAGAACAAGGAAAGTAATAGTTGCTTTAGATGAATTTCAAAGATTAACAGACATTGACAGTGAATTCATAATGGGGCTCCAGGGATGGTGGGATAGCATTTCGGAAGGAGTACCTATAACGCTGATACTCCTGGGTTCCTCAGTAGGGTTAATTGAAAAAATGGCTTTGTCCCATGATTCTCCCATATACGGCAGGAGATCCGGACAAATTCACCTTAAGCCCCTGACATATTTCGAAGCACTACCATTTTTTTCTGACAGAGAGGTTCAGGATAGAGTCTCTCTTTACTCGGTGTTTGGGGGAACTCCTTCATATCTCATGGTGATTGACAGTGGAAAGACCGTACTTGAGAACATAGAAACGCAGATCCTTTCGAAAAATTCAAGGCTGTATGAGGAACCCAAATTCCTTCTGGCGGAGGAGACAAGAGAACCTTTGCGCTATATGGATATTCTTTCGGCAATAGCCCAGGGATCAACTACATATTCTTCAATTGGTAATCGTGTTGGAATCTCATCCAGCGATCTGAACAAGTACCTCGTCAATCTTTCAGAAGGAATGGATCTTGTTGCGAAGCAATATCCAGTTGGCAGGGAACGGAAAAGGGGAGAAGGGAGATACCATCTGTCCGATAATTTTCTTAGTTTCTGGTATATGTTTGTCAGGCCCTACAGGGACGCTCTTGAGATTGGTGGCCCAGAACCTGTATCCCGTATTGTAAAGAAGGAACTTGACATGTACGTATCCAGAAAGTTTGAGGACATTACACTTCAGCATATGCTTCTTAAATTTGGCAAAGACCATAGCTTCACCCAAATAGGTAGATGGTGGTATAAAGAACTTGAGATTGATGGTGTAGCCATTGATGAATCCGATAATACTGTATATTTCATGGAAGCAAAGTGGACTGAAAAGCCTCTGGGTAGAGAGGTACTCAACGATCTGATAAGAAAGAGTTCTGAATTCCGATGGGCGAACGAAATCAGGCAGGAGAGATTCATTATCTACTCAAAGTCAGGCTTCTCCTTTTCAGATGAATCGGTGACACTGATTAGTCTGAATGAACTGTAAGAGGAGACTGTAAAGAACAGCAAAAACAACAGGTTCAGCGTCATAACACTAACCTGTTAAGGATGCAGGAAAATGACCATACCGACAAACACAAGGGAAAGGCCGGAGACGGTATTTGAGCTGTATAAGTCCAGGAACGATGTGGAGGAGGCATTCGACGTGTTCAAGAATCTTCTTCAGGTTGATACTCCGTATATCAGGAATGACAACACGCTGCGAGGATAAGTATTTGTTTCATTCATTTCGCTAATCGCCCACTGCAGAATATTAAAGCTCATGAAGGACAGGAAGATCAACAACAGGATAAGCGTGAAGAATGCCCTTCTCCAGCTATCAAAGATATATATTGATGATATTGGCGACCGGGTAATAGTGGCGGAAATACTGGATTTAAAACCGGAACTGTTCTCTAAAAAGGTTCCGAGTTAAGGCTTCAGGGGTGGGAGGATGTCAGAACAACAAAGGTGTTAATAACTATGTTATTTGTTTTCTCCATTTTCTTATTTCCTCTGTTGAATTCCACCATTTGTTGGATTTCCGCACCATTGATGCAATAACTAACCCCTCCTGTAATACATTTCTGTCGATTATCTGCTCCTTTGCCTCTTCTTCCTGTATCTTTTTAATGACTGCTTCCCTTATGACATTGCTCCAGTTAATATGAGGTAATTTTTTCATTTTTTCTTTTGTTTCCCAGTCAATTCTGGCTGTTATGATCTCCATGAAATTTAATACCGTCACATAATATAAATATAACGAGATATACTATGAATTACAGAAACATAAATCTCTCTTTCATTATTGTTTGAAATAATATCTAAAACGCTGCGGTGCAGAGAACAATAATATCGTGTGTTTTTAATGATTTTCTCTAAATCTGGCTTTTCTCCCCTATGTAAAAAATTGAATCCTGCTGAAATACACGTCACTCTTTTTAAGTCTTAAAATGAGCTTTCCAAGGGATAATTTACTGAATGGAGTAAGATCACTTGAAAAATATTTCACGAAAGAACAATCCTGGCAGGTCTTTGAATTTCTCCACAAATACATCAATGTTAAGCGTAAGTTACGGCAATGGGTTCCAGAAAGGAAGAATATCGGATGAAGGTAGCTGTAAACTCCAACTCTGAGAACAACTACTTTTTTCAAGGATGGAAGACTATATGCCGTAATATTTTCCAAAAAGTCTTTTGGAATAGTCTCTAAGCTTTGAACCGTTCAATTTGTTTCTGAGCTCTTTCATGGTATCCAGGTCGAGATACACCCCATAATATATGAAATCGAGAAAGGTCTTTTCGAGGTCAGAGACCGGAACAAATATTCCTCCGTAATTGAGGTACTCAAACCCGAAGAATCCATTTTCATTTATCCTTCGAAGAAGAACTCTGATTCCCATTACGTCTCTGATACCCGGATTCGCTTTACTCTTCGTTATGATTACCGGGACAGACTGCTGTGTCCAGAGTTTCCTTATTGTGAGTGCGTACTGCAGTCCGTAGTAGAAGGGTCTGAACCCGAATCCTATTATCGATTCATTTCTTTTGAAGGTGTATGATCCCTTCCCTACCCTGTGTATCGTTCCGGATTGTGTCAGATTGTGAAGCATCACCCTTATATAAGGCTCGCCTGCACCGAGTCTGGAAAGAAACCTCCTCGCGTCTCCTGTGGTAAATATATCCTGTTTTGAGAAGAACTCAACAAAAGCATTTTCATACTTCATTGAGCCACCTCCGGATGTAATCGGTCATTAGAGCAAAATCCAGGTCCTTCCTGCCAGCATATAGC
This sequence comes from Thermoplasmata archaeon, assembly GCA_021806345.1. The sequence goes on along the minus strand of JAJZXP010000329.1, from coordinate 1,795 downwards.
AGTGAACTCAGGATATGTTCATCAATTGGTTTATGAATTTCATGCAGGAATTGTGAGAACCTCGATGTAACAACGTAATCTGACCTGTCTAGCCAGTTAGTCAGGACATAAAGATCGTAGATATCGCGAACAAACCTTCTACCCTCATATGCTTCCATCTTTCTGATCATTAATTCCGTGGGGCTTAGTACACTAATTGTTTTCGTAGTGCCATCAATTCTGAAATAAGTCCGTATCTCGTTCTCTGCATACCCCGGCTTAGATTCCAACAGCATATCAGTTTCATTATTGGCTATTCGAACTCTGGTTGGAAATTCAGGGTCTTGCCAGAGGAGCCTCAGACCATATTTACCCAACCTCGAAAGAAAGTCTTTGAAAGGGGCGTCATTCATATAAATATCAATATCTTCCGAGAATCTCATTCCGTTGAAGCACCTCCAGATAGCGGTCCCGCCGTATAGAAGTGCATCTGGTTGGAAGCTATCATAAATAATATCAACAACATAATCCTGAAGTTCAGCCAGTTGAAGTCTTTGCCCACTAATAAACGATCCAATTGGTTGCATTTTGATAAGTAATTGTTATATTATATTATAACTTCCGCTCATCAATGCATTTACCAGACAATCTCGCACCATTGATCAAACTGAAAAACAATGGATAGAGTACCTTTGCTATATTCTTAGTACTTGATAGAGTTTGGAACGAAATAGTTATACCAACTTTTGATTACGAGGTAAAACTGTATTATTCCATTCGCAATGAAATTCATTTCGCTCAATATTGACTTTTTTAATAAGTCTTACAAGCAATTACTGTGCAGGACTTTCTCCTGCTAAATGTTTTGATTCCTTGACACACTCTTTCTTCACTCCAGATAAGAATTTCATGACGAAATGAAATTCGGGAAAAGCGTCCTTTCGAAAGCGCAGAAAATAGGTCAAATTTGAATGCGAGATCTTGTACTCTTTACCATTCTGTGTCTATCTCCGGCCATAGAACCTCCAACAGCTACCAAGGACAACCATAGCCAGGAACCAAAAACAATGTTGGTTGCGAGCCCTCCCACTGCGCTGGGAAAAATTACGACAGAAAAGTAAACTTGTCCAACTATATTCCCGAGAATTGAGCCAACCACAATGAAAGATGTCGGAATAATCCAGGATTTCATGCTGCCCATGGCAAAGGTAACAAGATAGAAAGAAAAGAACGTGGTAATTTGGATAGTTGTATAAGCTATTAAGCTTGGGAAGAAAAGATATGAAGAATTTCCTTCAAACAAAGCAAATTGAGACAGTACATTGATGCGACTGACGTAATTTAGTGCCACATCAAATATGAAGCTAATAAACAGGAATAAAATAGCAATGGAGATTCTATCATCTCTCTGTAACCACCATCTTGATCTCGAATCTTGCCCATTTTTTGGCTCAGTATTTTCAATATCCATCAGCAACTCTCCATTGTTGTAATATCGGACGAAGTACTATTGGTGCCAGAATCGGCCCAAAAACCCACAACGAAAGCCTCCTGTGAAGACGGGGCGGTGAATTGATTTGAATCAACTATAACATTCCATTGACCTGCGGGATTCCCCTGAACCGTGATTTGCACTGTTGTGGAATTATACTGCTGAATTGTGAGTGTTCCGCCACCATAGACAGTGGAGTAGGAAATACCTGCGTAGTTGTATCCAACATCAATCTTAATAGTGCCGCTACCACCGTCCGGCAAAGTAATTATGCCGTCAAACTCAAAGTAATCATATGCCTGATATGGCGGGTAACTATTCGTG
>JAJZXP010000133.1 GCA_021806345.1 Thermoplasmata archaeon | reverse complement strand
TCACTTAACCTGAAAGTCATTGCGCAGGAGATAATGGGTGTTTCAGATGAAGACATGATGAGAGCCGTTGAAGATGGAACGAAAAGCTATCTAAATCTTTCTTTCAGCACTCTTTCAAATGATCACTTTTCAACTGGTGTTAAAAAACTCAAACCTTTTATGGACTATGTTGACACTCCTGAGAATTTTAAGCCTGAGGATACGAATGAAAAAAATGATGGTGATCATAACATGATTCTCGTCGTAGCCATACCAGAATATCTCCTTAAATCCCTCAGGAAGATGAAATAGAAATAGGATATTCTGCATAAGGGTTATAGCAATATAGTGATCTCGTTTCTGATAATATAAACAGTTATTAAGGAACCGAGAAGTATGGCTTATTACCAAAAAAGACACACAATGACTAAGATTTAAATACACAAAGTTCATGGTATAATATGGAACCTAAAAATATTGATGATATTTTGAGTGAAAAGGATCTAGATGGAATAGTAAAACTGGTTTCTGAAGATTCCAAATACAATAAAATTTCTAAAAAACAAGGATCATTACTGGATAAGCTGGATATTATAGATGACAGATTTGATTCTAAAGCTAAAGAATATGCTAAAAAATTCGCACAAAAGAAGGATGTAGATTTTTTTAAGAAGAGGCTTGCCAAGTATTACGGATATATGAAATATTCAACAGGATCAAGTATTCACGTTCATGCAACCAGTTTCGGAATTGGTGATAGTAGGGCACATTCACGACACTTTCTTAAGCCATATATTTTCTTTATTGATTGGAATCTTGAAAATGCAGAAGATGTTGTATTTTATGGAAGTTATGCTGAAGCCTACGGTTATAGTTACTGGACTGACATAGGTGGATGGGCAAAATTTAGGGAAAAAGAAAAGTTAAATAAAAAAATAGGTGACCTATCAAAGAAAATAGATAGTCTGGAAAAAAAATTGGATGGTATATTATATAGTATCATTAAGTCACACCTCAATAGGAATTATTCAGCAAATGAATACAAAGAAATATTAAAAAAAATCCAAAAGATATTAAATTTGAAACGTCATAAACGGAAAGGATACTGGGCTGCTATGAAAAAAATTAGGGCTTTTAGAAAACAATTGACTGACATCACTGGTGGCTATTTAGAATATGCAAAAATGTTTAGCAAGTTAGGAAGGGATATGAAGGCGTATTATCGAAATGGAGTTATTCCAGTATTAAATTCCAATGGTGAGGTGGAGCCATTGATAACTGCAGAGCAGATGAGGGATAGTTTGATAAATCTTAACTTTCAGAAATATGAAGACCAGCTAAGTGAGTATGCCAAGGAATTTAGTGCAAACCTAAAGATCTATGCTGAGAAATACGCAGATTCTAAAATAGATTTGGAATCAGATGAAGATGATAACGAAGATGAATCAAGTGATTCTGATATGGATGAAGAATCCTAAAGATTTTTACTCTCAGTTTAGAAACCGTGTATTGGGTTTATTGAGTTGATCCTAACTTAGAGTTCCAGATTTGTACTTTTTCATTATAATTCCTTAGCCAGTCTGAGACTTTGTCTAAAGAGGATTTATTAATGTTAATTCCAGCGATTTTTCTGTTGATTTCTTCTGCTTGTTGGTTGTATGATTGAATAACTTCAAGCTTATTAAACACTCCTTCACCCGAGCAATGTAAACATTTTCTTTGGAAATATCCTCTTCCTAAACACGATGAGCAAGTGACCCTCTGATTCTGATCAGATCGCCCCTCAATGTAACCTTGCCCGTTGCACCTGCCACATTCTTCAAATATTTTCCCTTTCCCAGAGCAGAAATAACATATTACTTTATCATTATCCGTAACACCAGTCACATCAATGTAGTCAAGTAGGCCCTGTTGGAGCGGTAGATCAATTTCATGAATGTGTTTTCTTATTACATAGGAGCCATTGATCTTAATCCTCAATTTTTTTCTAGATGACCTGTGTAAAAGCAATTTCTTCCTGTAAATGATATACCCTATAGAACCCGGTACCAATGATAAAAGTATAATAGCGACCCTAAGAACTATCTGTAACCCAGGTGCACTTATAGCATAGCTTACTGCCAAAATTAAATATATGTAAGTCGTATACATTAGTATCATACCAATTCGTGAAAGTTTACTAACCTTATTTCTAAGTGCATTGTATTGCTTAGAAATATCTGGTAAGGTTTTTACCTCCTGAAGTGTCATTGTGTTCAGCAATTTACCAATTGGATTTTTTTCAAGGATGCTTGAAACAAAGTCATCAAAATTTTCATTCTGTAGTTTTTCCAGTTTTTTAAGATGATCCTTTGCTTTTAAAGAGATTGAATAAAGTGATTCCTCATCATTTAATTTAAGACAAAAACTGAGTACATTAGAATCTGTAGGTTCAATTAACATTGGGTTATAACTCCTTTTCTAGCTGCAGATTTACACTTCTTACCAGATTCAATTTTTGACTGGTAAACGATTATTTCAAACCACTCATTTAACAGGAATATCATGCGGTCACGATCCGCGATTCTGTCAAGCTAGATCCTGTTCCGATAAATTGCTATTTTTTCCTTCCTAGTAAGTTGAGAAAAAGCCGGATCCGTAAAAATTTTCAAAGCATCTTTCATTTTTTCGCGAACTTCAGCCTTTATAAATTCTGAATCAGATATTACCTTGGACCCTAATTCTGAATCGGGATACCATTCAGCGATGTGATAATCAATGTAAAAATCCAGATCATCCATTTCCACAAAGGTCTTTTTCAATTCTTCAATGGAGGTTTCTGTTCGTTTGAACATATTAAAAGATCTGATATATATATTTAAACTTTTGTGAATACGAAGTGAAAGTGTATTGTTTTTATTTTCTTAGGAGATTCAAGGAAAGACTGATTATACTGCTAAGTTTGACCTCATAAGTTAAATTTAACCTGAGCGTAATAAATAGCTTTATTTGGATGATATGCTATGATACTTTTTTACGATCTATTTTTAGAAAATCTAGTATGAATCTCCTTGTAGTAAATTTTCATGTATTCTTGTAAAATAATGTACATTAGATATCCTTGCTGTATTAAACTGATAATGTTTATTATTATTTTACACATGGATGGATATGATTAGTTCCATGTGCTTTCTTCCTAATTCACCAACACTTATTGGGGATCTGGGTGTCAAAAACGATAAAACAGTATCAGCATTGAGGTCCTTAGGTGATGAGATCAGAGATACTACCGATGCTGTCATTATAATGTCACCCCATTTTCAGACTTCAGGATCATTCGGAATAGTTTCAAGCCCACGGTTGAAACAGATCTATGATTTCTATGGATTTCCATCTGATTTTTATGAGATCAAATACGAACCACCTGGTGATCCAGATCTTGCAAAGGAAATAATGAGACTTGGATCTGAAAATTCCATAGGAATTGGTCAAGTCACAAACTGGGGACTCGATCATGGTGCCTGGTCTCCCATGGTTCATATTTTCGGGGATGCAGATGTGCCAGTGGTGCCCTTATCAATATGCCATGAAATCGGTCCACAGGCTCATGTACTTTTAGGCAAACTTATGAGATCCCAATCTATTAAGAAAAATATCTGCATCCTTTCAACAGGATCGTTGATTCACAGGCTTGATCTTTTCCAGAGAGGCAATCAGGAAACACCTCCAGCGGCGGTTGAGTATCTGAATCTTTGCATTTCAGCCTTTAATGAAGGTAACTGGGAAAAGATCTGGAATGTTCCACCTGATATTGTAAGGGCAGCCTCTCCGGAGGGACATAATCTTCCCCTAAGATTCATTCAGGGTGCAGTTGGTGAGAAATTCAAATCAAGAATTTTATCGAACGAAATCGAATTCAATGCTGCCTCCCTAACAACAGTTATTTTCGAGAATCTTTAATTTTATTTTTGTTTTATGAATCATTTTTAAAAACTGAATGATCTATTGAAAATAGTTACGTTTCTATCTGAAATATCTCTTTTAGGATTTATCATATTCATTAATGATTTGGTATGATGACGAACTAAGAAGAGATCGATAAAATATCTACCTACAATACTCATTCAATCTTTGAGAAACCATGAAGAAATATATGATTTAGAAAAACAAAGAGTAGTGATCAAATGATGTTAATAATCCCTGTAGTTAAAAATAGGTACTGAATCCCTTAATTTAAATTTTTACACTATTCTGGTAATCTCTATTTCGTTCCCAGTTTATTCTCGCCTTAATGCCTACAATCATGGAAACCAGGGTTAGCAACTGAATGAACAAAGTAGCAAAATATCCCTTGCTCACAAAACCTCCCATTATATATGGTGTAACTACGATTAGAATTATGTCACTAACCATAAGTGGGATCATAATTCTGTTTGAAATAGGTTTCATCTTTTGTTACCCCTACTTAAACTATACACTTCTGGATGGTGCAGTATTCCTGATCTTAGCGTCCGTATGATTTGCATTTATCCCTATGTTAATAATATTGTCTTATAGAATTTAAATCTTCTGAATTCTTTAGATACCATATTATCGAACTTTCATTATCATGTCAGATTTCATTATGACAATGAGAAATGAAGTATCAGCTAACATTTCTATTTAACTCGTCAGTAATTCTATCTACTCTTTCCTTACTAATTTTCCTTGGCTCCCTAATATTTTTCTCAATGGACTTTCCCTCATCTTCACTTATGATGCCTTTTAGGTCAGGCACATTCGTCTTATTTGTCAGTCTATAGATGAGTTCTGTAAAACTTTCGTTTTTTAACTTTAACTCTAATAATCTTAAGTATGCTTCTTCCGAAATGGATATGTTCTTACTTCCCATTTGATTCAGCTTCATACACATTTGTAAAACATATAAACTTTCTTCTGAACAATATTCCACACTGGAGCATTCCTTCTTGTTCTCCTGGAACATCGATCGAATATTCTATGAACTATACTATATAGGTTATTTTCTGTGTATTAGATTGAGAAATAGCGAAAAAACTTGAATAAAATCACTAAGTCCCAATCATGTTTCTAGGAAATAAGAAAAAGGGATTGATTTTGTTTGAAAAGCAGACCAAGAATGCCTGCATAGAAAATTTAATTAATTAGTTATGGTTTCTGCTAAAGGTTATATGTTTGTAATTGTATGTCAATATGATTGAGCAGTGGGTAGTGTTTGTATATGGTTCGTTTAGAGTTTGGTGTCTGTAAGAATTGTGAACATACTGTTGTTAATTATAATTCAAAATGGTTGCATCACATAACAAGAAGTAAGCTCCTGGGTTTACCACACTGGCCTGCTGGACACATAATTACCTTAGATTGCAAGTGGAAATGTGATTGTAACATTCCTGAAGTTGATCCGAATAAGCCTCTGAAGAATAATTTTGTATATCTTGGTCGGAAAATAGATGAATAAAAAATCAGATTAGAGATAGTACGATTTTATGTGTTCCGACATTTATTTCGATGCTATCCAAAAAAGAAGGCTTGTTTCATAATGTATGAACTGTTAGTGAATGTATATTTATCTTATATTGGACAAATTAGACAATCAGTTCTGTTTAAAAAAATATAATTTCGAATTTTAAGTATTAACAAAATGGTTAGAAGTGAATGACGTAATTCTGCAACGAATAGAAAAATTATAATTGAGGGGATTCACCTGTATTTTTACGAACGGATTATTGTCTTTTGTTGAAATTATATAGTGGCAGTTCAGGAATAATTTTCCTGGACTGTAGTACGTTTTGAATATTTTGAGATGAACTATCCTGTATTTATAGGTTTTTTGGTTGGCTGCAAAAAGGCTAAGTGTCTCCTTTGTTAATATAGAAAATCTAAGTCAATACAATGCCATGATTATCTTCGCTTATATCCTGATATTGTCACTAAGAAGAACTTCATTTAGTTAGACCCCGTCTCTGTGCCCATTTAGGTATTCATTTACCGAAACCCTGTGTTTCTTAAACATGTCACAAATGAGTCGCAAATACTTGAGTATTTATCATTTCTTCTTACTACCTCTATAATTTTCTTATGACCATGCATGTGGACCTGCCATTACATTAAGTTCCTCTGTTCCCTATTAAAAATTGAGTTAGTGCTCTTGGTTTTGTATTTCCTGCGCTGAGATTATAAATGTCAAATGGCCGGTCGCGACTTGATTAAAGTTTTAAGATGTCAATGAAAAAAGTTCTTAGGAACACGCTA
>JAJZXP010000017.1 GCA_021806345.1 Thermoplasmata archaeon | reverse complement strand
AAACAAATTTTTTTCGCTTCCTGTCTATACCGTAAGCTTTCTCTCCAAGTCCAATAACATGAGTCCCTATCTCGAATGAGAAAAATATCCCTAAATCGTTTCCTAAGTCCTCTATCCTAAATCCATACTCTTGAAGTAATTGAATATCCTTATTTGTTTCCTTTTCCTCTTGATCTAAAGAAAAGTTTACAATGGGCGAATAATTATTAATTGATACTTTGTAATAATCTACTGTTTCTAAAATTCTGATCATCGCACCTCATAATCACTGGTTATTATTTAATTATTTTTTGCGTAGACGAGTGTAATGGGATGTTTAAGAGTGCGGCATTGGGAAAATTAACATCCATCTGTTGTTATTGTGGGATCACCGCAAGCTAGGAGATGATCCCACGTATACTGGAATGGATATATCAACAAAAAGTATTGTGTGCACAACACTGGATGAGAAAGTCAAAATCACGATATCAGAGACAACCCGTGTTCTCCATAATGCCAAAATGTTCCGCATATCCGCCTTGAATCAGGAATCGTTATGATCAGAACCGAATCAGACCTCGACACTAAATCCCCTCGGCAAAATGAATATCCCTATCCTGAGAAAATCTTGGGCAGTGCGCGACTAAAAAAAGACATAGATTCTGCATAAAAGACGACAAAATACCACTTAGGCACGCGTTCTCACAAAAATTAAACTGCGGAACACAAGTTTAAATTCTACTTTTTTTAATCATACTGGCCAAGTATTTCATTCTGGTTTCAGTGTACTCGTAAAACTTCATATAAGCGCCACAGAAGAAATCAACATCTGGCGTTCCATCGACATATTTTCTATTTCTAGGGCACCCACCATAACATTTACTTTTCCATTTACACGAAGCGCATTTATGAGGAAGGTTCGGTTTCAGACGCATAAAATCCTTGTACTTGTCGCTCTTGATCATCGTTTCTAAATCATCTATGCCCACATTTCCAAGTTTCCACTGATCTCCCATAAAAAAATCGCATGGGAAAACATCACCGTTTTGTTCAATTATTAAGGTATCTGAACATTTATTATTGATCATGCAAAAGCCTGGGTCATCGTCAATGTAAGTTGAAAGAATATTATCTATAAATCTTATAGAAAATGTGGGTCTACCATGCTCCATGAACTGTTCATACCATATGTCAAATGCGTCGCACAGGAATTGACCATATTGTTCAGGTGTAATTTCATATGTGGCAGGCATCTCAACGTCTTGAGAGCGAAATTTCATTGCCGGCAGGAATTGGATCCATCTCAAGTTGTTTCGCAAATAGAAATCTATGATCTCATCGAGTCTTTGCACGTTTCCTTCATGTATGACTGAAAGTATATTGTAACTCACATGGTGCTTATCTAGCAGTTTTATTCCGTTCATAACCTTGTCAAACGAACCCGTTCCGTTAGCATAAACTCTTCTGGAATTGTGTATTGATGGTGGACCATCAAGACTAACTCCTACAAGGAAATTATATTTTTTGAAAAACGCAGAGAACCGATCATTTATTAAAGTTCCATTAGTCTGAACGGCATTGCTTATAGATGTGTTGGGAGGTGCATATTGGACCTCTAGTGAAATAACTTCTTCAAAAAATTCAAGTCCTGCGAGAAGGGGTTCACCTCCTTGCCAAATAAAAGATGCAACTCCTCTAGTTTTGCTCATATAGTCTGCCATTAATTTTTTTAACTTCACACTATCAAGATGTTTTACTGTTTTCAGTATCCCCTTAGTACTGCTATAGTAACAGTAGTCACATGCTAAATTGCAACTTTCCGAAACTGTTTTGAACATCAAGCTTAAAGTCATGGTATTTTTCACTTATCCCGGTATGTTAAAGCTCGAAGTAAATCAAGAATCGATGTTACGTTCAAGCTTCCTTTTGTTAGATTTCCACGATATTAGTTCACCCTTTTTAACATATGCTTCTACAAGAGCCTTAGCATACATGCTTATTCCTGCAGGAATATTATCAGATGTTGAAACCATAGGATCCTCCCCATTTGCATTAGTTTCTTCCCATTCTGTGAGTACAGATATTAGAATCTTTACTCGTTCAGGATCAGAACCGGATAGATCAACACTCTCCCATGTATCCTTCATACTATATAACTGTAATTCTGGCAAATGCCACATTCCGGGATTGTAAGTCTTGATCAATTTGAAATCTTTTGTTATTACAGCCCTCTGATATGTATAAAGTCCATGTCCTACTATCAAAGATTGGCGTTCGGGCACTGTCTGGTTAATGAAATCTAAGACGGATTTGCTATCCCATCCTTTGGGTACAGAAATTTTAAATGCATCCAATATTGTTGCTGCTATATCAAATTGATACACAAGTCCACAGTAATCTCCATGATAGTTGAGTTTATTACTGTACAGGATCAGCGGTACCCGCTGGGTGCCATTGTACACACTCCAATGCTCTGATATTGGCCCATGTTCACCGAACTCTTCCCCATGATCGGACATCACTATTATCAGAAAATCATCATCCAACTCTTCAATTTTCCTCAGAATTTGCCCCACATTAAAATCGGCGTATCTAATTTCAGCGTCATACTCGTTTATCAATCTTTTCCAATCGTCATATGTGGTAATACCCATAGTCTTAGGTGAGTGCCAGTATACTTTGTCCATCTGAGAGTTTAATTCATTCTCGGTTGGGTGATCAGGAAAATACTCATTTTCAATGAGATTTAAGAAAGATAGGGGCGCGGCGTAAGGAGTATGGGGATCCCAAAAGTGAATATGTAAGTACATATCTTTCTCAGTACTGCTATTGTTTAGTACTTTCAGCACTTTTTCAGTTGTTACTGTGCCATCCATCTCCTGAAAATTAGATTCACCAATGACAAGTGGGTCGTGTAGTTCTTCGAAGCCTACATAATACCATGGGGCAGGATGCCTGCCAAAAGACCCAAACGCATATGTGTGTACGCCATTTTTTCTTAAAACTAAAGGTAAAGTCTCCATTTTTCCTTTCATTTTAAGACCACGCTCACCGTGAGTTATTATTCCATTTTTTATTCCGTATGTTCCGCTGAAAGTAGCAGCCCTTGATGGCATACAAGGCGAATCGCTGGAAAAACAATTTGTAAATTTTATCCCATTTTTAGCAATACTATCTATATTTGGGGAAGTATTTCTCTGGTACCCATAACAAGATAGGTGATCAGGCCTTAATGTATCTATATCGATGTGCAAGACTTTCATATTTTCCCACCGTCACAAAACAACTCCAAAAGTTGACAGTGTGTTACGAATCCTGCAAAAATATAATATATAACTTCATTCATTTGGTTCTTTCACGTCTCCAGAAAGTATTGGATCATTAGTTCTCTTCATAAATTCAGATAGTTTGACCCTCAGTTCGTTTAGGATGTCTGCATATTTCGATTCACTAACCAAATTGTCTTTTTCATACGGATCATTAACCACATCGTATAATTCCTCTTGAGGTGCGATTTGCTGAATTTTTACCTTCACTTCTTCTGATTTAGCACTTTGGCTTTCACTTATATCTTGCGGCAGTAAGAGAAGAGGAACACGTTTGAAGTTGCGTATATACTTATAATTTGTTGTTCTAACACATCTTTTCGGATCGTAGTCGTCGTGCCATGTTTTCTCGGCAAATATAACATCGTCTCCATCATACTTCTTATCAAAAATAAGACTCACAAAACTCTTTCCAGTTACCGTTTTTGGGATCGACACTCCACAGAGATCAAGTAATGTGGGCATGAGATCTATGTTACTTAATAATGAATCAATGTACCTACCTCCATTGGTTATTATGCTCCCCTTCATAATTAGAAATGTCCCTATGCCTGAATCATAAAGAGTTGACTTTGCTCCGGGAAAAGGAATTCCATGATCAGTTGTTATTATAAAAAGAGTGTTTTTTTTGAAAATACTATTTTCTATTGCTCCGTTAATCTTATTTGCGGCTTCGTCAAATGCCCTTATCAGTCCATCAAATTCAGAAAGTTCTTTCTTAACAATTTTATCATTTGGCAAATATCCCGGCACATAAGTTTTATCAATCACATTTGGTTCATATTCCTTATTGCTGAACGGCCTGTGAGCTTCTGTGGTCCCGATTACAGCGAAGAATGGAGTTCCAATCTTATTTGTTTCCCTATCTTCTATGAATTTTTGAAAAGCGACAGCAACTTTTTCAGCTTTATATGGTTCATCAGGGGCTAAGTGCTTTGAATAACCCATGTCAAGTGGATCAACAGTCTCGTGTTGTAGTCCAAACAAGATAACATCATAGCCATTCTCACGTAACTTTTTCTGGACAGTCACTGAATCCTTAGGCAAACTCCATCCGCGATTTACGAGTCCCATCAACCCATTCATGTGAGGATAGGTCCCAGTATAAATGGAGCCCCTACTAGGACTGCAGAGAGGAGCAGTAGCAAAGTAGTTGGTAAACACCAGCCCCTTACTTGCGATTTGATCTATATTTTTACTGGGCACATTTTTCTCACCGTAACAGCCAAGTCTCCTCCCCATGTCGTGCGAAATCATGAGCACTATATTCGGTTTATTCATTTTATATTGCCTCGTCTAGTTTCCTTCAAACCAAGCCGAGCGTACTGTTCTATAGGTGTTCCCTCCTCCAGCATGATCTTAACAAGTCTCTCTCTCAAAACATTCACTTTCTCATCTTCTGTACTAAAAAGATGATTTTGCTCATGTTTTCCACTACATTTCGAAAAAAATAAGGAATCATGCTTCCCACCAGCCTTAATCGGAATTTTCCAAACCGGCAACCTAACTCCAGGTATGAAATATCCAGATTCTATTCTTGCATTCAGAGATGGGATAGCGAGTGTTCCAGTGTATTCATATAACGGAAAGTCGTCGTTGTTAAATCCCTGCATTAAAATAACCTTGCCATCCGTTATTGAGATACCACTACCGAACCGCCCATAAGTGACATATTCGTGTATTTTATTCAACTCCTTTTCAAGGAGAGGAACAATCGATTGAGAATTGTTAGCGGAATAATTCCTAACATCAGCAAAATCTAAAATTGTGGAGTACAAATCAACTGTTGTTGTCAGGGCAGAAATGGTTTGATTCGTGCCATACCCTGGATGCTGTATGAACAAGGGTATGTTTGCGTGTTCATCCCAATCGGGAAAAGATTTTCCAAAAGATTTGTGTTCTCCGAGATCGTGACCATGGTCGCTCGTTAAAATTATGACTGTTTCGTCAGCAATGCCTGAGTCACCAATTGCCTCCATTAGAACTCCAAACCATTTGTCTATCATGGAAACTTTGCCGGCATACTGACTTCTTATGAACTCGAGTTCCTCATCAGACGTTTTCTCAAAGAATTCGTTCATTTTGTCTTCGTCTTGATACGGTGGCCAGAAATTGTAATTCTTATGAATATTTTTTGTCCACATGGATCTATAAGGCTCAGGGGAATACCATGGCTCATGAGGGTCGAAACATTCAACCTGCAAAAAGAATGGTTTCAGTTCCTTATTCTCTTTTATCCATTTACTAGCAGCCTTCAAGACTTTTGGAGATGGAAAATCTTCCTCATCTTTGAAATTCTTTACGTTCTGATAATATCGTAAAACTTGTTCCCTGTCTCTATACTTTGTAAGAATTTGAAATTCCTTTGGCAATTCGGATATTTCTGATATTATCCATGGATCAGTTTCTTGACCCCTTACAAGTTCACAACCCTGAAAAGATTCTATATAACCATGCGCACCCTTTTCCCAGTAGTGATAATGGTCAGTTATTATCTGAGTCTTATATCCTTTCTTTTCTAGCAATTGGGGTAGTGGTAAATCAAAAGCTTCTAGGTGACCCCAACCCCGGAATAAGAAATCTTTCCTTCCAGAAAATAGTTCTCTTCGAGCGGGCACGCATGGTAGTGAGCCGACATAGTGATTGCTAAATGAAATTCCTTTTTCTGCAAATTTCTTAATATTTGGTGTGCGACCAAAAGGTGCACCATATGGTTCAAGCGACGCCTTATTTAAACTATCAAACAACACTAGTATTATGTTCATACTTGTTACCAACCTATAAAAATTCCATTTGATTATTTGTTTTGTAGATTAATAAATAAGATGGTGGGGGAGAGAATTCTACTCATATCAGACATGTTGTTCTTTTTCATTTCTGAAATTATTGAACTCTGAATCTGGCTTGCAGTAGTTTGTGCACTCTGGCTTCCA
>JAJZXP010000426.1 GCA_021806345.1 Thermoplasmata archaeon | reverse complement strand
GCTGCTTGGTTGCCATTGAAAACCTCATTGGATCAAGTTCGCGTGCAACGAAACATGCGGTGCCAGAGCAGTATTCAACTTCATTCACGGCACTCGGGAAGGAATAAAACGACTCCACTTCTCTTGAAATATCGCGTTTGGAAAACAAAGAGCCACCAATTAATTAGCAATTGATTTTATTTATATTTTACTAAACATTATAGTATTTATTGATAAGCTATATTAGGTAATTCCAGATATCACTATCATCCGATGCATCCGGGTATGCTATCCGTTCTCAAAACCCTATGTGATGTTCTGCAAGGTTCTGTTCGGAACATATGCCATCTCAGTCCTTCCTGCTTCAGGAATCACAGGTTGATTCCTGGTGTACAGGTATTCATCCATCATGGATGGCAAAGAGGATTCCGCACTCACGGGGAACGGGTCTCCGCAAAGATCGAGGCCACGCAGGGTTATAGCCAGTGAGGCTAACCTGTCCCTCTCGTAGTCCCGACCACAGGTTTCACATCTGGATATCTTCCAGGTTGGGTGCTTCAGTTTTCCACCACATACGGGACATTCCGAGGAAGTCCCTCCTGGATTCACCTTTATAAGTTTGTTGGGTGATTTGTATTCCATCATTCTCCGAAGCAGGTAAGGGGACGCGAGTTGGAGATTCGAATTCGGCGGAATATTATAGAAACATGGAAAATGAGAGAACCTCAAGAATCATTTCTGAACTATCAAGGATTTCAGGAGAAACCAGTAAAACCATGGCTCAAGCTGCACTTAACTGGGTTATTTCGAACCCTGCCGTAACTGCTCCAATAATAGGGGCCAGAAAAGTGGAACAGCTTGAAGACAATCTGGGATCTGTCGGCTGGAAGCTTACAGTTGAACAGATCGATGCAATAAACAGTGCAAGCAAGTTAGATGTAACTTATCCATACGACAAGAGAGCGGTGGACCAGCAGCTGAGGGATCGCATACTCTCCTGAGGAAGGCACTTCCATTCCTCATTGATCGGGCAATTCAGTATCCAGCCATTTTTCCATGCGAGATACTGCCAATCTTGCATGAACATTTCGTTCCCTCATCTTCTTCGGTTCGATCTGGCTGATTATCAACCCCAAGCCGGATTCTCTGCGGAATTTCCACTTTCCTTAAACTTTCGTTAATCTAATATAGATGCCTGTTTTCCTTTTTATCATGCATTTCTATATCTCTTGAGTCAACACCCCTGACGCAGGTGGCTTGTTGTTGGTTTCCCCTATCCCCGCAAGCATGGACTCATCGAATCACGACGACTGGCTGGTTGATCCTGGTTGCGAGCCTCAGAAGGTTATTGACTGTTTTACCACCAGCAGCCCGATTTAACCGTATTACTCTTCAGGAGAGTGCCTTACTATCTCAGGCGTGGACTTCGGCGTTTCAGATACCTATATATCACATTGTTCGTCAAGAGAAGTCCGTGTATCCTCTCGCTGAAGCATAGAGGTTTTACTGCTTCCCTCGAACTCCTAACATCCGTTTAACTTCAGATCGCCGAATCCTTGCCGACATCCTTAATATGTATAACATAACGTTGACCCGATGGCGAAAGTATTGTTTCTCATAATAAGCGGAGAAAAGGACAAAGATAAAGCTGATCTTGGAATCACCACGGCTTCCAGGGCCGTCGAGAAAAGCAGGTACTCCGCATTGGTAAAACCAAATCCTAATAAAAATAGAGGTTACTGTTTCTTTAACCTCCATTCTGCTTTGCAGCTGGCATATCCAAACTTACTTCCTCAACCACAAAATCTGCATCTGTCATTCTTTCACCTCCAAAACTGAACTTGAACAATGTTTAATAAGTGTTATGTAGTTTAGACTATTACATAAAACTTATTTATTAGTAAAACGCATGAAGATTAGTGAAAGTTAAATCAGTTTTGGAGACTCTAATATACCCACCAGATAGGGTTATTGGTGATTTGTGGATTGTTAGGAATTTAGTTACCAAAAGAAATTATAAGATAAGTTCTCCAAATTTGGCAATCCTTTTGTACTGCAAAATACCGCATACTGTGGAAGACGTTTTAGACTTCTTTTATACGAAATATGGAATCAAAAAAGAACTAATTCATCTTGGACTACAAAAACTTATAGCAACTGACCTCTTGCTAAAAGTAAAGCAAGAAACGGATAATACTAATGAAGTGCTGGGTTTAGAGTTTGATAATTGGTATAAATATAATTGGTATATGGCGTTGCTTTATCATCTAGTGTCTTTTGATTATCCCTTTATTGAGGATTATGCTGCGAAACAACGAATGATTAGTTATAGTAGTCAAGAAAGGGATTCAAACAGGTATAAAGAATATAACTCACAGGTTTCGTTTGTTATTCCTAAAGCTACAGAATTGAAAATACCAGAAGATAATATCGCTATGCAAAAATGTGTCAATTTTGGCAATTTGCTTACGATAGCGTCGCTTGGTTATACAAAACTTGGCAGCTTAAGAGTTTATTGGGATGGAGACCCACTATTATTGAGGACAAGTCCATCTGGTGGCTCTAGACACCCCACTGAGACATATATTGTAGCAATAAACGTAGAAGGTTTAATGTCTGGGTGGTACCATATTTCTGTTAAAGATTCTAAACTTGAACAGATAAAAATTGGTGGAACAAATCCTGATGAACTAAGATTTCTTTTTCCTACAACTTATGTGCGACCTAATTTTCATGTTGATTTGATTTTAATTTTCACTAGCATATTTGAAAGAAATATGTATAGATACAGAGAACCTCGGACATTCCGAACTATACATATGGATGTGGGACATTTAGCAGCTACTACTGAACTCATATGTGAAGCGCTAGGCTATAAGTATCTGATTCAATATTCAGCTAATGACGAGGGAATAGAAAATTTTCTAGGATTAAATCCATTGAAAGAGGGCTATATGGCATCTATGGCTATAGGACACCTAGAGGAGGGGAAATTTTGAAAACACTTGAAAATTTTAAATGGAAAGAATTGACAACTATAGACAATTTTACTGAACAATATAGACTTATTATTTCAAATCCCTTACTTTATAAGAGAATAAAAATTAAATTGGATGCTTTCATAGAGTTCCTCATATCTAACGAGACAGATGATTCTGATTCAACCATTTATGCATATTTAAGAGAAATGGGCTTTTTGGCTGATATAGACGAGGGACTAGAAACCGGGAAATTGGACGACATCCTACACTGGTTTAAAAGAGGGTGGTATGATTCATTGCTTTACTATGTGTGGTCCAAAAAGGTAAATTTCATTGATGATGAGGATTATTCTGGAGATATAAGACGAAGTTTAATAAAGGGATATTTGAGTGATAATAGTTTGCCTGATAGGGTTGTTGAGTCCCTCAACTGTACTAAGATTAAATTGCCAATACCTGAAAACGTAACTTTAAATGGGGTAAGTTTAAAAAAAATCCTCTTGGGCAGAAGAACGACCAGAATATTCCTAGACGAATCTATGGAACTGGAAGCTTTTACTAATATTTTATGGAATGGTCTCTCCAGAGTCAGGAGCATTAGAAAACTCAGCTATGAGGACCCTTTAGATTATTTTGCAAGCCATGGAACTGAATTTGATTTTTACGTGGTCGCCTATAATATTAATAACTTGCAAGATGGAATATACATTTATGATGTAGAGGATAATTTCCTTTGTAAATTAAAGTCCGGAGATTTCAAAGAGCAGATGATTCATAATTTATGGAATCACCAAGCGCCAAAAACAGCTAATTTTACTATCCTGTTAGTTACAGATTTTGAACAATACCAATGGAGATATAGACACGAAAGAGCGCTTAGAAACATATTTATCGAAGCGGGAAGAATAGCTCAGAGATTGATACTTGAATCTGAGCGGATGGGTTTTAGTTCCTTACCAACACCTGCAACTAGAGATTCTTCTTTTGACGAGATGCTTAATTTGAGAAGAAACGAGCAATTTGTATTGTATACGATAACGGTCGGAAAAAAACCTTCTCCTTCTTTGTTTAAAGACAATAGTTCTAGCGATATATTAAGCTTACAATGGGCTAATGAAATTTAGTTTTAACCATGGATAATTTATGACTAATTTGAACAATGACATTAGAAACTATATGTTTACCGCTTCGAGTATTTCACTATCTCGAATAGCTACTGCCATCTTTTATATTAGCATTCTATGGATCTCTTTTACGGATACGCATTCCCCAATCTATACTGGAATTGCTGACGGGCTTGTTACATTACCATTGTTTTTTAGCTTTGCCGTGGGCACGTTCGTGGATAATAGTGCACATAAAAAATTTATAGCAATTCTGTTTTCTCTTATCCGGGCTTGTTCGGTGATACCTTTATTATTCACTTTTTTCTTGAGTCAAAAAGCATTCCTTATTATCTTTCTATTCTTATTTGCGTTTTCGGTTGGATTGACATCTGACTTTATTAACTCCGTTAGAGCCGTTTGGATAAAGAAATTCTTGAAAGAAGGAGAGAAAATTAAAAGATACAGGGCTTTTTCTAATATTGCATACAATATTTCCGAGGGGGTAGGGTACATTCTAGTGGGCTTTTTGATTACAATAGGAGTGACATTTACATTAATATTTATATTATTTATTTACCTGATTTCAACAATCCCAATTTCTCTAATTAAAGTCAATGAAGAAAGTAAAAGACGCCAACAAAATACCGGTGTTAGAAAATTAAGAGATTCTTTGAATTTTTTGAGAAAAACTCCAATCGTTTTGTTTTTATTCACAGAAGGGTTTCTAATTAATTTTGTATTCGGTATGTTTGGAGTTTTGACTACCGTAATGGTGGTTAGAATATTTCGCCTTTCGGCACTGTACCTCTCTATTATATACCTTATCCTTACATTGGGAATTTCCTTCGGATCTTTTTTGGAAAGAAAGGAAGGTGCTCCAAGATTAGACAGAGTTTTATGGTCAATAGCTGTGTTAGCGGTAATGCTTATAGCAATAAGTTACATTACTCAATTTGTATACATTTTTCTACCTATGTTTATAATTGGAATATCTATTGGGCTTAGCGAAATTATAATTTTTTCCGGAATCCAAAATAATGTCCCTGAAGAGATAACCGGTACAATTCAAGGTTATTATAATAGCCTAGCTACTGGCTTAACATTTTTGTCAGCACCTATAACTGGAATTTTGGTGCAGTTTACTGGCTATCATAATACATTTTTGTTAATCTCACTTTCTTCACTACTAATTATATTTATAATTATTTGGAGGCGAATTACTATAAATGCCCACAACGATTAAGAAATTAACTGCTGAAGATGTAGAAGCACTGATTGAAATTGCCAGAGACTCGTGGAAATGGACATATAGAGACATTTACAGTAACGAATTCATCGAGAGCTGGATAAGAGAGAAGTATTCTAAAGATAAATTGTTAAATGAAATAATACGGTCTCAATCGGACCTTGATATAATTCTCCTTGGGTCTTTTGCCGAATCGACAATGACTGGATTTATCGAATTAAAGACAAGTGCTAACAAAGCTGAATTACTTCGCTTCTACCTTAAACCAGAATACACACATGGGGGGATAGGGAAATCATTGCTGTTGGAAGCAGAGAAAATTATGAAGAAAAAAGGTATTGTAGAATGCAGTTTATACGTTCACCAACAAAATGGTGTCGCGGTCTCGTTCTATAAAAAGAATGGATTCGAAGTTCAGGAAATTGATGGGGACGATTTCGTAATGGAAAAAAAGTACAAATCTTAGCGATAAAAAACCGAATATACATCGAGAGGTCTTTTTTGTCCATTACCTGCAAATAAATTCAAAGTGGCAGAGGATGGTCATTACTTCATGGTATCATTTGAGATTACACAAGTATGCTCAAGCGGGACTATGAGTCACAGATATATACCCATTCGCTTAGATGCCCTTGTCTCATAAGATTGACAGACAGTGTAAAATACGTCTCTAATATTGACAACAGAAGGCTATCCTGCTCTGGAAAGAACTTATTTTAAGAGAGAAGGAATAAATTACTCATCCATATCCATTTAATTAATTAAATGACTCCCTACCTATCCTCTGGGATAGGATTTGCTTACATTTCTAAATGGGCCCGACCGGATTCGAACCGGTGACCTCCTCCGTGTCAGGGAGACATCATACCGCTAGACTACGAGCCCTCTATGGTCTGTATTTTTGGCTCTTATATATTTCTTTTCGCGAACAACGATGC
>JAJZXP010000177.1 GCA_021806345.1 Thermoplasmata archaeon | reverse complement strand
TTTATAGAACTTAGTAGGCTGTGTTATTTCCATATAACAAAAAGAGTATACAGTATAATGGTATAAACTTTCGCATTTCATCCACATCGCAAGCTCAGTGGCTTTCATGCTCTAAACTACTTGTAAAAAGGTTTTCCAATTCTTCCTAATCTATCGGAATGATATCTGAAATGTGAAATGAAATGACGAAGAAGTCATTCCCACAACGAATGGGGACACTGGGATTTGAACCCAGATCTGCGGGTCTCTTCCCGGTTCATAGTTCCAGTCAATCATCACCAATTCAGTTGACCCATTTCTAATCAAAACCTGACTGGAGCCCAATAGGATGCCTGATTACCCCATGTCCCCGTACCTGTGCATTAATCATTAGTATATAATTTTGAGGGATTTGAGCGGTCTTTTAACAAACTGTTGATTTTCCCATTAATACTAAGCGTGAACTAGAATCAATTTTGAAATTGTTGCATGATGTTTCTAAAAACCAAAAAATTACTCAGAATGGATTCCAATACTGGAATCCGAAAAATCAATTAAAAAGCTATCAGGGTAGAATCAAGATTTATTTGCCTTTCTCTGCCTTTTCAGTCTTCTGATTCTCTTCTTTCTCCATTTCCATCTCATGTTTCCTCGTTTTTTCCAGTCTCTTGAACTTCGCTTCAATGTTTCACCCCAATAGTGAACTATATTCAAAAATAATTCACTTAAAGTAACGGGATATCCATACTTGTTATAAATAATTATATTGTGAACCTTTATTTACAGTATTACATTAATCATATATGCCAGATGATATCCAGAAATATCTAAAAGAAATCATGAACACTCTGCCGTCTGAAGAAATGTACATTGAGTCGGTTAGAGAAATTGTAAAGGACTTTATCAAGGAATATATAAAGAAAAAACTCAATGAAGATAAAGAATTGAAGAAGCAGCTGGTTTCTGTGATTGAAGGATACCTTGAAGCTAAGGTGAAAGAATATGATTCCATGGCAAGAATGGCAAAGCTTACCGCAAAATTGGGATTTTTGAGTGCTCCTGATTCGATAAAGGAAACTGCAACAAAGGATCTTATTGAAACTTTCAGGAAAGAGATTGAGGAAATTATACTCCGAACCATTTAGTTACATAAATTTTTTCTTAAACACCGATTTTGAATTTAAATCAAATAGAGTTGCGATGGCCGGGTCTGGTGAATAGTTCATCATTTTCTGATAATCTGTCTGTGATTGCCAGGTTGAGGAGTTAACATATCTCACTCCATTATAATTCCCAAGATAATGCCCATGTATGTGACCTGTAATAAAAATATCTGGCACATCTTTCATTATGTGCCCATCATAGCTGGAGGGAATTATGGGTGTTCTACCCCCGAATACTGGTCCCATATACCTTCTTTTGAGCATCAATTCAATCGCCTTTCCCACGCTGTCGAAGTTTGCTCCGGGTATTAGTTCAATAAGATCGTTCAGTGACATTCCGTGATAGATCGTAATCAATTTACCGTTCAATCTTAAATTATATGGATTTGGAATAAATTTGATCCTTTTTTCAAACATCTTTCTTATTGCCGGGCCAAATTCAGGCTGTGGCTCAGCCAGCCTTACGGTGTCATGATTCCCAGGCATCACGTATACACTTATATCCTCAGGAACTTGATTGACAAATTCTGAAAGATATTCATATTGCTCAAGCGGATTAATGATTTCCAGATCGTTTTCCTGGCTCGGATAAACACCTATGCCATCAACTACATCCCCGCTTAGAATCAAATGTTTCAATGAAGATGCTTCATCTGATGAACTCTTTGCCCAATCAATAAATTTCTGAAAGGAATCCTTAAGAAATGTTTTGCTCCCTACGTGAATATCGGAGATTGAAGCTACATACTCTGGAGGTTTACCATTATCGTCAATCAACCTCTCGGGTACATCCGGTCTTATGATTTCATTCGCGAATACAACCGGCTCATTTTTTTCCCTGTCATTGCTTGGCCTGGAGACTCCCCCAATGACTCCTATCACCTCATCATTGAGAAGCAGTTCTTTTGAGAGGGGATTTTTCTTTAGAATAAAGACATCGATGAAAGAATCTGTGTCTTCAATCCTGAATCTTTTGTGACCGTTCTTGGTTTCGCTTATGTTTGTTATCATCCCTACGATTCTTACTTCCTTTCCTTCTTTCCTTTTAGCAGATTCTATTGAATCAATCTGCCTGAATTTTCCTGCATTAACGATAATACTCCGCAGAGTTTCATATCGGCCTACAAACATTTTTCTGAAGTCTTCAATAGTGCTGTTGGCCTTTATCTGGTTTATGTCTATTTCTGCAATTTCCAGTGGAGTTTTAGGACTATTTGTATTTAAAAGGAGCATAACATCCTCTGGTTTCACTATTCCGCTATCTGCCACATTTTCATTGAGAAGATGGGTAATCATTGTTCCCATAGCGCGTTCTGTCATGATTTTGAGTGCTTCTGGTTCAACAATTATTCCCCTGGAGCTGAAAAATTCAAGGATTCTCTTCCTATCACTGAATGCTCCTGAGACCATGCTTAGATCATTGAACTGAATTATAAAGGTATTTGCATCTACACTGCCTAAGGTATCATTAGAAACAATTTAGCGTATGATTATTAATTATTCTGCATTCGCTTTTCAGTGAGTTTGAAGAGAGATGGAGTTCTGTTTTCCATCATGGTATCATTCTGGGCATTGAATTATCCACTGGTGAAATTTGCACTTCAGTATGTTGATCCATTCACGCTATTGTTTTACAGAATTCTGTTTTCCCTGGTTGGCATCTTGATAATATTCAATCGAAAACAACTTTTGAAGCTCAAACCCGAATATATTAAACCAATGTTCATTCTTTCAATGCTGAGTGTTTTTATTTTCATGGAACTGTGGTTTATCGCTGAGTCAAGTATTTCTTCTTCCCTGTCTTCCATCCTGATTTACACTTATCCTGTAATTTCGATAGTGTTGTCTATCGTATTCTTAAAGGAATCGTACAATCGATATGTGGTTCTGGGAGTGATAATAGGTTTTTCTGGAATTATCCTAATCTTTTATAACGCACTGTTTTCAAGTCTTGGTATCGGAGTTGTACTTGCTTTACTTGGCGCAATATGCTGGGCAACTGGAACCGTCTACTACAAGAAGTACCTCGCTGCTGCCCCAAGGGAAACCACAAATTTTTTCCAGTTTTTATTTGCGCTCATACCATCCTTTGCTGTAGCTGTTTACGTAACCCCAACAACCAGTATTTTTCACCCTGTTCCTACTTTCTTGTTGATTGCTATTATAATGGGAATTCCTGGAACCGCAGTCGCATATTATGCTTTTCTTCATCTAAACAGGGAATACAGAGTTTCAACGATCTCATCTTTTCTCTTTCTAGTCCCTGCTCTTTCTGTGGTTTTTGGAATAGTTCTCCTAGGCGAAGTGCCCAATATTTATGAAATAAGTGGCCTGATTCTTGTAAGCATAGGAATCATATTTTCAGCTCGCGGATCGTCGATGGCTAATTGAAATTATTTCAGAAAAAATTAAAACTTATTTAACAAATGGCTAAATGCAAATGAAACATATCCTATCATGGTCTACGAAGACTTACGTGATTTTGTTGAGGATCGGAGGAAAAAAAATGATCTTCTTGAGATAGATCAAAGTACCGATCCAAAATTAGAACTCACCTGGATTTTAAGTGAGGAGGAAAGAGTTGGATCCGGAAAAACAATGCTTTTTAATAACGTAAAGAATTCAGATATTCCGGTAGTTGGGAATATTTTCTCGACGCAGGGTAAAATGAATGACATTCTCGGTTCGACTCCTGAAGAAATAGGTCAGGGGCTAAAGAACCTAATCAGACCACCTGGTGAAAAAGATTCGCTTATTGGCCGTGGTTTAGAGATCCTGAAGGAACTTGGAGGGTTGAGGCCGAAATATCACGAAAAATTACCTTCATCACATCGCTTACTGGATAAGGTTGATTTGGACAGGTACCCTATCTGCACGACGTGGCCTGAGGATGCAGCTCCATTTATTACACTGCCTGTGGTAATAACACAGGATCCTCAAACGAAGCTAAAAAACGCAGGAATGTATAGAATGCAAAAATATGATAGTGAAACACTTGGAATGCACTGGCAAATTCACAAAGACGGATCAAGACATTACCAGGACTACAAGGAGAAGGGGAAAATAATGGACGTATCAGTTTCGTTGGGAACAGACCCCTTAACTATTTTCTCGGCAGTTGCTCCACTTCCTGAACCGCTGGATGAATTTTCCTTCTGTGGGTTGATAAGTAGGAAGAGGGTTGACTTGGTTAAAGGCCAGAGTGTTGGTATGCACTATCCCATGAACTCTGAAATAGTGCTTGAGGGATATATAGACACTTCGGAAACAAAAACAGAGGGTCCGTTTGGAGATCATACCGGATATTACTCCCTTGCTGACGAATTTCCTGTATTCCACGTAAAAAAGATCGTGGAAAAGAAGAACCCGATTTACCCAACAACTATTGTGGGTAAACTATGGCACGAGGATGTGATAATGGGAAAATCCATAGAAAGATTATTCCTTCCACTTGTCAAATTGCAAATCCCAGAAATCGTAGACATGAACACAATGGAGGAAGCTGTTTTTCATGATATGATAGTAGTTTCCATCAAAAAGCGGTACCCTGGACATGCAAGAAAGGTCATGTTTTCCATATGGGGAACTGGGCAGTTGATGTTTTCAAAGATAGTGATCGTTGTGGATGATGATATAAATGTGCACGATAGAAAACAGGTTATTTGGGCTATGAGCACAAGAATTGATCCTGCAAGAGATGTTGTTATTATACCAGGGACCCATACAGACACACTGGATCACGCATCTCCAAGAATAAATTATGGATCAAAGATGGGGATTGATGCTACTAAAAAATGGAATACGGAGGGGTATGAAAGGGAATGGCCGGAGACATTGCAGATGGTGAAGGATATTCAAACCAGAGTGGATCAGTTAAGGGATTCCATGAAGAACGGACTTTAAGCAAGCTAGTGGATTACATTAAACTGGAGCATACCGTATTCGACATCCCGTTTATAGTGGCAGGTTCATTCATTGCTGCAGGGGGATTCCCCGGTATTAGTGTTGTTGTTCTGGTTGTACTGGCGGGCACTTTAGCTCGTGCAACCGGAATGTCAATCAACAGGATCCTTGGAAGGAAGTATGATGCTATCAATCCAAGAAAGAGGAAGTGGGGGCTTGTTGATGGGAGCCTTTCAAATAAAAGCGCAATCGCGTTTACAATTTTCACAGCTTTTTTCTTCGAACTGTGCACTTTCCGTCTAAATCGTCTTGTATTTGAGTTGTCGCCCATAGTGCTTGTGATGTTTATTATAGATCCCCTATTAAAAAGGGTTACACCATGGAGACATTTATTCATGGGATTCACTATTGGTGTAGGGGTTATGGCTGGATATCTGGCCTATAAACCTGTTTTTCCGTCTTCCCCGGAGATATATATCCTCGTTCTCGCAACGTCATTTTGGATTGGGGGATTTGACATTGTTTACACTATTCCAGATATTGAATTTGACATCGTAAATAAGTTGAAAACTGTTATGACTAGATACGGTACTGAAAGAGGGTTAATTATTTCAGATATCTTCCATGGCATAACACTGGTTCTCTTCACTCTTCTGGTCTTTTACATCAGGAGCTGGTTTTATGTAATAGCCCTGTTTATTTTCTATTTTCTGATAATTTATCAGCACCTAATCATTAAGCCAGACGATCCAAAAACCATAAAGATGTCCTTCCTTAATTCAAATTCCTTCATAGGAATAGCATTTCTAATCAGCATCATCCTCACAGAATATTTTAATATCCATTTTCTATGAAATGCACCTTAAAATATCATTCAGTACAGCTCCTGCAGTTTCAATTGGGCCATCACGCTTTTCCGAAACAAATATTGGTTCTCGCTCCTTAAATGAAACCTGAACTGCCATTGACATTGGATCCAGATCCAAAAATGCGCTTCCCTCCTCTAATTCCATAAGACCTGAACTGATCTCCCCCTCATCATTAATTCTTACCATCAGTGCTGTTTTGCCAGAAATATTTTTCAAATCTATTCCGGTGTATTTCAGGTTAGACAATCTCAGGGGATATCCAAATATGGAGTTTGCTATAATCACTGCTTTTCTTGCTGAATCGGTCCCATTTAGGTCATCGCTCATGTCAGTTTCAGCCACTCCAGCTTTAACCGCTTCATTGAAAGCATCTTCCTGTTTCAACCCTGACCTTATTTTCTTTAATACAAAATTTGATGTCAAATTTACGATTCCGACAAATTCTTTCACATGAAATGGTTTAAATGATCCCTCTAATAGGCTAAAGATTGGTAACCCACCTGCGACGGTGGCCTCGTAGAAAATCTTTCTTTTGGTGCTGATTGAGTCCTTCATAATCTCTGGAAAAAAATTCGCTAGACCAGACTTGTTGGCCGTTACCACACTTTTGCCACTATAAAACATGTGCTCATATGTTCTCCTTTCCAGAATTCCGTCCCTAGAGGCAGTCCTAAGATCGACGTAAATATCAAATTCAAGATCTTCGACCCTTTCTGGCTTTTGATGCCTTGATGGCTGCTCAAGAAATAAATTGATCATTTGTTTGTCAAGCGGCCCATATCCGTATATTGATCCTCTGGAATTCTCCAGGCCATAAATTTCAATTTCTGGAATTGCCTCCAGAAGTTGTAGCAGAGCTTTTGAGACGTTGCCTGTTCCCGCAATATATAGCCTTGTCATTGAACCACTTCAACCTTTCCAGCTGAAATTACTTCGTCTCCTTCATCTAGATCCATTGTCCTTACACCCTGGGCATTCCTTCCTATTATTCTAATACCCGAAGCTTTAATTCTTATGGTCTGGTCATTCTTTGTTATAATTATTAATTCATCTTCTACTTTTACCGGAATTGCCACAACAATCTTGCCAGTCTTTCTCGAGACCTTCATTACCTTCACTCCTGAGGATCCCCTGTGATGTTTTTGGAAATCTGATTCTGCCGTTCTCTTTCCCAACCCCTTTGCTGATATTGTAAGAACACATTGCTCCGGCTCAACTGCAAATGCCGACAGTATGTTGTCTGTAGGATCAATTCTCATTGACTTTACCCCTCTTGAACTTCTTCCTGTGCTTCTTAGCTCAGAGGAATCGAATCTTGCGGCCTTGCCACTCACTGAGACGACGATAATATCCTGGTCATCTGACATGAGGAAAGACGATATAATTTCATCACTTTCTTCCAGAGTTACAGCCCTGATCCCAGTTGAAAGCACCCTTGAAAAGCTCTGTACATCTGTCTTCTTGATAAATCCGTTTTTTGTGGCAATGGCCAAGTGCTGACTCTCTGCATTTGTCAACTTAAGAATGTTTATTACACGCTCACTTTCATTCAGCTTTAAAAAGGCTGACGCAATTACTCCAACTCCAGTCCTGCTCTTGCTCTCGATCCTGTACGCTTTTAGGATATACACTCTTCCTGTGTTTGTAAAGAACATCAGCTGATCATGGGCATTACAGTGGACCAAAACCTTTGAGTAGTCATCGTCCCTTGCACTTGTCTGAACACCTTTTCCCCCTCTATTTTGAGACCTGTATTCGTCGAGATTCATTCTCTTAATGAATCCTCTTTCAGTTAAGACCACAACACTCGGTTCATTTGGTATGGTGCTTTCGTCTGAAAGTTGCTCGTACGTCCCCATCTGTATTATGGTTCTTCTATCATCTCCGTATTTTCTGACTAGATTTTCCATTTCTGTAATAAGCACTTCTTTTCTCTTGGGTTCGCTTGCCATGAGTTCTTCCAAGTATTTGATCTGAATTCGTGCCTCTTCCAATTCTTTCCTGATCTTATCAACTTCCAAGGAGGTGAGCCTTTGCAGCCTCATTTCCAGAATTGCATTTGCCTGGATTTCAGTTAAAGACAATTGATTTATCAGATTCACTCTTGCCTCCTGTGTATCTCTGCTACCTCTTATCAGTTTAATCACATTATCGAGATTGTGGAGAGCTGTTTCAATACCCATAAGCACATGCTCCCTCTCCTTGAGCTTTGTATGATCATAAGTGCTTCTTTTCAGGATAACTTTGAGCCTGTGTTCGATGTAACTGGAAAGCATTTCCCTGATGCTCATCTGTTTTGGTTCGTTATTCAGCAGTACCAGGTTGTTGATTCCTATGCTCTGCTCCAGTTCTGTCTTTGAATAAAGCTGGTTAAGAACAAGTTGTTTCCTGTCCTCATCCCTGATTTTGATTACTATTCTCATTCCATCCTTGTTGCTTTCATCCTTCACATCGGTGATGCCTTCAATCTTTCCATCATCAACATGCCTTACAACATTTTCCAAAAATACTGACTTGTTGACACTGTATGGAAGACTGGTAATGATGATCCTTTTTTTATCATCTGTCCGTACCTCTCCCCTGCATATCACCTTCCCCCTTCCAGTTTCATATCCTCTCAGCATGTCGTCCGTAATCCAAATTATGCCTCCGCCAGGGAAGTCTGGGCCCTTTATAAAACTCATTATATTTGATATTGTCGCATCTGGATTTTTTATAAGGTGGATCATTGCTGAACCAACTTCTCTTAAATTGTGAGGCAGCATGTTCGTTGCCATACCAACTGCTATTCCTGAAGTTCCGTTTATCAGAAGATTTGGAAATGATGAGGGTAAATAATCAGGCTCATTGAGAGACCCGTCAAAATTTAATCTAAAGGGAACGGTTTCCTTATCAATGTCCATAAGCATTTCCTCTGAAAATGCTTTCATTCTTGCCTCAGTATATCTCATTGCTGCTGGTTCGTCACCATCAATAGAGCCAAAATTTCCCTGTCCATCTATGAGAGTATACCTCAGAGAGAAATCTTGTGCCATTCTGGCCATTGCATCATAAATTGCCGCATCCCCATGTGGATGGTACTTACCCATTACTTCCCCGACAATTCTTGCAGATTTTCTGTATGGCTTATCGTGTGTGAAATTGTTTTCCCACATTGAATATAAAATCCTTCGTTGAACCGGTTTCAAACCGTCCCTAACATCGGGAATTGCCCTGCTGACTATTACACTCATTGCGTATTCTAGATACGACTTTCTAATCTCACCATCAATTGGTCTCTGTTCCATAAATACACCCTAAAGATCGATTGCCTCCACGTACCTCGCATTTTCTTCGATAAATCTTCTTCTGGGCTCGACCTTTTCGCCCATCAGTATGGAAAACATCCTGTCAGCCATATCTGCATCTTCAATCGCCACTCTCACTAACCTTCTTGTGTCAGGATTCATGGCCGTGTCCCATAGCTGGTCAGGATTCATTTCTCCGAGACCCTTGAATCTCTGAGTTATTGCATTCTTCCCCAATTCAGTGACTACCCTTACTCTCTCTTCCTCTGTATAAACGTATTCTACCTTTTCCCCTTTTTGAATTCTGTAAAGAGGAGGTTCCGCAAAAAATATGTTTCCTTCCTCGATAAGTAATTTGGCATGTCTGTAAAAGAAAGTCAATAGAAGTGTCCTGATATGTGCGCCGTCAACATCTGCATCTGTCATGATTATAATTTTCTTGTATCTTAATTTAGCAACGTCAAGATCGTCACCCACACCAGTGCCAAGAACCACTATCAAATCCCTGATTATCTGATTTGCAAATATCTTGTTCTCATTTGCCTTTTCCACATTCAGTATTTTCCCCCTAAGTGGCATTACCGCCTGATATTCCCTATTTCTTGCCTGTTTTGCAGATCCTCCTGCGGAATTCCCCTCAACAATATATAACTCAGTTTTTTCGGGATCGGATGAGGAACAACCTGCGAGACGACCTGGAAGTCCTCCACTCTCAAGATTTGATCTCTTCTTGATCAGATCCTTTACATTTCTTGAAGCTTCCCTTGCTTCTGCGGAAATGAGTGCCCTTTTTACGATCAAATTTGCAACATTCGGATAGCTTTCCAGATACATCTTGATCTGGCTGTCAAGAACTGATTGAACTACTCCCTTTATCTCTCCGTTACCCAGTTTCTCCTTGGTTTGTCCTTCAAACTGTGGATTATACATCTTTACATGAAGTACGGCTATGAGACCATCTCTCACGTCATCTCCAATAAGATTGTCAACCCCTTTTATCAAGTTGTTTTTCTTCGCGTAGTCCAGTATTGCCTTAGAAAGACCAGTTCTGAACCCTGCAACATGTGTTCCGCCCTCATCTGTTCTAATGTTATTCACAAAGGATTTCATAGTTTCAAGAGAACTGGAAGAATATTGGAATGCGTATTCAACATTTACATTGGATTTTTCCATTTCTCCTGAAATTGTTTCCTTTAACAACAGATCGCTTCCCTCTGAGAGAAATGATACAAATTCTGAGAGTCCTCCCGAATAATGGAACACTTGAACTGCTCCTTTGGTGTCTTTGAGATAAATTGTCAATTTAGGATTAAGATACGCCAGTTCCCTCATTCTCCTTTCTAAAATCTCATGTGAGAAAGAGAGTGTTGAAAATATCTCTGGATCAGGCCAGAATTTGAACGTTGTACCAGACTGTGAATCAAAATTCAATTCAATGTCCTTTGTGACTAAATCTTCTTCCTTTTTGGAAATCGGAACGCTTTCTAAATGCCCTTCGGGAACCCCTTTTGAAAATATTTCATAATATAACTTTCCATTCTTCTTAATCACCGGTATGAGTTTTTCCGATAGGGCATTAACGACATGAACACCCACTCCGTGGAGTCCTCCGGTGACCTTGTATACCTTTTTGTCAAACTTAGCTCCACTATGCAATTCAGTCAATACAATTTCCAATGCGGGTCGTTTATATTGCGGGTGAATATCTACAGGTATTCCCCTGCCGTTGTCTTCGACAGTAATACTTCCGTCCGCTCCCATTGTAACATAAATTTTATCAGCAAATCCAGCATTAGCTTCGTCAACACAATTATCTACCACTTCAGCCACAAGGTGGTGCAGACCTCCTTCCCCAGTATTTCCTATGTACATTCCGGGTACTTTCCTTACCGCTTTGAGTCCTTCAAGAATCTGTATTTGTGATGCGTTGTATTCGTCCACTATGATCTTACCCTTATAGAATATTCTTTAAAATGGTTTAGTTATTTTTCCTGATTTCCCTGTCAATACGGGACTTCCTATGTTTACATTTTCAGGATTTCTTACTCACATTTCCGACATTGGTATAAAATGAAAGATATCTGAACTCTGGCCTCCCTTCGTTTCCTCCACCATTCCTATTCGGGTATTTAACAACAAACTGTGGATTGCCGAAGATTGCCCTTCCTATAGTATTCTCATTGTCAATATTTACAAGATATTTTCCTTTCAAACTTTTGATACATGAAAGGAGTTCTTTCATATCCTTGCGGGAGAAGGTATTGTCATACCACTGTTTTCCAGGATAAGGAGGGTCAATGTAGAAGAAAGCTTTCTCATCATCATATTTTTTGACTACATTTCTAAAGTCTTCTCCAACAATTTCCCAATTAAGTAGTCTCTCCTTTATTATTGGCAATTGTTGGACTGCCCGCATAATGTTGGTTATCTTTCCCTTTTCATCTCTCGTTCCGTAAGTGTCGCCCATTCCTCCAAAACTTGAGTTGAATTTGAGAAAGGTTGCGAATGCATTTTCAATTTCACTCGAAGCACCTTCTCCCCTGAATCGTCTTATAACAGATGGGGAGTTCCCGTTTTTTAATGCAATTTCATAAAACTCGCCATAATTGAACTTTATAGTTCTGAAAAGATTTACCAGTTCTTGATTTAAATCATTGTAGATAATGCCACTTGCCTTCACATTAAGGGATACGTTGCCAGATCCGCCAAAGAGATCAACAAACAAATTGCAATTTGAGGAATTCCATATTTTGTATATTTGACCCAGTGAAGCCCATTTTGCCCCAGGATATTTAATTATTCTGTATTTTTTTAATTCCATTTTCCGGATAGTATGAGGATTAGGTTAAAACACTGACTGATATTTTTCCAGATTGTGGATTATTAATAATTTGAATGCTCTGGTAAAATCCATTATCATAATTTCAGCGATCAAGTTTTTCTGATAACTTTTCCCTCATTTCTCTGATAATTCTTTCATAATTGAACGAAGGCATCTCCCTCTCATTTAACACCAATGCAAGTGGTGATAATTCCACAGTGATGGGGTTTGTTTTTCGTATATCAACATTTCTCCTCATTGATTTTAGTGCTTCTGGTAGCTCCTTTTCAATTCTGCTCACGACAAGCTTTTTGGAGTCAGACATCCCCCCTCCAATCATTACAGCTTCTGGGTCAAATATATTGACCAGGTTTGCAATGCCTGCGACCATATTTTCCGTAACTCTGTCTACAATGGCAAGACACTCTGCGTCTCCAAATTCTGCTCCATCAAATATGGTCTTTGCCTCTATCTTTTCTTTTTTGAATTTCTTCAGGTATTCAGAATTTTTGTAGGAATCCATTTCTGCCATTAATTTTAAGGTTCCTTTTCCCCCTGCTATCGCTTCAAAGCATCCTCTTCTGCCACAGCCGCATAAGGGTCCTTGAGGATCCATAACGGTATGACCAAACTCTCCTGCCATTCCTAGGGCTCCTCTGTATACCCGGTTATTTATGAAAATCCCGCCTCCTATCCCCGTGCTCAGAGTGACATAAATAAAATTTTCATATCCCTTTCCATTTCCAAATACCTTTTCCGATATTGCAACTGCAGTTGCGTCGTTCTCTATGTATACACTTTTATTAAGCCTCTCTTCAAGCATCCTTGATAACTGGACTTCCCTATCTCCAAAGAGATTTGGAGAGGAACGTACGATTCCTTTTATTGCATCTACCGCGCCGGCAATTACAACAGCGATAGCGTCAGGTACCATACCAGTTTCTATTTCAACTTCATCGCTCATTGACCCAATAAGATCAATCAATTCTTTCGGATTTTTGAATTCTGGTGTCTTAATCCTCAACCGCTTGTGAATCCTTCCCGAACTGTCAGTCAAAAATAGCGAGATTTTTGACCCCCCTATATCAAATCCCAGGACGTTCAGTGTTATCCCTCTTTTTAACTACAAGTGTCAAATTGTTTATCCCTATAACTGTCACGGCTTCACCTTTTTCCATGAAAACGTTATTTTCAGTCCTTGCTTTCCATCTGACTCCTTCAATTGATACCCATCCGTTAGGTGTCAGGTCAGTATCGGCTTCTGCATCTTTTCCTATCAGTGCCTCCCATCCTGTAACAGGTTTCTTCACCTGAGATCTAACTATCCTGTTGATGTAAAATGCTATTAACGCACCGATCAGGATGATGATGATTGCGGATATTATGAATCCATCATTTATCGGGGAAGGTGAGTATCCAGACGCATATGGCTGCGATGTAAAGTCATAGTTTGGAGATACCAAAAACAGTGTTCCTATGACATCGATTACGATACCAGAAATCAGGGCAATGCCATGTCCGGTTTTGAATTCCAAAAATACCAGTATAGTGCCCATCATCAGAAATGCTATGCCCACAACGGAGGCATCTATAAGTTGTGCTCCAAGAAAGCCCAAAATCATCAACCCTAATCCTAGTAATGTCATAAATATTGTTCTATGGTATATATCAAGGAGTATAGCAAGTGATCCAAAAGAAATGAGCAATCCGTCCACCGTGGAGTTGCTGATAAAGCTTATAAATTGATCAAATAGTGATTCTGAGATAGTGTTTTGATGATACCCCGCCAGGTTAGTTTGCGTTAAAAATGAGCTTAAGTTTGCAGCTGACCCGTTTATAATTCCGGCCTTTTGAGCCTGAGAAGATGAATATAGAGAGTTGTTACATATCATGTTGTTTACTGCAGAAACATTTCTTCCATGCGATATTGCATAAGTGTCCATTAAAATTGCGAGTTGCCCGGCATCTACTGTGGGGAGTGCCTGTCCAATGGCTGTTCCTGGAGACATCCAAATTTGGGTAGAGGCAAGTGCAATATAAGTTGCCGCAGCTGTTGCAAACCCTTGAGGCATTACATAGGTGTAGACTGGAATACCTGATGTTTCTGTAGAATTTATAAGGTCAACAATGCTAATCATACTCGTGAGCAAACCCCCCTGAGAATTCATTTCTATGACCACTGCTGAGGTTGAGCTTGCATTCAGTGAACTGAGTGCGGAAGCCATCATATCTTTTGCGCCCGGATCTACTGCAACATTGAAGCAGATAAGTACAAGGTTTTTTCCTGTTTGAGTTGGGATGACTTTTACTTTATTGCTCATTGTGTTGGTATTAGAATTGTTGACCTGAGGTAATGCAAATGCCAAAACCAAAAGTGTGATTGTAAATATGAGGAAAATTACAGAGTACATCCTCGTTTTCATGCGAATTGATTCTTTACCAATATTTAGAATTATGGAATAAACATATGATCGTGGATTTAAGAAGATACTAAATTCTAAAATATTCAGATAGAATTTTCTACAACAATCAAATACGCCTGTATGAAATCGCTATTCGTAAGGGATCTTGATCATATGAACCCAGGAGATTCCGTAACTTTAAAGGGATGGGCCCAGGACATAAAAACGATGAAAAGTGTCGGATTTATCATACTGAGGGACAGTACCGGCTTAACTCAGGTTACAGTGAAGAAAGATTCTGAATTCTTTGATAAATTGGGATCTATGAATAGAGAGAGCGTGATCGAAGTCGATGGGAAAATCCCGGAAAAAATAATGAGTAAAATAGGAAGGGAAATAATCATTTCAGGCCTCACGATTTTAAATACTGCAGAGGTTCCCCTCCCCCTGGGAATAACTGATGAAGTTGAAGTCGACCCAGATACAAGGTACAACAACAGATTTCTTGATTTGAGAAAAGAAAGGAACCATGTAATATTTCAGATAAAGTCTGCCCTATTATGGGGAATTAGGAACTATCTGATGACTAATGGATTTATGGAGGTCCAGACCCCAAAAACCGTGTCTGCCGCAACTGAAGGGGGCGCTGAACTTTTTAGAGTCAAATACTTCGAAAAGGATATTTTTCTCAATCAGAGTCCACAGTTATATAAGCAAATGCTTATAGCATCTGGCATAGAACGAGTTTTTGAAGTAGGGCCCGCATTTAGGGCTGAAGAACACAACACCCCGAGGCATATTAATGAGTTTACATCCATTGATATAGAAATGGCATTTGCAGATCACAATGATGCCATGAAAATGCTTGAAAATGCAATTTCTTCTGGAGTTTCTAATTTCTTGAAAAATGTACCCGATGCGGATAAAATATCTCTAATGAAGGAGACACCAAAAATACCATTTCCAAAAATAACCTACAAGGAATGTGTGAATCTGATAAACAGGAATGGAGGAAAACAGGAATTTGGTGAAGATATCAGCAACGAGAACCTGAAGATAATAGGAAAAATGTTTGACAATTTCTACTTTATCA
This sequence comes from Thermoplasmata archaeon, assembly GCA_021806345.1. The sequence continues at coordinate 13,870 of JAJZXP010000177.1, read as the reverse complement.
CCAACTGGCCAACTTCAGTGAGGCCATTTTACACTGCAGTCTTAGATGAAGACCCATCTCTAACCAAATCCTACGACCTGCAGTTCAGAGAAATAGAGTTAACCAGCGGTGCACAGAGGATTCATGATCCAAACGAGCTCAGGAAAAGAATAGAAAGTAAAGGCTTAAATAGCGAAAACTTTGAATTTTACATTAAAACTTTCAGGTACGGAATGCCTCCCCATGCTGGATGGGGACTCGGACTTGAAAGACTGACTCAGGTAGTTCTAGGCTTACAGAACATAAGGGAAGCTTCTTTATTTCCTAGAGATAGAACTAGGGTGTTTCCCTGAAATATTCTTCCTTTTTCCCTCCCCAAAAACAAGTCTGTCCATTTCATCACCATCTACCGGCACAATCTCATCTAGGTCTTTCAACATTTTTTTTCTATCCATTTTAGACCCTTAAATTTATAACAGATAATAGGATAAAAAGATTTTTCTCGAACATTTGACGTTTAAATATACTCACAATATCTTTATAAATTTCTTCAATTGGATACTTATGGAAATTAAAAAAATTGGAGTTGTAGGATCGGGGACCATGGGTTCCTCCATTGCTTACCTTATGGCGTTTAATGGATATGAAACCGTTTTGATTGACATCAGCGATGAGGTTCTGGATAGAGCTAAATTCTCAATTGGCAAGATAATTGATGCCCAGATTAGATTTAACGGTAAAAAATCTGAAAAAGAAATTGAAAGAATTTCAACACTTGGAGTAGAGCTAACCGAAAAACAGAAAGAGATAATAAAAAATAATCTCAAACCTGAATATACAAATGAAACTGGGAAAGTTATCCGTGAAAGAATTAAAACTGAAACTGATTACAACTTGCTTTCTGAGTGCGATATAATAATTGAGGCGGCTTTTGAAAGCCTTGAAGTTAAAACAAAAATTTTCGATGAGCTTTCAAAAATTGTAAGAAAAGATGCTATCGTTGCATCGAACTCCTCTTCAATATCAGTTACACAAATGGCCGGATCCTTCGTTAGACCAGAGAGATTTATATTGACCCATTTCTTTAACCCTCCGTATACCCTTCCATTAGTAGAGGTGGTCAGGGGTTTGAGAACAGAAAATGAGGTTTTTGAAACCGTAATGACTTTTTTTGGTAAATTAAAGAACCACAGAGGTACGATGAAACCCATCTCAGTAAAGGAGGTTCCCGGATTTCTGGTTAACAGGATCCTGGTTCCCATGATCAATGAAGCCTTTATCATGCTGGATGAAAATGTTGCAAGCGCACGTGATATTGATTCTGCCATGAAATATGGTGCTGGAATGCCAATGGGTCCCCTGGAACTCGCAGACATGGTTGGAATTGATATAACATATGATGTTATGAAAATTCTTTATGAAGAATATTCTGACTCCAAATACAGGCCATCAAATCTACTTAAAAAATATAAAAACGCTAAAAAACTCGGGAGAAAAACAAACGAAGGAGTTTACAATTATTGAAGGGCGTACCTTCCCCTCTCCTTGGTTATAATGAGCGCTCCTGGAGACACTATGTATCTGAACTTTGAGGCTCTGTAGATTGTCAGCAAGGCTACGTTTATATTCCCGTTCTTGCCAAAGGTCTTAATGGATCGAATAATTGTCTTGTTTAATTCCAGCATTTCATACCTTTCCCCGTCTCTTGCGTAGACGTGGACTGGTACAAGTTGTGCTGTTTCCTGGAACATTGCCATATCAAATTCCATGGTCACACAATCTCCGATTTCCAACTTCATTTTCTACACTTAAAACATAAACTTCAATGTAATATTTAAACGTAGCGTTAAATGTAGGCTAAAATAAATAGGATGGATACGCAAATTCTGACGTATATTTGCACTCCATTAAAATATTAAGTGATTCATAGATTTAATTTATTCAGCCATTTAAAGGGTCTGCTAATGATTAGCATGCACCTGGGCTAATAATATGAAGGGTTTTCTAAAGAGATATATACGGCAAACCTATTTGGGACAACAGGGCTCGTAGTCTAGTGGTTATGATACCGCCCTTACAAGGCGGTGGTCACCGGTTCAAATCCGGTCGGGCCCACTTATACCTATAAGCAAGTCCTAATCTTTACCACTTTCAACCATCCTTACTTGATGAAACTTCTTTCTAAGAAGTTTCTCGCAAAGAACTGCGTTATGGAGTTCAACCCTGCCATTGATTTCCGCTTATACCGCGTTATAAGGAATAACGGGACAAAGATACGCGATGTTATCACAATCCATATTAGAGGTGGGAGAAACCTCAAGTGTCCCTATAGCGGATTTCCTGTCAAAATTTACTGTAGAATTTGCGTAAATTATTAACCGAGAGCGTAATTCAATGTCACAAATGAAAATACCGTCTGCAGTGATGTTTGATCTCGACGACACACTCTTTGATTATACGCATTCAAGACATTCTGCATTTATAGCTCTCAAAAATAGCTATCCGGCACTCAGTGGTACGACCCTCAACGAACTCGATCAACTCTGGAACCTTTACTGGAAACAGCTGGCCCCTTCCGAAACCATAAGCCATCAAGCAGATATCTTATACCTGAGAAGGGAACGTATCAGACTTATTCTTTCCAGATTCGGAGTTCCACTAACTGGCAAAGAACTTGATTATGCTGTAAAAACATACGCTGATTGCTATGAGGATTCCATGAAACCTGTCCCTGGTTGCCTCGAAGTTTTAAATGAATTGCGTGCAAAAAACATACAGGTTGGTGTGATAACGAACAATCCAAGAGATGGCCAAGAACAAAAACTGAAAAGTTGTGGAATCAGAGACTATGTATCAGTTCTCGTTGCCTCCGGGGACTTGGGTTACTCCAAACCGGATCCGAGAATATTCGAATATACCCTCAAGAAAATTGGTGCAGGACTCAAGACTTCTATTATGGTAGGTGATTCTTTTGATGCTGATATCCTTGGTGCCATGAGATTCGGGATGAAAGCCATCTGGTTGAACCGTTTTGGTGAATCCATTCCTGAAGGATATGAGGATGTCAAGGAGATTGATTCCTATTTTCCAATCAACCGTTTCATGGAGTATCTGAATATCTGAGGGAAAATGGAATATAGATTGGTTGATCCCAGAACTTCGGCTAATTTAGGCGGATCATTAATTTAAGAGGTTTTACGGGTGCCTGTTACATTTATTGTTCAACTGCGATTGGCGTATTATATTTGAGAGTTCCAGAACAAAGTTCCGGATCCTTCACATTATCCTCATATGCCGTATTTATTCTGCCTTACTGAATAAAATTACTCTGTTTGGATATGCCCCTTGAGCTTAAATCCGGAATAAAATCTCTTTTCGATCGTACTCATCTTTATGCCTATTATAGAAAAGTCGGGCATCTTCAGTTCTTGTCAGTTTGCATAGCCAAGGGTAATTCCAGCAAGATAAATGTAAAGAATTGTCAAAATTGAGCCATGAGGGACTATCATAATGGACTTTCCATCTGATTGCTTAAGAAGATTCCTGATGCACGTAATTATTCTATCTCAAGCACCCATTTGCTTTTGATTCAACCCCATAAATTTCACTTATAATCCTTGCCGTTGCCTCCGCTTTCACCAAGGGACTATGATATATGCACTGAACAACATCCAATTTTATATTCTTCAGCATATCTCATATGGATTCAGTGGCCTCATGAGAGAGTTCCCACTCCGTAGACGGAATATTCGGGACAACTTGAGTTTCTGCATGTCTTATGACGTAGATCTTTTGCATGGACTTTCTCGTATACATCAACGCCCAAAAAATTTATCCCTACCCACCATAGTGGTAAGCTATGATTTATCATTGGTATTCCATGAAAATGCCTTGATTTTTCCACGATAAACTGTAGAATAAATCCAAATAGGTAAAGTTGGGGATCATTTTAGGTATCTTTTAATATCAGTGCTTCGATATGCACTGATTATAAAAGGTATTCTATTAATCTCTTTATAGATCACCACAACAACACTATTATCAATCCGCTTGAAAGCTTTCGTCAGTTCTTCAATCTGGATCAATTTATCTGGATTGGAGATCACCTCTTCCACAATTTCCTGAGATAAGCCCCTTTCACGAATGCGAACTATAGAATGCGCAGAATAGTTGAATATCATTTTACCGTCGATAGCACATTCCCAATTTGCTTAGTTATTAGTTGGCTGATATTGACCTTGCTGCTCGAGAAATTGAGAATTTCCATCCCCAAAATTCTGTTATCCTTGTCAAGATCAACAAAAGTGAAATTGTCCAATTCTATGGTTCGGGAAACCTTACCTTTGATCATATGTATATAAGCAGCATCCGACTGAGGATCGAACTCCAGTAAGTATTTATCCATGACATTTAGATAATGAAGAATAGCTATAAACTTTACCGTCATATCAATACTCTCCTGCCATGGTAGGATTTTCTTAAAATGTCTGCACTAGATAAAGAAATTAAGCAAGACCAGTCGGGCCCACATTTGCTCGCGCAGAAATTCTTTTATGTTGGCTCGCGTTGTTTCTGCTTATGGAACATGACTTTCATGGCATAATAGTTCGCGGTAGTCTTGGAAATAATCTCTTGCTGAATGATGCAGCTATTTTGGGGTGGAAAAAGGGAAAGGATTGGGAACTGATACGCGTTGGTGTTCTAAACTCAAATATAGAAAGATTTGTCGAGGCGGTCAGCGAGAGCCTCAGAATAACCGAGGGTGTTCCATATTATGCTCACTTCTATTCTAAGGATAGGCTTCTTGTTGTGTTCCCCCATAAAGTGTTTAATATTACGCCTAGCAAAGAATCTTGGAAGCCTGTCATTGAGTATGGGCTATCGAAGGGAATACCTATCGAACAGCTTGACTTTTTCCCTTGTAGATTTCAAGACGAGACCTACTAACTTGCATCTGGATTAGACTCCACACCTTTTCGGCGCTGACTCCAACCAACGTCATATTTGGCCAGTGTATGATTCAATCGTGAATTGGCCTCATCCTATGGAACAAGCGGGTTTATGACCCGTATTCCGGGAATTCGTGCAAAGTCTTTCTCGTTTTCTGTTACTATTTGACTTATTCCGTTTTCCTTCATTGTCTCCGCTATAAGAGTGTCAAGAAAAGGTGTTTTGAAAACCTTTGAAGTATTCAAAGCTGTTCTAACTGTGATATGGCTATAGCTTATTTTCAGCCAGTTTGTGGAGGCAACAAAGGATTCAACGATAACCTTTGCCGTGTCAGCTTTGACGTCCAACTTGCGTGTGAGGGCATTGTACAATTCCACAAGTATTTGGTTGGAAACGATTCCTTTCTCTTCACCTGCAAATATTTTGTGCACAAGTGCCATGCAGGTTTTCCTCTTCGTGGGCTCAGAGAGATCGTACGCATAACAGAGTACGTTAGTGTCATAAAGGAACTCATCTTTCATATAAATCTTCACGCCTGAAATCCCATTTTTTCATCTCAATTCCGTTGTTCAGGAGTCTCATGTTTTCTCTTAGCACGCCTTGATCGTCGTTATTAAGCCACTCCTCAAGTGCCTCATTCAGAGCTCTGGCAAGAGATCCTTTTCTATTACCATATTTTAGCCTTGCCTTTTCCTTGAATCTTTTCTCTATGGTTTCATCAAGATTCACTGTGACTGTTTTTCCCATTTAATAGAAATAACTTTATAAGTATTAAATATTTACATTAATGTCAGATATAAATAAATAAAGGTTCTTGAAAACCCGCTCAGTTGTTTAAATGGGTCCGATCTGGCCCACTTATACCTATAAGTAAGCCCTCCCCTGCCAAAAGGGGGATAGTATTAAGTCTACCTTGGGTAACCCAAGGAGCTGACCACAAATCTAAGTATTCTCTTCGTATTTGGGCAAGCATATCATGAGAATGCTTAAGACACAGTGAAAGTGAGTTCGGAGAATTTTATCTGGTAAACAACACTATTTCCGGTTCTGGACTTCTATGATTTTGTCGACAATTGACAGCCATTCTGAAAGACCATTATTTACCCTATATCTGATTGATAACTGACCCTTCTTAATCAGCGATGGCTTTTTTTCAATTATCCCTGCAAAGAGCAGGATGTGTAAATGTTTCTCTATTGAAGACCTATATTAATCGAGCTTTTCTGCAATTTCTCCTAGGTTAGCAAATCCATCAGAAATGACATTCAAAATCTCAAGTCTTGAGGAAGATGCAAGAGTGGACAAGAATTTCTTTTAGCCCATGTAATCTCTCATAAAGATCCCTTTTTCTATAAGCTTCCGTAGTAGGCATACAGTTATAATTACTACCACATGGTGAAAATTCCGGACAAAATAGCTGGAAAACCTCATAAGTAATTATCCAATCTTAAGATGATATTGATGAAATACATTCTAGATTCCTGTATAGACCTTATGTGTCTAAAATCTCCCGATGGCCTCACTCTGCTGAAGATACATTCAGGAGATTGGAGAATCACCTTCTTTCCCTGAGGGGAAGAAAATTTTAAGGACTATCAAAACTGGAAAAAGGCAGCTTAACATACCTAGCGTGTGTGAACGTAGAGGAAGGCGAGAGTGGGGACATTAAGGGGTTGCAAAAATTGACCCTGGAAGTGGGAGTATATGATAGGGAAAAAATTAATGATTGGCAGAAAAATTTAGACCAGATACCCACTGTCATTGATAGAGTGGCTGCAGAGAGTTCAATAGATTCTGAAAGGTACGTTGTCGAATTCTACAGATCTGAAAAGGAACTTTTCCTATTGATACCCATTAAATAGCTTCTATTTACCTCAGGTATTTTAGACAAATATAATTTTCTTGATGCTTTGAGTAATCGCTGTCTGATTTTGCTCAAGTACCACATCTGATACAGGGAAGATTAAGATTTCTCTTACTCATTAGAGATTTTGACCAACCTCTCACGGATTAAGGTAATATCGTCGTGCTCCTGAAATTTTTCTAAGTTGGTTTACCCATCGAATGCCAAGCAGATTTAGAGAGATTAAGCCCTGAGATTTTGAAGTATGACAGAATACATTTAAGCAATCGCGAGCAGTCCACGGTTATTCTAATATTTCAGTTCACAGTAACTTGATGAATTCCTCTACACTTAGATCACACTGTCGAATTATTGCTCTCAGCGTGCCTTTTGGCAGTTGATCATGATTGGGCACTGAAACCCTTTTTCCATCTGATTCACGCTTCAGTATCATGTGGCTTCCAACCTGTCTCTTGAATATGAATCCAACCTTGAAAAGAGCTTTCATGGCATCTTTCCCTGAAACAGAAGGAAGTTTAGGCATTCAGCTCTACGTTTCCAATGATATCTATGTCTGGTGGTATGGCCTCTCCATCGGATTTCATGTCTTCTATGAACCCCCTGATGGCTTCCTTTATGTTTGACATGGCCTCTTCTACGGTGCGACCATCGGATATGCATCCGGGAAGAGCTGGAACAGTAACCGCATAAATTCCATCTTCATCCTTCTCCATAACCACTGTAAATCTCATAATTTTATGATAGAGTAATGAGTATAAAGCTTTGCGCTTCATTATTCTCCTGATTGGAGTTATATTCCCTAAAAATTCGGTAAATCCGATCTGGCCCACTTATACCTATAAGTAAGCCTTATTCGCAAAGATAGAAAAGGAGGCGTTTAGTTAATTATAATATTTAACGGAAATGTTTCTTAGTGATGGGACTGACATAAAAATAATGAAAATAAAGATAGTTATCGAAATTCCTGAGAAAAGAAAAACTGTTTTTAAGCCATATAATACAAAAAGAATTGGGAGAGTGATAGCACCAATTGCAGTGCTTATTCCCCTGAAGATATATAAATTTGATGCAGTTCTTCCAATAATGCCTTTTGGTGTAGTAATTTTTAGGTAAATCCCGTAAAGTGTATAATAAGCTGAAAAGAAGAAACCGAGAATTAACCACAGAACAGTATCAACATTTGGGGTGTTAACCAAAGCAATGATACCGATTAACAATACCCCTATTAAAAAACCGGAAGCGAAAATGGTCTTTCCGGTAGGCATTTTAGGAAAATACTTTCCAATTACTATCCCTGATAGTATGGCACCTATATAAAATGCTGAAAACGTAACGGAATAATAGAAGCTGGAACTAGAAGCAAAGATATCTGTTATTCCAATAACAGGCAGGAGAGAGAAATAAGAAATAAAAGATAGTATTATGGCGAGTCTAAGCAGTTCAGGCCTGTCCTTTAGCACGTATTTCCAACCCCTTACCATACCTTCAGATTCCTCCTTTTCATCGGCCCTAAGTTTAAGTGGCAAAAAGAGAATTATGAAAGCTGACCCAAAAATAAGAAATGCATATGTTAACATCGAGAATGTTGCGTTTAGATATATGATCAGAATCCCACCAAGAATTAATCCAAAGACGGAACTTGCATTTTCAATGGCCGATGAGTATCCTGTCGCCCTCGCTATATCATCTTTTTCAACTACGATTGGAATTACCGTCCAGTCGGCAGTCCACAATATATCATGGCCTACTGCCATAATCCCAACCAAAACGATCAATATCACTTCATCCAATTTTCCTGTATTAATGAGGAAAGATAGTAGCAATGCTGAAATCCCTATGAGAACCAGTGACACTAATATTAAATATCTCCGGTCTTCAACCTTATCCACCATTGGTCCAACAAGAAAAGTCAAAGCGTAGATGCCGTATTCAACGAATAGAATTATGCCAGTGAATATGATGCTGTGTGAATAAATGAAAGAATAGGCCGGTATAGTTATCTGATAAATATTATAGCCTATATCCACAAAAGAGTTCTTGGTGTTGTAAAGCAGATAATTCTTGTTGTGGAGAAGACTTTTCATGTGTGTTCACCGGTTATACCCTTTTTCAATAAGTAGTATTTCACTGCCCAGAAAGCCACTCTGTAAATAACCAGTCTTTGTAGCCTGCCGATGTGGCGATAAACACAACTATATCCGTTGAGTGCAAATTTCCTCTTTGTTTCAAAGTCCAAAAACCTGCAATGGGACTTATGGATTTTAGTAATGAGCCCAGAGTCATGCTTGTTGTTCTGGAAAGAACTGCATCAAACAGTCCGCCCTAGCAAAAGACGTTGACAGATACTACACATCCATATGCATTCTGAACATGAGTATTATAAAAATATGAAAGGGCATTCCCGAACCAGCGCCTGTGGAAAGTGCTGCAGTGGCGGAGCTCTCAGGAGGAGGTCTATGAATTGCCATCCTATGAATCAGGAACCTCAAATCCTCTGGGATAGAGAGAGTGTCAGATGCAATTTCCTTTTGGCAAGTGAATTCTATGCGCTATTCCATGTAGTATTTGTTAATTGTAGATCGGTGGTTTAAATTGACACCGTCTCATTGATATATTTTTCTATTTCCTTCGCCTTTTGGTATCTGGAGCCAAAAGTTAACCCCAAGTGCTATTATGGTCATTACTATAACCGCAAAAGTAGTAGGCACCGGACTAGCATGATGTACTGCTATCTGCCAAGCAAGAGCAGAATCGGCAAGTGACACTATGATAACTATGACAACCATCATCTTATTAAAGAAACTTACCATCAAACCACTGTTAAATATTTCAGCCGAAATATTAAATCTTTGGTAATAGAATTTAATGATGACTTCATGAATCCATCCACCATAATTACTTTCTTCGTACATATAATCAGATTGGAAGGTATATTTTTACAACATCCTTTTTTAAATGTTCATATGAGTTCACTCAATATCTTTGAAATATTTATTTATCGATCCTTTATTTTTTAAAACTATAATTTCCTTTTTGTGGGCATTCGAATCCAACAACTTCAATATTCTAATTCTTTCAGTGTTTGGAAACATACGTATAAATTTTAACAATTCATAAAAATTATGATCAAATTTTTCATCACACCCCTGAGTAATATCAGTCCTGGGGTTGTGTTTGCCTCTTATGTTTCTTTTAAATACTCTATATATGCATACTGTCCAACTTATATCAAGAAATATTATTCTTTGCGCGAACCCAATTCTGGTTTCAAGTGTTCGTAAATAATCGCCGTCGATTATCCACTCGTCTAAATTCAAAATTTTATCAAGTTCACTGTCAAAAAGTTCCCTAGTTACTGGAGTCCACCCACTTTTCCAATAGATTTTATCTAAGTGAAAGAGTGGAAGTTTAGTTACCTCAGCCAGTCTTTTGGAAAATGTTGATTTTCCTGATCCTGGGGATCCTATCACGAGTGTTCTTTTATTTAGATCCATCCAATCTATTTGCCCAAAGAATTTCCCCGAATAATAATTTTTACTCTTAGGTATATATAGCCCAATAATTTTTTCAGCCTATCTAGAGTTTTAAGTTAATGGATTTTAAAAGTTCAGGGTCAAATCGTCAGAAATGCCATAATTTTCGCAATTTGGGGAGAATTTTGAGATGCACTTAGAATGAACCTTTAGGTCGATTATTCGTTAAAATTTCGAAAGAACCGCATTTTATGTGATTTTCGAGTAAAGAAAAGAAACTGTATCCTCTACAGGAACAGAGGACTAATTAATGCGAGAATTCTATCGAGTAACATTCGTCCATCATAATGATTTTAGTCTGCATGTTATTGATTTTAGTTTCTCCCATGTTTCAGCATGTTTGAGATGTTTTAAGAGAATGGTCTTTACGTTTGTACTAAATGTTCACGCTTCCACGGATGCTTTTTCTATTCTGTTCATTATGGACGAGTAATATCCTTGATTTTGGAAAGTCTCAATAATTCCCCCCCTTGCATCATTGGAGTCAAGTTGTCTCAATGCAGAATAAAGATGCCTTGAAATATCATATGGATCTTCCCTGTTACCCAGTGATATATAATTTCGTTCCAATTCCATTGCAGTTTGATCAGTAAGTATGGGAATGAAATCTTCGTTTCTGTCAACGACATTTTTAATATTATCTCTGGTTGTTCTAATGAGTGGCTTTTTTGGCGCATAGTGTCTGTATTTAGTGCCTGGAGAAATTATTGTCTTGCCGATTTTGGAGAATTCTACCGAAGGGAAGATTTTAAGTAAATCCTCTTTGGTGTATGCTCCGGGTCTGAGAATTAAGCATTTCTCACCCACAACTTTGATGACTGTGGATTCTATACCATATTTTGGAATCTCACCGCTGAACATGAGATCAACCTGGTTCCCAAGCTCTTCCCTTATCTGATCAATTGAGGTGCCGCTGGGCATTCCAGACCTGTTTGCACTTGGAGCAGCTATGGGCCTACCTACTTCTTCCAGAAGTTTTCTTGAAAATGCGCAATCTGGTATTCGTACCCCTATGGTATCCAATCCTGCGCTTGCAGTGTTACATATGTTATCTTTCTTCCTTACAATTACCGTAAGTGGTCCAGGCCATAATTTCTCAAGCTCTTTGCCATGGCTTACATCGTCCCAGTAGCAGTATTGCTTGAGTTGTACAATGGAATGAAAGTGCACGATTAAAGGGTTGTCCTGAGGTCTACCTTTCGCCTCAAATATCCTTCTGCAAGCAATGTCAGAAGTTGCATCCGCTCCCAACCCAAATACAGTTTCAGTTGGAAAAACTACCAGTCCTCCGGACAGTATTATATTGGCTCCATTCTTTATTGAAAGTGAATCGTTAGAATTGCAGTTTGCCTCAATTTCCTTGGACATATTATTTCACTCTACCTTAATTTTTTATAGATGGGATATCTATACGTTCTATGAAGAGCATTTCCAGTTATGATATATATTATGCCATAGATACAGAAAGATTAAAATTTTCTGGAACGGAAAAAGTGAAGGGGGAAACAGAAGGAGATGTCTGGCTAAACTATTCGGGATTTACAATTGACAGGGTTAAACTGAATGGATCAGATACCCATATAATCCTTGAGCCTGAAAAAGAAAGATTTTTGGTAGATGGAACGCATAAGGGAGAATTTAATCTGGAGGTTCATTTTTCTGGAAGTGTTTTAGACGGATTGAATGGTTTATACTATTCCAGAGAAAAGGATGGTGTTTTTATAAGCTCGCATTTTGAAGCCACAGGAGCAAGACTCGCAATTCCATGCGTCGACCATCCAAACTATAAGGCAAAATTCAACGTGACTTTGGATTTGCCAAAGGATTACGATGGAATTTCAAATATGCCTGTGGAAAAAGTTGAAATAAATGGAAACAGGAAAATCATCAGATTTGAGGAGACGCCCCCAATGTCCACGTACTTATTATACCTGGGAGCAGGGAAATATGATATAAAGGAAGGAATTTACGGCGAAAAACAGATATATCTGACTTCTGCAAAAGGAAAATTCGAACAAACAGATATGCCCATAAGAATGGCAGTCGAAACCCTGGAGTTCTTCGGCAACTATTTTGGGATAGAGTACAAGTTACCTAAACTTCATCTAATTGCCGTACCAGAGTTTGCGTTCGGTGCCATGGAAAACTGGGGTGCAATCACATTTAGGGAAATTGAGTTGATGATTGGTAAGAGTACAAGTTCTTCGATTCTTAAGAGAGTTGATGAGGTGATATCCCACGAACTTGCGCATCAGTGGTTTGGGAACCTTGTAACCATGAAGTGGTGGGACGATATATGGCTTAATGAGAGTTTCGCTACTTTCATGAGTTACAAAGCACTTGATAAAAAGCATCCTGAATGGGAGATATTTGGTGAGCTGGTATCTGGAGAGACGGGGGGAGCAATGAGAGGGGATAGTTTAAGAAATACCCATCCAATACACGTGGAAGTCACAAATCCCGAAGAAATTGCTCAGATATTCGATGAAATAAGTTATGGAAAAGGTGCAAGTGTTCTAAGGATGATTGAAGGCTACGTTGGAGAAGAGGATTTCAGCAGAGGTGTCACAAAATACCTCAAGGATCACGAATTTGCAAACGCAACCGGTCATGAACTTTGGGAGTCAATCGAGAAGGTTTCCGGAAAACAGGTGTCAAAAATAATGGAATCGTGGATCAATCTGAAGGGATTCCCAATGATAGAAGCATCCCTTAAGGGAGATAAGATTCATATTACTCAATCCAGATTTTTCCTTGATAGTAGTCCAGAATCAACAATTTGGCCAATTCCTCTGACTGTGGTTTACAAGGATGGGACTAAATCCGTGTTGTTCGATCAGAAGGAGATGGATATACCTGCTCAGGGTATCCTGTACCTAAACGTAAATCGAACCGGTTTTTACATTTCGAAATACGATGATTCATTGACTGAATCTCTTAAGACTGCCATTTCAGCAATGGACAAGTTCTCAAGATGGGGAGTTGTTTACGACCATAACTCTCTTTTGATGGCCAAGGAAATCAAACTTGAACAGTTCCTCAGTGTGCTAAGATTATTCCAGAATGATCCGGATTTTATGATGAGAAGTCAAATAACCGCGATGATTACACAACTGCACAATATTCTCAAAAACACTAAATTGGTTGATGAGTTTGCAATTGAGTATTTGAGAAAACACCTTGACATGCTGGGTGAAAAGAAGGATGGGGAGGAAATTAACGATTCAGTGATAAGGGGGACAATGCAATCGGCTCTTGCACTGATAGATATAGAATACGACAGAGAGATTTCTCCACTGTTCACAAAACTTCAGAATATTCCACCAGACCAAAGAATGTCAATCGCCTTAGCATATGCAAAGCAGAATAACGACTTTTATGGACTGCGTGAAATGATGGACAAAATGGATGTGGACGAGGACAAGATAAAAATAATCAGTGCTATGGGGCATCTTAAAGGGGAAGACAATCTGGAAAAAGCATGGGAACTGGTTAAAAATGGCCAGATTAAGAAGCAGGACTCATTCAGAGTCATTGGATCTGC
>JAJZXP010000114.1 GCA_021806345.1 Thermoplasmata archaeon | reverse complement strand
CTGCGTGAAATGATGGACAAAATGGATGTGGATGAGGACAAGATAAAAATAATCAGTGCTATGGGGCATCTTAAAGGGGAAGACAATCTGGAAAAAGCATGGGAACTGGTTAAAAATGGCCAGATTAAGAAGCAGGACTCATTCAGAGTTATTGGATCTGCACTGGGTGAACATGGAAACAGAAAATTTGTTGTGGAAAGGTTTGAGGAAATTATAGATACCCTTGATAGATTCTTTCAGGGGACAGGATACACTTCCAGATTTCTTGAGGGAATGATACCTTTGGCTGGTTTGTATGATGAGACGGCAATCAAAAACTTTCTCTCGAAGAGTGAGGACCCCTCTTGGCAAACTGGAATCAAAAAGGGTCTGGAATATCTGAATGTGTATCAGAGACTGAATTTAGCCTAAAATGCCTTGGTAACTCTCAAATCCAATATTTTAGCATTTGGCATTATGCTTGGCTTGACCTCCTCCCAGAACTTTACATTTTTCCTTTCCTTTGAGGTCTCTGTTATGCTATTGATTATTTTTCCAAAGGAATCGCTTATTCTAACACTTTTGATACGCCCTGCTATGTCTCCATTTCTTATGACAAAGATTCCATCCCTTGGTACTGTAGAGAAGACTGCGTTGCGATTGTCCTGAAATCTAGTGTACCATGCATTTTTGATGTATAGGCCGTTTTTAGTTTCTCCAATAATATCATTCAGGGATTTGCTTCCAGCAGACATGGAGAGTTGCAATGCAACTGGTGAAATTATTCCAGCATTGGCGGTTGTTTTAACACCATACTCCTTGGCCGTTGAAAAGGAATGGAGGAATGTCTTCAAAGTTCCCCGATCTATGATTGTATTGTTCATTGCTGGAGTTCCTTCATCATCAAACAGACAATAATTTGAACCTGTGGTATTCAATGGCTCATCAGTGATTGTCAATTCGCTGGATGCTATCTTATTTCCAATATTGGATTCAAGATAACTCATTCCGGATCTGACGCTGTAAGCTGAAAAGAGTGAATCGCAATATGAAAAAATATTGCCAATAACATAAGGAGAAAGAATTGTGTTATAATTTCCCTCTTCAAAGGAGAGGTCTGGGACATTGATTGATGAAGTCTTTCCAGCTTCTATTCCTGCTTCGTAGGCGGATTTTGTTAAATTTACACTTTCAGGACCACAGTGAATTCCCTCCTGACCTGTGTTAACTCCGTTGAAAGCCCGAACTTCAAAGTTAAGACTGTCATAAGTTACTTCATGACTGTTATATGGTGTAACTATTCTATCTACAGTCTCGTAGTGATAGGCCAATCCTGTAACCCTTTCGGCACCACCATCTTTAGCTCCTCTTATGCATTCGTTGACAATTTCGTTTAGGTCTGGTGAGTCTTTAACACTCATTTTCTTATTGATTGACGGATATTTTCTGTCGTTTATCCCGTGAAATGAGCTTGAGTCTTCACCCAGTAACATTTTCCTGTAAGCTGTTTCAATTTTGTCTTCTAAGTTTTTGTCACTATCCAGATTGAGTTCAGATGTCTTTTTCCCCTTACTCAGGAATATGCTCAAACTTTCCTGAAGCCAATAATTTCGGAGATCAACTTCGTTGTTTGAATACCTTATCTGTTCGATTTTTGATTCCAGCTTTCTTATTACGAAAGAGTCTGCACCAAGGTTTTCGATATATTTGACTAGTTGTTCTGTTTCCATTTTTAATCCTCAAGTGATCCTGATCTTCCTCAATCTAACGCTTGGACCCCCCATCCATGTGTCCACACCCTGTTCCGGATCGCCTTTTCCGCAGGTTCCTGCTGAGAATTCCAATTCATTTGAAATTGCGTCGACTGAGGAATAAAATTTGACAGTGTTGATTTCAATTGCTGGCCTTTTGACCAATTCACCCAATTTTCCATTTTTAATGAGATATGCTTCGCTGCCAACATATTTCTCATTGAACCTTATGTCATCAATATTCCATTCTGTATATGTCTTGATGAAAATGCCATCTTTTATGCCCTCAACAAGTTCCCCAAACTGAAATTCTCCCGGTTCTATGTATGTTGTACTCATTCTGGCCAAAGGTTCCCTATCCCATGATGAAGTCCTGCCACCTCCATTTGGTGCTACACCCATTCTGGAAGCACTTTCTCTGCTTTGTATAAACTCGGATGTCATTCCATTTTTGTAAAGATATCGTTTTCTGGATTTTATTCCCTCATCATCGTACTTATAAAAACCATAACTTCCCCTGATTGTTGGATCATCTATTACGCTGACTACTTCCGAACCAATCTTAAATGGAAGCGGTTTTCCAGTTAAGAAAGATTCACCTGCCAGGGAACCCTCTCTTCCTATTATCCTGTCCCATTCAGTAGGATGGCCACATGACTCATGCGCAACGATGCCAGCAATTTCTGGACCTATTACAACATCATATATTCCAGGCTTCGTTGCCTTTGATGCACTTATCTTACTGAGATTCTTTGTAGAATCTTCAATATTTTGGTTTACTTTCAGTGATTCGAATGCATCTATTCCTCCTGTTGTACCGAACTGACGGTATATCTGTTCAAAATTTTCACCATTCTTGTATCCCCCAATCATAAAATATCCGATTCTTGAAAAGTCGGAGTCTATCTGAGAACCTGTTGAATTCATGAATATCCCGTCAGTCTTCCTGTGGAAAAATACATTAAGTCTGACAGACACTTCGTGTTCTTTCATCGTGGAATCATTAGTCTTAAGAAGATCCAATCTCTCTGATTCGTCGAAATCGTCAACCTTTCTTTTTCCAGTGGCTTCCCACTTGTCTATTACTCCTCCGGAATCATCTAGTTTGTTTCTTCCCGGTAACTTGCTCCGCTTTTCCAACTGGTCGATAATGGTCTTTACTTTATCTGACTCATTGCTGGAGATATATCCCATGGAAATTGAATTGTTCAGCATCCTGATGGCAATTCCCTCTTCTGATGACCTTTCTTCCCCCATAAATTCAGAATTCCTCATGGCCGATTTAATGGAACTTGATTCCATGTATCTCACTTCGCAGTATTTGGACACTTTGCTGGCCATATCTAAAATCCTGTCCATTGACTCGAGAATACTCAATCTTTGTTCAGCTCCTTTTTTGACCTCTTTTCATATACGTCAAAAATCTCAGACATGACTTTACCGAAATTCCATCCTGAATAACTCACAGTCATGTTCACCTTCCTTGCAAGAAGTCTTGTTCTGACTGAATATTTTATCTTTCCATCCTCACTGTGGTGCTTCACTACGTGGATATTCAGACTTCCATTGCTGAGATTTGCAATTCTTGAGAATCTTTCAGTGAATTTTTCCGTCATGGAGTATATTATTGCGTAGATATCACTGTCTCCTGTTCCAAGTCCGGAAACATTAACCAGCATCCCCGAAGCGCTTGATGCATTCCATAATGAGTTTATTATGTCGTCTATTCCAAGTATCCCGGATATTCTGTGACTTTTATCGCATATTGCAATTTCGTGAAGATGATTTGTAACCATAAGATTACTTGCTTCAACGAGATCATCATCCTCCATTGAAAAAACGGGTTCTTCCATTATGGAACGAATGTCTATTTCCACGTGCTCTTTCTCCCCAGAAAAATCTCCCTTTCTCACCCTTTCCCTTGTCTTGAGTTCATACTCCAAAATATTTTGAACCCTGAGAAGGCCAATAACCCTTTTCTCTTTGTCAACAACAGGGGAAGCCTCTGTGTCATGACTCCTCATAACTTCCAAAATGTTTTCGATTTCATCGCTATCGCTTACAGAGTAAGACTCGTTCATTATCTCAAATGATTTCATTTTTGAAATCTCAGGGAATTCTGTAAGATTTTTGACTATATCTGTTCTTGAAACCAATCCCACTACCCTTTCCTTCTCAACGACTGGGAGTGCTCCGATTGCGCTTTCTCGAATTAGATTTAATGCTTCCTCAATTGAGTTGTCTCTTTCCAGTTCCGGTGCTCGAACAACATAATTCCTTATTTTGGAATTCAAGTGTATGCTTTTTTTCCTTACTAGGTCCCTGTAAGAAATCATTCCAACATATCTGTCCTTTAAAACAACTGGAAGTTGTGCGATTCTTCCCTCGCTCATCCTGTTCATTGCCAGGGATACATTCATTTCCTGATCTATTGTCATTGGCTTCTTAGTCATTATTTCTTCAACATTCATTTTTTCACCCTCTACAATATCTAACTGCGCTATTCCTCAATACGTCTGTAACTCTGCTTCTAACATCCTTACCTTTTATGGCGTCCGATAAAACCTCTCCAAGCTGGTTCATATCCGTCAACCCGTATCTTGTTATCTCTGCCGTTCCAATCCTTCCTTCTGTGTCAACTATTATTCTGTTGTTTCCTAATTTCTTACTTATTGTTCTAAAGTCCCCATATTTCTCAAAATTTGTTCTGGAAAGCAGTATCTGGTGACTTTCCGAGTACCAGGGAGCAAACTTTACCTCGATTCCGTTGTCCGATAGTGCTCTGGCAAGAGTATAGGTGTTCGATACAATCCACCCCGCATATTGCTCTCCAAACTTGATCATGTCTGACGCGGCGATTCCCAATGCAGCTACCCTGTTGACGTGATAGTTGTCCATAGTTTTCCAAACCACATTTTCTGATATTTTTTGTTGCAGATCAGAGTCGTTTGTGAGAATTATGCCTCCCTGCGGGCCAAAGAATGTTTTATGAGTGGATCCTAAAAGTATATGAGAGTATTGCAGTGCATCCTTCTGGAATTTTTTGCCTGCAATTAGACCCATTACGTGTGAACCATCGTAAATAAGTTTGGCTCCGACCTCATCACAAATTTCCCGAACGCGCTTAAGATCATAATGCTTTACGATGAATGACTGCCCCAAAATGACGACTGATGGGTTGACTTCCTTTATTTTTTTTGAAAAATCATCGTAATTTATCTCCTGAGCGTCTGAATTGTATGGAATTTCTTCATATTTTAAACCAAACATATCTGGTATATATGCCTGTAGATAACCCGTATAGCCACCATTTTCCTCGGAAATGGCCATCAGACTTTCTCCTTTTTTCATTGTGCTTAAGATCGATATTTCTGCAGCAATATGACCACCTATTGGCCTAATTTCAGCATATTTAGCAGAGTACAGAGTTTTGATATTTTGTTCTGATTCTTTGAATATTTCCTCTATCATTGATGTTCCGCCATATGCATTCCGGCCATCAGGCATAATATGAGAATATCTACCAGCCAGATCGCTTCCCAGCGCCATTCTTACGTGGGAGCAAAGGAAGTTTTCTGAAGCTTGCATGTTAAGAACATCCCTCCTAAATCTTTCATAATTGTTAATTATATCTTCGATCGCTGCCATAATAACTACACTCATGTAATTGCCAATTATGTATTATAGACTTATCCTCTTCTTATCCCCCATGACTTCATCGAAGTGCCTATTTTTTTCTAATCTCGATTAACCTTTGAAGTAAATTATTGGAACTCAATATGACACCCTGTACAATACCAGTAATTCGCTTGATGGATGCATCTTTTTGCAAGATTCTGCATTTTGGCAATCTCCAGTTGTCTTGGTACAATTTGAGTGTTCGCCGTTACAGATAGGTGTTTCTAATTGCTAAAGTTTTGTGAAAACCATGTTTCTGCTAATAATTACCCATCATTATGGCTCAAAAGTAATTTCTAAAACAAAATTATACCTCTTCTATTTCAGAAGCGAAAAAATTTTGTTATTAAAGGTTGTATTCCAGGCTCATGTTCTTAGTTTCTATACCATGCAAAAACCAGACTATTGTTGCTGCAAATCCAATACTCCACAATATGAGATTTATCAACAGAAAATCCTCCAAGTTTAGGGATGATGTGTAGTATGTGAACAGTGGATAGGCGATCATGGGCCACAATCTGGTTAATCCTATGGATGTGGATCTCACATTGGTTCCATAAAGTTCTGGCTCAAGAACCGATCTGGACGCGTATGCAAATTCGCTTGCGAACATATTTGCGAAGAGAAGTGGTAGGAATATTACCATGTTGGAAAGATAAGGAAGCAGTAGGAGTATCACGACCATTGTTAGAGTGCCGAAAAAGAAGGAAAAGAGGGTGTAAGATTTTGTTCCTCTTGAAATTAATGGAACAGCAAAAAACCCCCCAATTGAAGCACCCAACATGGCAATGAAAATGATTAACTCGTCAGTTGTGCTACCTGGAAATTCTATGGGTGCAAGGACATAAGCCATTAAACCAAAGGTAAGATACTGTGACACGGCAATT
>JAJZXP010000093.1 GCA_021806345.1 Thermoplasmata archaeon | reverse complement strand
TTATTGTGTAACGCCAGTTCGTCCAGTACTTCCTGCATCTTGAGATAAGCCACGAATTAGACATGCCAATAAACATTATTATTTTTATGCAACAGAATCACCAGAATTGTGGTGATATGGTAGCACAGATTATGTGAGATATGATAAATATTTCATAGTTACAATTTACAGTATTGCCTTAAAGTGTTAAGCAAATCCCGACAAATCTATAATGAATTTTTATAGTTTTGTGAGAAGGTTTTCGAAACCGTTCCTGAAAGCGTTAGCAAGTGCGTATTCAAGAAATTTAGAGAGGTTGATTCCGTATTTATGTGCCTTTTCTACGAGTTCTTCATCAACTTTCTATGTAAGATTCTTGTGCATGTTCATGCGCATTTTGTGACTCGATCTAATTACTCTTTCTTTTACATAACAGATCCTTTTTAAGTTTCTTGCAGTTTATTCTCGAGACGTTATTCTAAGGTTTGTTAAAATGCTTATAGATGTGAGAATATGTATGTGTCTAATATATATACCTGCCATGAATAGTATTCCCCAATAGGCTATGAAAAATAAGATGAAGGATGTGCATATCAGGAACTTCGATGATCATTACTGTAGGAATGGATCGAGATCCGTCTACGACAGGTAATCAAGGAAGACAAAGACACTTCCGGGAAAGTATCTTGAGGTTGTTGCACATCAGGTCCAAACCCACAAGATCTCGCTTCCTCTCTCCCCACCTGAATCCCGGCTATTCCAGAATTCATTTAGATCAAATCTCTTATAGCAAACATATGAGTGAGATACCAAAGAAGGCAAATGATCTTGTGACAAACTTGAAGATAGATCTAGGCATGTTACGTAAAAATTGGTGAGTTACGGTTTAATGGATTGATTTGTAAAACGATGTTTTATAATATATCCAGTTCATATTAGGCGCATGGAGACCTTGGATTCGATAGAAGAACTATCAGTAGACAAGAAAAAGGTATCGGAAATTTTTGGCAAATGGTCAGAATCACTTAGAATTCCAGTTGTTCAAAGGGAATTTGAGTGGAACGAGGATAAAGTCAAAACCTTGATTGATTCGATGATAAGGGCTTATCCCATAGGGACTATCATACTTTGGGAAACTTTTCAAGATTTTCCCAATTCTGTGTTGGTGGGTAATGATGTAGAAAGAGATAGAGGGGAGCCCACTAGATATATAATAGATGGCCAGCAAAGACTTTTGAGTCTTCTCTTAATGAAGAACAATTGGAAAATTAAGAGAGGAAATGAAGAATTGTCCCTTGAGAAAATTAGCTATAGTAATTCTTCAGAGAGTTTGCGTGTAGGATCGAGCATCGGTGTGGATGTGTCACTACTGATTAATGCAGCGATGGCCGAACCGAGTGCTTTGAATGAGTTATCCAGAGGATACCGGGACTATGATATAGCTATTGCAAAAGTGGGAAGAAGAATTGTCAACTATGAGGTGCCAATATATACATTGAAAACCCCCAAGAGTGCCATTATAAATCCTGAGATAATATCTGAGATCTTTTCGAGAATCAACCGTTCTGGCGCTCCCTTAGGAAATCTTCAAGTATTCCTTTCATTTTTTGCTGCAGCATATCCTGATCTTAAGGACACACTGCTATCCAGCTATAAAGAATTAAACAGGAAGTACTCGGATGAATACCCTTCATTGGAAGTAGATATCAGAACTACTTTTGGAAATATAGGGATTAGTCAGAACAGAATTACACGAATAAACTCCTTCAAGGGCGTTATCAATGAAATCCAAAAAACTTATGAAAATAGATCGACAGAGCTTAAAGAATTGGTCGGAAATTCATTCAGGGCTATCGACTTTGGCCTTAATTTGATTAAGGTAGAATTTGGAATATCAAGTCAAAAATACTTGCCTTCCCAAAACGTCATGGTTCCAATTTACATCTGGCTATTTATGAATGGAGTCTATAGCAACAGAAGTCTAGATGAAACAGATAAGAAACATATTCTCAAGTGGATTCTATTGGCATCAGCAAATGAAATGTATTCCTCCAATGCCAGCAAAAAACTTCAAGATAGTATCGACATAATTGAAGAAGATTCAGATTTCCCCTTAGATAACCTACTAAAACAACTTAAGAAGGTAGCAAACACCAAGACAATTGATAATTCTACCTTGTTTGAATATACTTATTCAAAAAATACATTAATGGTGTTGCTTGCTATTTTGCACAGAAAGAAAGCGTCTGATTGGGCTGGGCATCCTATCGATAATCCGGACTTAACAGTACAACACATTTTTCCTAGGGAATTGCTTAGAGAAGATTATGGACCGGAATACATAAACGCTTTCGCAAATGTAACTTTAATGCATAAAAGTGTAAACAGTGAAATCAAGGATCAACCTCCTAACGAATATTTGCTGAGATATCTTTCCGATCGTAAGTTGCTGTCTGACCACTTGATACCCTTGGATGAAAATTTATGGGAATATAAAGCCTTTGAAGATTTTTTAAAAAGAAGAGAAGAAATAATAGAAAAAGAGGTTTCCAAACTTCTAGAATCACTTTCTTGAACTTCAGAGTTTGCGATCACAAAACCCTTGCTGCCTGGCAAGGACAACTTATTCTTATTTTTGAAATTTCTTGACTTTTTAAAGAATTCATGTTAGAAGCTTTTTCTTCCGCTGTGATGTAAATAATCAATTTTATAATCGAAGGAAAGTTTGGTGTTCTGTATACAATGTTTTCTCCTTTATTTACTACTTGTAGAATGCTAAAGTTGCAGCTTAATGATCATTTATATAATTCCATGGTCAGCACGAACCCATAATACTTTCTGAAGTAATGTCTTCTGCCACACACTGCCATACATCATGGATTCTGTGATTTACCTACAACATCACAATTCCTGTAAAGGTAGAAACTTCGTCGCCAATTCACTAACTTCACCATCATCAATGAATTCCAGACATCTACAATTCTGGAGAACATACCTTATCGAGACTCAGCCCTCAATAATTGAATGCACTTTCTTCACGGAAATCTCGAATTCAGTAGATGCCTGTCTTTCAATTTTGTCCCTCTCTTTTGCGCTCTTGCTCAGGGTCGCAAAAGTCTTCTTAACATATTCATAGATGCTGAATAGATCCTCCTCGAATTCCTTACTTTCGCTGGTACTATAAGAGCCTGAAACCGACCAATCTTCTTCTGGTAGAATAATAAGTCCTTTTCTGAACTTGAAACGCACATTGTTTTTCTGATAGGATAAAATATATAATCCTGAACCGTATCGATATCGAACCAAAACGTCTAGATTTGGCGTGGTTCTGAAAAAACATTGAAGGAAATCCAACCAAAACCATTTGCCAAGTTGGCGGTTTGACGTTCTTCTTTATGGTGGTGAAGAATAAGAGATGATTGACAAATTCCAGGCCATACTTAACATCCTGAAATACCTTATCGATCTAGATGAAAACCACTACGATGAGGAAATGAAGTATGATACCCTTCATGGAATCGCAACAAACGCTTTCGAAAATAAGCAAAGAGATCCAAGAATAGCTGAATTTCTGGACGGCATGAAAATAAATAAGCTTATAGAAATATCTCGACGTAAGGATACAACATATTATAGAATTAGCGAAAATGGAAAGATAACTTATAAGAATACACTCAAAGAAGCTTCTATTATTTTCACAGGTATAATTCAAAAAGAATTGAGAGAAGAGGTAAGATTGAAATAGAACCTTCCGACCACTTCACCTTTTTTATCGACAAATCTTCATAAGGATTTCGGTGGGAAAATTCTTTTTACAGTAAGTTGTCCCTCTTTATGTTCCATAATTAAAACTGCAGCTTCCTTTCTTATTTTTCCTTCGTATCGTAAATCGTCCAAGGGGTGTGATTTGGAGAAATCGTCCATAACAATCATCAATAATTTGATTCTAAGTCTCCGCGGAAAATGCTTCATTTCAGAAATTATATCAGGGATTGAGTCATATTGGTTTTCTTGAAATAGCACTTTTACTAGGACTATGTTTTTCTTATTTCTTAAAGCGATGTCGTACTTTTCAAATGTTTTGTTGCGAGATGTTATATGAACATCATGAGATTTTCTGAACTCTGGTAGTACTCCAATAATCGCATCATTAATCTTCTCCATTAATTCTTTTTCATCAGATTGAGATAGATTTAATCTGGTTCTCAACCACATAGGATAGAAATCCGTAGTGAAAACCTTGAATCTTTTATAGCCTTTATATGAAATATAAATGGTAAAAAAAGATAAGGCAAGTACAGGAAAACCAAGAAATAATGTGATAACCGTCACAGTTCTAATTACATCTGTATCGTACGCTTTGGGAAGATAGATATATAGGAAGAAACTGACAGCTATTGCTATTATCCAGACACTTGCGAAAACTGACCAAAGGAGTACAAATTTGTAACCTCCCCTCATTCGGTAAATTGAAATTGCTGAAGAAAGAACATTATGTACCTTTGAATCTTTTTCTTCCGGCATCGATTAAGGTATGATGATACTTGTATATATAGGAGGTTTGAACTTTTTTCACATAATAGTGATCGAAAGTCAGTGCACTTTGAACTTTTATGGTATCACTATGAGTTTGTCTCATACCGGATTTATAAGTCCTGCTCAATTTTTCTAACTGAAGAAAAATGATCAAAGAGAAAATAACGAAGATGGAAAAGACGGAGGCTTGTAGAATTTTGAAAGACAGAGCATGCAATCTTTCTGGAGCACGTAATGTTGCTTTTTTCGTAGATTATCCACACCCTTACATCCATGGAAAAGTAAATGATGAACATTTTGAAGCCGAAAATCTCCTTAGAATGGAGAGAAAATATGGGAATGTGATTATTGCTAGAATTTACACTAAATTACCAGTCAAGAAGAGACAAAATATGGAGGTTCTCAAACTGGAAAGAATGCGGTTTCAGGTAGTGATCCGCCCAATATCTGAAAATGTCTATGAAAAATCTAAGGACGTGGACACGCTTTTCACGGCTGATGCCATTTGGGCACTTTATGAGGCAAACGCTGGCATCATAATCATTGCGAGCGATGATTCCGATTATGTGCCTATTCTTCGACATGTACGAAGAAAAGGAAAGATTGGAATTGCATTTTTTTGCAGCATAGAAGGTTCAAAGGCGATGACTAACGCATCTACAACTGTTGATTTAATTCCTTTTGTCAAAAAAGCGACATACCTAGAAAGTGAGGGAGAAGAGGTGACTGTCAGTGTTGAAGACTGAAAACAACGAATCTATTTCGCCAGATGATTCGTCAAGAGAACTTATTGCAATCTCAAGAGGACTTAACGCTGTGGGAACTATACTTTTAATTTCCGCCCTTTTCTTTTGGTTTTCATCCAGTGTTACTGGAATGCATTTTTACCTTCAAGCTGAACTACTTTTGCCAGCGTCCATTGCAATAATTCAATTTCCATTTATTTTGGAACCACGATCTTCATCCAAACTTTATCTCGCACATTCAAACCTTCTAAGCACAATAGGAATAATATCATTGCCTTTTCACGTTGATTCTTCATTATTTCTCATAGCAGGATTAGCCATGGCTTTTTTTGCTTTCTTCGTCAAGGGATTAAAGGAAGCGAAAAACACTGAATTCATTTGGTCCAACATATTGATTGCCCTAGGTTCGTATTATGTCATTACTGGAAATTTCATTATTGGCACCCCTATCCAGATCGTCGGTCTGGCACTCACATCCTATACTTTGACCAGAACGAGACAGTTCCATTTCTTAAATGAAACGTTCGATAATACATCATTCATATTGCTCAGTCTATGGGCTTGGGGACTATCTTTGTCGATAATTTATTGGCTCGTTATTACCGACTACTATTCCGGCTTCTCTTTTCTCGTGCAGGGAATACTTTTGATGGTTGCTGTTAGCAGGCTTTACCATGGCATATGGCCCATATACACGAAAAACCTTCTGCGTCAAGAATTAAAATAAAACAATTTATTTTTATTGCGTTAAGAACTAGTGCTTAATTGACTAAGGTTCCAATAGTATTTCTCAGTTGTGATCCCTTAACTTCCCTTTTCTTCCATATGAACGGTTTTGCTTTACTGTTATGTTCATTTACAAACGCCATTATAGCTTCTGAAAGTGCATCGGTGCTCCTGAAACTTGCCTCTTTAAGTGTTTCCCTTGAAAGTATGGAGAAGAATATCTCCACCATGTTTAACCAGCTTGCCGAAGTTGGCGTATAATGAAATTTAACATTGGGATGTTCTGACAACCACTCATCGCATCTTTTGTGTGTGC
>JAJZXP010000173.1 GCA_021806345.1 Thermoplasmata archaeon | reverse complement strand
GTAAGGGCCTTCCCAGGGCCAGTCGTATGCCATATGTATTGATGGCGACTTGATATCCGCCAGGATATTGGCAAATTCTTCAGTCATCAATCTTGCATCGAGTCCCTGGTTAAAGTCAGCTTTATAACCGCCGTCCCTTAGCTCAATAAGGATATCCTTGGCATATGGTGATGCAAGGAAGTCATTGTCCCAGATCACTACTTCTTTGTGGGTTGGATGAATCATCGGTAATATGGAAAACTTGGGTTCTTTCATGCCCCCTTCTATTTTTGGTACCACACAAAAAGGACACTTTCTGATGCATCCCCTTGTAGTGAAAACTATTGATTTGTTCCAATCCTTCCATTTTTCAACCCATTGAAGTATGTCATATGATGGAAGTAAATTTTCTGCCTTTGGAAAAAGACCCTGATGTATTTTTACAAATGGAAATTCGCGTTTTATATTATGGGGCATCAAGGTAGCGTAGATGCCACCAACATTGATTTCTGCTTCCGGGAAGTGATAATGGTAAAAGCTAATGGCATCATGGACTGGTTTCCAAGAATACGTGAACAAAGAAGTCACCTCCACAGAATCGGGTTGTTCTAATGTACTTATGGTGCCACGTACATACTGAATATCATCACCGTATGACCTGTGATACGAAGCTAGCTTTAACAGGCCAAGAGGAGGATACCGGCTATAATAATCTGGCTCAACTAAAAGGATCCTCATGAGGTATTAATGTAATTATTTACATAAGGATTTCTATAAATTTTCCAAAAGAGATCTCAAAGGACCAGCTGAAACGGATCCTTTCAATTGATGGGTACAAGCTCATCAATTATGAGACTAATAAATGCAATTAGAGCGCTGTATCCATCCTTCAATTTCTCCACATTCTTTGATTTGTTAAACCATTCATTAGTTTCTTCTGAAGCATGTTCAAAGAGATTTCGAAATACCTTATTCAATCCTTTAAAAAACGCCTTCAAGTCAGCGTCATTTTCAGTTCGATGATTACTTTTTTGGTACAAAGTCAATTTTACCCCGATAGCATTTACTGCTTCATTGAATGACCCATACCGTTCTTTAGTTAATGATTCAATCTGTTCTTTCAATGTAATGAAAGGGTCTATCTTCAAGTCCTTCTGGTGCTTTGACTCCATCAAGGTCTTTAATTGCTGCGATAGCTTTTGATTTGCAGGTAATGACCCTATGGCATTTTTGATGTCCGGGCGTGAAGGCTGATCAGTTATACCTTGAATTTCGATCTCACTCTTAATTGCCTCAAACTCCTTTATGACAGCTTCTTGTTCGTTTTTCAATTCTTTTACCAAAGAAGTATATTCCGGTTTTTTTTCAAGTGATTTTAGTTCCGCGCCCAGGTTTTTTTCTCTAACTTTCTTAATAATTTCTTGTTTTTTCGACTTTGTTAGATCGGGTGATTTTAGTTTATTTATTTCTCTTTTAAGGCCAGAAATTCCCACGCTCACAAAACTGTTGAAACCTTGCATTTCAGTGAGCCATGTGCTAATCTTTGCGTCTATATCGTCTCTCCAGGGAACAGGTTGGAAGGCGTTTCTACCTGTGGTAGGCCTTAGCAGTTCCGGCCTAATAACATGAATCTCCCCTACCCACCTCTCATGGAAAGTGCCGCCTTTAATCGCACGAACTGAGCTCCAATCTTCTATTTTGAAGCCATTGTGTCGAAAGTCAATTCCGCGAAGTTCCTCGTCCAATGTTATATATTCTCTATTCAAAGAACCCCATACTTTCACTATGGGAAGTTCTTTTGACTCCCCATTCTCACTAGGAACATTAGCGGAAAAGGTTTGTATTACAGGCTCCCTCACGTTGTCTTTAAGACCGGGGTGTCTAAGAATCCTAGTACTACCTACAGTTAGGTTTATTGGATGAATGTACAATTTGTCAAACTCATCGATTATTTTGTTCGCGAATTTAAAGTTGGGGTCCATAGGAACAGGTAAATTCTTAGATGCAAATTCAATGATCCCTTGTTCGTTGAAGGCCTTCTTCTCATCTTTGGTATTTCTGAGAATTTCTAGTATGTTCTCAAGTCTAACAATAGTATAATTTCGTTCGATTTCTGTTGCCGTATCAATTTGTTCAATATCACCGGTTCTTTCACTAAGAAAATCAGTTAGCTTCACATTGTTGGTCGAATCTTCTCTGATGGCTTTCGCATTGATTTCTATACGCAATTTCTTTGGGGTTCCCCTCTTCTTTGTGATGATCACAAGCTTATCACATACAGCAATTCCACTCCAGATCCCTATTCCGAAAATTCCTTCAGAGTCTTCTTTTTTGGTGAAGATTCCAACGCCCAAAGCTCGTTTCAGGTCGTCAGCGTTCATACCTGTGCCATTGTCCTTAATGGAGCAATTCAGGCCATTATTGTCAAAATCAATATTAATTTCAGTTGCGAGAGCGGGAGGATCGTATGCATTTTGAAAGTATTCTCTGATGGTACTTACGTCCCTACTGTAAAGGCCATTCGTAATTGCATACATTAAATTTGACCCGATATCTTCCTCGTTAAACTTCATTCAGACCTCGCTCCAACTTATGGATTTCAATATGTATCTTGCTGGGAGATGTATATCATGCTTTACGAATGTGCAGATATAAACTTTATTATAGTCATGCAACAATAATATGGTATATGCTGAACCTCAAGGTTATGTTCTCAATTTCTCATTTCTGCAGTTCACCACGCCGTCAATTCATTTATTCGAAGATCTACGTGCCTATGAAACCAGTTTTCAGGTATTACGGGGGCAAATTCAACCAGCTCAAGTACGGCCTTTAGGTCCCACAAGACCCGAGAAAAGAAATCTTCGCTGTTGTCGGAAATGAGGATTTCTATTCCAAATGGAAAAATGTTCAAAGAAACAAGATGCAGCATAGAGAAGTGATTTGCAGACGACGGTTCGGTCCTATGGTGAGCGAACTTTTCATAGGTAATTGGCGATTCTTACCTATATTGCATTTACAAGCGGTGTACGTTTAGGTAAATTAAATAAGTGACAGAATCTTAATAGTCTGCAGATGAGTGTGAAGGAATCCTACATAGAAGCCGAACTCTATAGAATATTCAAAAATGCGATGGAAGCAACACCTGAATTCTTCGGGGTTACTTTTACGGATATTAAAGACCGAATGAGGGTTTCCAGTGGAGAAGCGGATATAGTAATCTTTGGAAAAGTTGTAGATGAGCCATTCACAATCGTGATAGAGACAAAAAAACAGGGAAAAAAATATGATCAAAGACTTGACCCGTACAGTATTACTGTTATTGGCCAGGCTCTGGGGTACGCTGCAGCTTTGCAGTCAAGACTTATTGCAACCACAAATGGAGACGTATTCGTAATTTTTGATGTCGACAAGCAGGGAACGATATTACAACGCCAGGTTGGGAAAAGCTACAAAGTGGAGATGAATCAAAATTTCGCGCTATCTGTGTTCCGTAACATATCCCTTTACCTAACTGGGCGGTTAGAAGCAGTTGAACTTGGAGATGCTTTCATTGAAAGGCTAAGGTATTTCCACGCTTTGATTTCACCACTTGTTTATGATTCTCTCCGGGAAGAGTTGTTGACCGACCAGGCATTCGGCAATACATTTAGCAAGTGGCTTAAAGAACAGGGCTTCAGCCTTACAAATGAGGTTAAACACAATGTTGCTGAGCAGGCGGCCTACCTTATCATGAACAGAATAATTTTTTACAAGACTCTTGAGTCTTACCAGAAAAATCTCAAATTACTCCCTCTTGTCGCACAGTCAGATGAGGAGTTCGATCCAAAAACGTTACAGGATCGCATTGAGGAATGCTTCCGGTATATTGTTTCATCCATAGACTACGAAGCGGTTTTCATCAAGTCTAACATATTTGATGAAATCCCATATTCAGACCCGCTGCTAAGTTATCTTAATGACTTCATAAGAGATATTGAACAATACAACCTCTCCGAGATCAATAGGGATGTTATTGGTGAGGTTTACCAAAGACTGATCCCGATAGATGAACGGAAGAGGCTGGGACAATACTATACCCCGAATCAAGTAAGCGATCTGATAACGCGATTCTGCATAAGACATAGCGATGATGCAGTATTGGATCCGAGCTGTGGCAGTGGTGGGTTTCTGGTAAGTTCATATGAAAGACTGAAGAGATTAAACGACTCAAATGAAACAGCCAGTATCTTGCATAATAAAATCCTCTCCCAAATTTATGGGGTGGACATAAACCAGTTCGCGGCACACCTTTCAGTAATTAACCTGACTATGAGGGATGTCAGGGCAAACTCGAAAAAGATCAATGTACTGTCAACCGACTTTTTCAAGGTCCCGGCGTTGCAAGCGCAAATCGGAATAGAGCACGAAGAAGTATCAATTACAAACACGAAGACGAGTTCCTACTTATTGCCTATGCTGTTTGACTCCATTGTAGCTAACCCGCCCTACACAAGGCAGGATGAGATCGGAGATAAGGATTATATTGATGCTATCAGAGAAAATGCCTTGACATTTTTCGAACCTAAAAAAACCAGGAAGAAGGGCAAGTCATATTCTACAAAGAAGTACGATATGAGTTCAGAAGCCGGTATATACGCATACTTCTTCACCCACAGCACCCATTTTCTCAAGGAAGGGGGACTGATGGGCTTCATAGTTTATAATTCATGGTTGGATGTCAAGTATGGCCGCTACCTGCAAAAATTTCTTCTGGAGAATTTCAGGATAATAGCCGTCATTGATTTTGACAAGAGGGTATTTACGGATGCATCTGTGAATACAGTGATCGTATTACTTGAAAAGGCCACGGGAAAAGGAAAAGCATCACTACGGGATGGTAATGTGACAAAATTTGTGAGGGTGAAGAACCCTTTAAGTTCCGGTGCGTTGTTAAACTACTTAGAAAGGGCAAGATCCTCTTACGATGATAATACCCTGGGAATAGTGATCGTTCCTCAAATTAAGCTAAAAAGAGAAGAGAAATGGGGCCATTATTTGAAAGCGCCACCGTTATTTTACACGTTACAGGAAAAAATCAAGACAAAAGTTTCCGATGTTGCAGCCGTTACTATGGGATACGTAACTCTTTCCAATGATTTTTTCATAATTGGCAAAGAACAGGCGGAGGGGTTAGGCATTGAAGCTGAATTCCTGAAACCCTTGATTCTGAACACAAGAGAAATTCAATATCTTGACGTAACTGAAGATGAATGTGTTAAGTATCTATTCATGGTCAACAAAGAAATGGGAAAGCTGGATGGGTCATACGCGAAGCAATACATAGAAAACGCTGAACGCAAAGACATAGAAATAACGAGGGGGCATGAGAAAGGAAAAATTGTGACCGGTTATCAGAACTCACCGGCGCTGAAGGACAAGAAAGTATGGTATGAACTCCAGATCAGGACGCCTGAGCCAATATTAGTTCCAGTGCTTGTATGGGATCGATGGTTCGCGGTCTGGAACAGGGATGCAATATACACAACACAGAATTTCTGCTGGATAAAACCTAACCAAGAAGAAGACCTATTCCCGTTATTGGCACTCTTGAATTCTACGGTTACAGAATTTTTTGTGGAAGTTCTCGGAAAATCGGGATACGGTGAAGGTGTTATAGAATTAATGAAGCATAATCTTGAGGATATCCCTATTCTCGATCTGAAGCTTCTTGGGCAAAAATACAGAAAGACTTTGATTAACTCTTTTCAAAGATTGCTCAAGGAATCAAGACTCAATCACGATGTGACGGATATCAGGAGAGAAATTGATGCGACAATATTTGATGCATTGGGAATTGACCAAAAAACGCTCTCTGTCATCTATGAAAATCTTAAAACGATGCGCGAGAATAGGAAAAACAAAGTCAACACTGACGTTATGCTGAAATAGGAAACCCATTTCAGTACTGGAAGTAGATACTATCGGATTTTATGAGAAAGATGAATAGATTCCCTATTCCTTTGTTGAATACCCCGGACAGTCAATAGACGTGGCTTCCCAGGCGAGAACTAACATTTCATGGTTGGGTATTTCATATCACAGACAACTTTTCAAGGCAATCCCTGCACACACAATCCTTTGCCACAGCGGACAGGAGCAGCCTTTTTCTTCATACCAAGCAGATCAATGAAAACCAGCACTTCCCTGGAGCTCCGCATATGAATTCAGATTGGCACAATTCACATTTAAGGGTTCCCGACACAGGAAAGCATTCAGTAAACCCTAATAAAACCGGCTTCATTTTTTGAAGTAAATTTCGCATCATGCATTCAGCGTTATAAGTAAAGTTCGTAAGTACCCAC
>JAJZXP010000197.1 GCA_021806345.1 Thermoplasmata archaeon | reverse complement strand
TATGCGTATGTTAGGGGTAAGAGGGCCCCACCCTGGGGAATATATTCCTGCATAGATCCTCCCTGCTATATCTTCGTTCCAGCTTTCGTTTCTGTCCCTTTCTCTGACGAAGAAGCTATCCTCGATTTTAAGCCCATTGGGGGGGAACTGACAAACTTCCCTTGCAAACAGTCTTTTAATTTGAGATTCAGCATTTTTAATGGTTGCGGTCGAGGCAATATATTTTGGAGATACGCCCCTTTCTTGGATGAGCCCATCAACGGAGCTTTCATACAGACCAAAGAGACTCCCCAATGGACCTTCAAGTAGGTGTAATTCATCTTGAAGTATAAGCTCAGGAGGTTCGAACGAACAAACATTTACTTTCGATATTTTTCGAGCTTCAGAAGTTGTGTCATTTGGTAAAAGGATTCCCCTATAATACCCATAGTATAAATTGAAGCTATCAACATTTCCTATTATCCCTGTAGCCCTAGGTTCAAACGCCAGTCTGGCTATTTTGTCAGCAGTACTGATAATTATTGTCGGGCATTGATGGTAAATTTGTTCATCTACAGTATATGCGGGAATGGGAAGATGTTTTCCATAAAAAAAAGGAGAGGTTTCACGTCTAATTTTGAGACCATCAGGTAGAATTTCATCGTGTTCTTCTTTAATCGCCGGAATGCCTTCCACATATGTCGCTATCTGATTTAGTTCACATTCAGGGTTCGGGCAATAAATTTCAAAATCAGAATAAGACTCAGATTTTCTACCAGGTTCTTGTTTCACTAGAAAGTATCCTGGGCGTGAGGCTCTTACCGATGATAGGGACATGTTGGAGGAACTTTTGATTTTATTCCAAAGGTTGTCTATATCCGCAGTCACAATTTTTCCACGATGATATAATGTAAGAACAAGATCGAGATTGACAAGATCAGAACCAAGAGATCGTAAAGAAAAGCCTTTGACAATGGTCATTTTGTTATCTTCGATGACCTTATTAATTTGCTCATTAAGAACTGAGGGAGAAGCATTTGTTCTAACGAGCAAATGCAATTGATTATCATTGTTCTCGGGTAATCCAGATTTTGGGATAGCTAACCAAGAATTGCACGCAGGACATCTAGTGACCTGTGCTGGTTCTCCTTCAGAATTCTCATCATTTTCGCCAGAACCTTCCAAGATTTGTATTGCTTTTCCTTTGCCCCTCAGATGATTCGGAGAAACTCCCATTCCGACCCACAAACCCGCAGAAAAACGGGTGGAACCGTAAATAAAATCTCCAGTAATTTTGGAATCAGAAGGCCTCCAGCCTATGCCACCAGCATTTTGAATCCTTAGATATTCAGCAGCAGTAATCATCCTAAGCGTCCTTCTGAATTGCTGGGTAGTCAGGAGTCTTAGTGTATATCTTGTAAGTACAGCAGTACCTCCCCCTGTAGGTTCTGCAGTTTGACCATTGATTGCTCGTCTTCTTCTATAGGCTATTAAAAAAGCAATTATACCTAAATACGCTTCTGTTTTCCCTCCACCAGTGGGGACCCAGAGCAGATCAACTTTGCTTCTGTACTTGGAGTTTTTATTTGTTAAAGGCTCAATATTTAGAAGTAAAAAAGCTAATTGAAAAGGTTTCCAAGTGAAATCTGAGTTGCCCTTCCATTTGTTCTGCAACCAAATTGCTCTATTAGCAAAACAAAATGATAATCTTGCGTCCTCGTCGTTATTGATAATTTCAAGACTGTGTCGCAGTCGATTTACGAATTCTGATTGCGTTTGAATCAAATCAAGTGCAAAATTTTCATCCTCACTGGGCACATTTTTAGCAAAAGCAATATTAAATTGAACCCATTTTTCATAGGCCGAAACAAGTGGAAAAATGGAAGAATACATTTTATCAGGTTCCCATAGTTCAGACAGTTTGAAAGCTGAAAGCTCTGGAGGCGCTCCCATGGATTTATCCCATTCCAAAATTGGAGATGGATCGGCATAGAGAGGTAAGAAATCGCTTCTGACATCAGGTTCCATAAATTCTGAGCAATCTATGAATTCTTTACCATCTGGCCACGTAAATGACTTATATGGCTCAGGATATTCGATGCTAGACCAAATAGCCGAACACATATTGCCCTTAGCCATTACTGGTTTATTTCTGTATAAGAATTTGAAAATATTGTTATCTCTATTAAATTCAATTAAGAATGGTTTAAGTTGGAACTCCTTATCCAATTTTATTCGCAGAGAAGGTTGAAAAAGGCTAACCTTAGTCAGGTTTTCTCCGCTGCATTTTTGTGAGTTTATTTTTAAGTCATTCACAATGTTTACTGTAATTACATTCGCTTCATAGTCTCCAATAACCTTTCTCACATAAAGTTTCACAGTTCCATCAATATCTGAATAAATGTCAGTTTCTAATTTTGCACTTGACAATTTTATGGGGTAAATTCTCCTATAGGGTTGTCTATTCCATTTTTTTGTTTCCTTATTCCAATTATATCTGGCCCAAGTTACGCACACTTTGA
This sequence comes from Thermoplasmata archaeon, assembly GCA_021806345.1. Next base: position 3,842 of record JAJZXP010000197.1, on the reverse strand, counting down.
AGCTAGGTATTTCTCCCATCGTTACAAACGAAATTCCAAAAACCTGCGGCTTTATTCTTGGATCAATGTCTGAAAAAGACATGGTAATTGCATCATCTGACCCTGAATCATCTTCACTTCCGAGATCATTGGAGCCTTCAACAGTATCTTCTGAATCTGGCTCTGCCTTCACAAAACGACACGATTGAGGAACTATAATGCCGGTAACATACTCCTTTCCGGGATCTTCGGTCATTTCCTCGAAAGCACCATTTTTCGGCCCTAAAATGTCTTTCATCAATGATTCAATGAGTTGCTCCCTCATTTTCTAATACCGCCTCCAGATCCAAAATTGCATACAGTCTCAATGGGACAAGATGTACATATAGGTTTGCTTGGTGTGCATACGGCAAATGCAAAATCAATAAGGAAATAAATCAGTTGTCTAGGATTTTTTGTATTTAGGAATTGTAAGATAAGCTCTTTGAACCTTTTATTTCTACGTGAAGAATCAGTAATTTTTAAACCATAAAATCGGCCAATGAACCTCACTATGTTTGTATCAAGTACTGGTTCAATTGATCCTGTACAAAAACAGACAACTGTAGAAGCAATATATTCCCCCACTCCGGGAAGGGACAAGAGGGCGTTTTTATCCAGTGGTAGAATGCCTCTGTAATCATGACTTATTCTTAAGGCGCAATCATAAAGTGCGTCGATTCGCCAATTTAATCCAATCGTCTTGAGATCTTCTCTTAAATTCAATTTAGTCGTTCCTGCGATGGATTCAAAGTCTGGATATCGCTGAATAAACCAGTCATAGATATGAGAAACCTGAATTACTTGTGTTCGGTGAAGTAAGAATTCAGAAATAAATATTTCATACCTTGAATTGCTTAATCTCCAGGTAAAACTTCTTTGGTTTTTTATGCCCCACTTCAAAATGCAGTTTCTGGCAAACGAAGTCTTTTCTGGATGCATAATATATGAATTATTATCTTTCAATTATTAATTCATTCCTTTAATAAATACCCTATAGACTTTGCTAGACTTTCAGCCAACAAAGGTGGAACAGCATTACCAATCTGAGCAAAACTAGAAGTGCGTGATCCCTCAAAATAGTAATTATCTGGGAATGATTGAAGTCTAGCGGCTTCTCTTATCGATAGAGACCTCAACTGAAAAATGTCAGGGTGAATATAGTAATGGCCATCTTTGGAAATGTGAGAAACAATCGTTTGGGAATATGCAAGATCTCCAGCCACAACTTTGTATCTATCTAAGAAGGAAACAATGTTCTTATGTGTTCTAAATTCTTGGGGAATATCAGTATAGTGAAGTCTTCCCTTTTCTTTGTTCCAGAGGGTTATGGCTCGCCTATATATCTCCAGATCACGTTCATTATGAGGTCTTGTAATGTGCTGAGTTAATATTTCATCTTTACTTCTAATTCTGTATCGTTTTAAATATTCAGTAGGTTCCGTTGCATAATCAACATTTTCTGGACATTCTCCCGGCCTCAACGGGGGCAAATCTATGAGAAGATCGTTAACCACGTAGTCTCCAGTGGTTTGCTTCATAGCTGGATACTTAAGATGAGAACCTATGTACCACCCAATCAGTATTACCCTTTTCCTGTTTTGTAATACCCCATAATCTCTGGCATTAATGACTTTGTAATCCAGATCATAACCAACTTTCCTGAAATAATTTTGTACATCCGAAAAGAGTTTTCCTTCCCCGGCAGATAATAATCCTATTACATTTTCGAAAATGAACACTTTTGGTTTATATTTTCTTAAAAAGTCAGCATAGAGCCGGTACATGTAGTTGCGGGGATCATCTTTCATTTTATATTTGTCCCTAGCTCTTCCAACCAGTGAATATGCTTGGCAAGGAGGCCCACCAACAATCAGATCAACTTCTTTATGCCCGGCTAGAGCCAAATTTTCATCCACTTTTTTAAACAAGGAGGGCAATGATTCTTCTGTAATTTCTGCATTAATGATAGTATCAAGAATTTCCTTTGGGACATTCCTTGATAGTTTGTCAAAATTTATTTCCCCTCTTAAATAATCATTATATAACTCAATGTCTCCAGTTTTCTTAAGGAAATGGAACGCTGCTCTGGTTTTCAGTGTTTTTGAAGAGTCACTATTTTTCTCAATGTGCGCAACTGGTCTGAATCCGTTCAGGAAAAATCCTTCAGATAACCCGCCCGATCCTGCAAAAAGATCTATGAATACTTTCTCATCCATCTACATTCCCTAATTTTACAGAGCTAGCTTAAATTGTTTGATTAATTTTTTGGTTCACACTGAAGAATTGTGTTGCAAAAGCCAATAGGCGTCTTATCCATGAAGATGTCATAATACTGTACATTCAGGACAATCTCATGCGAAATGTAGTCAGGCTGGACCGCTTTGCTCATCTTCCTTGGTTACTCTTCAGTCTGGAGAAATTCGGTAAGTATATGGATATTCGGTTAGCTGTGGATTTGGAATGTAGAAAGAGAGCCGCCGACGGGGTTCGATCCCGCGACCTTGTGCTTACCAAGCACACGCTCTACCAGGCTGAGCTACGACGGCACAGTATGGGTAATGTTTACAGATTAATAAAAACTTTTAAAAAAGTAATTCTGGAATTTCTTCAGAAAAAATATTCCTAACACCAACTGGGAGTAACATAAGCTTATCTTTGAGCTTTTTGAGAATATTAATAAAGTTGAATGTATGACGGTATATTAACATGGAATATGATTTCGATACTATAGTTATAGGGGCTGGAACTGGTGGTCTGTCAGCTGGAGCTTCACTCAAGAAAGCCGGTACCAATTATATTATTATTGAAAGGAAGCAGGAGATAGGCTTACCTGTTAGATCAACCGGGGCAGTCTCTCTGGAATGGGTAAACAGAATTGGGATGCCAAAGGAGAAGAAAATCATATCCTCTGAGATTTTCGGAATGGATTTCAGAACATTTAATGGAAACCACATCCCTTTAAAATTTGATAAGCCGGTTGGTCTTGTATATGATTTTACAAAATATGAGAAATATCTTGCCGATGAATTTGCCGGGAAGTTGAATATCAGAATGAATGAAAGAGTCTTAAAAGTTCAGGGAAACGAAGTTACTACAGACAAGGAGAAAATTACTGCTAAAAATCTTATTATGGCGGCGGGTCCCCAGTCAAATCTAGGCCCGAAACTTGGGAAAACAGAAGCCCTTGTAGCTTATGAGGAGACCAGAGAACTTCCAAAAAGGGATGATTTTCAAATGATACTCTGGTTTAGCAACCTTGCGCCAGGAGGATATTTCTGGGATTTTGCAGAAAGCGATAACACCAGGAAGATTGGAGTATGTTACTATCCAATAGAACCATCGCAACCAAAAAACGTCCTTGAAAAATTTACTGAGAAATTTCCAGAAGTTCAGGGGAAAATGCTTCACAACATGGCTCATCAGATACCACTTACCGCTCCTCTGGAAAAGGTAGTGGATGGAAACAGGCTTATGGTTGGAGATATGGTTAACGCTGTTCTTAATACAACAGCAGGAGGACTTCAGGGGGCATTCTGGTCTGGAAAGGCAGCAGGAGAAGCTGCCTCCCTTGATGATCCTAACATATATCAGAGAACATGGTCTGAAAGCATTTATCCATGGCTTAAGAAGCATAATGATCTGCACAGCAAAATTCACAAAAAAGGAGAAAAATCAGTTTCCAGGTATATTACATTAGCAAAAATCATGCCAAAATCAGTTAAGAAAAAAATATTTGGTGGATTATAGAAATCTTATATCTAACACGTAACCAAAGTAATATTAGCACCATGGTTATGCAATTGATTACATGTATTCCAATG
>JAJZXP010000427.1 GCA_021806345.1 Thermoplasmata archaeon | reverse complement strand
CTACTCAAACTTGAGTTTCGCAAAAATTACAGGATCAGAATTCATGCTGAAGCAGACATACCAGTGATTTATATCTCTTCTTAATCTGATTTCGGTAGTGCACCAACCAGTATTCGATCCGGTTGTTTTATTCCCATCTCATTGAGTATTCTTTCCGCCTCCACTGATTCAGATCTATACACTATATTCAGGGGTAATTTAACGGGAATGGCCTTTATCTCACAAAGTATCTCTGCCGTTCTTTCTGCTGTCAGATGGGATTCTGTCAGCTTCTTTTCCATGAGTCTTGAAGGTGCATGACCAAGATTCAACAAGAAAGAGCCTACAGTGCTGCCTCAGGTCAAAAAACGCTTGCGAAACTCAAGCTCAAAATAATATTGTCCCAAAGCTGACGTTATCTTACAAAACATAATAAATGAATATAGTAAGACCTCATTTTAGTGGATGGAAACATGCAACATAGTGCCCATTTCCTAAATCTTGTAATTCTGGCCTCTCCTCTATACACTGGTCGGTTACAAATGGACATGATTGTACAAAGGTGCAACCTTTTATCCCCCCATTATAAACGTTGTAATCAATTTTCCTTGCGCTGTCTGGATCCATAAAACCATCTATATCAGGAGCTGATTTTATGAGTATATCGGAATAGGGATGTACTGGATGATCGGTTATAGCTTCTGAGGGGCCATACTCAACTATTCTCCCAAGATTCATAACAGCCATTTTATCAGATATAAATCGTGAAGTAGCAAGTTCGTGAGAAATATACATCATTGAAAAATTAAACTCTTTTTTTAATTGAGATAGTAGATTAAGGACCTGCGCGCTTATGGAAACATCTAGCATTGATGTTGGTTCATCAGCAACTATGAATTTTGGATTGAGAATCAGTGATCTCGCTATAGCAACTCTTTGTCTTTGACCACCAGACAGTTTCTTAGGATAAATGTCAAGGAAGTTTTCCCCTGGAGAGAGTCCAACTCGGGTCAGAATAACAGACACTCTTTCTCTAATCACTTCCTTTGTAAGTTTTATGCCTTCCCTGTTCTCTATTGTTCGCTTGTTTGCTACGAGGGGCAGAGAAACAGATTCCAGAATTGTATTGTATGGATTTAAGGACGAATAAGGGTCCTGAAAAATCATCTGTGTTGTTAATCTGTATTCCCTAAGTCTTGAACCCCTTATTTTCGCTACGTTTCTACCTTCAAAATTTATTTCACCCTTAGTTGGATTGATTAGTTTTACAGCAAGTAATCCAAGGGTGGTCTTACCACTTCCACTTTCCCCAACTACAGCAACGGTTTCGCCTGGCTTTATCTTGAGATTCACTCCATCCAGTGCATAATTGCGGACGTGTCCGGATCTGAATACCTCAGTAACGTCTTTAAACTCGAGTAGGTAATCAGGTTCAAGGGATGAATTCTCATTATTACTACTAATTAGTTCTTCCATCAACTTCCACCCCCTTTAACTTCTAACTGAATCCCTTTCACTTCAGCACCTGGTTTAATGCATTCCACAAAATGATCTTCAGAAACTTTTGTCTCTTCTTCAGTAAAGCTTAAGCATGTCGTTTCATGTACCGGGCATCTGGGATAAAAACTACACCCTCGAATAGGAAATCCCAGATCAGGTGGAGATCCGGAAAGGGTTGTTAGCAAAGAATTTTTGGGAGTTTTAGTCGTAATAATAGATGATAGAAGAAGTTTAGAATAAGGGTGCGAAGGGTGTTTGATAACGTCTTCCTTCCTGCCAATTTCAACGATCCTTCCGGCATAAAATATCCCGATTCTGTCTGCAATTGAAGACGCCACTCTCAAATCATGTGTAATAAATATAATTGAGAGATTCAGTTCATTTTTAAGCCGGTTAAGTTCAAGTAAAACCTCTTTTTGAACCACCACATCGAGGGCAGTGGTTGGCTCATCTGCTATGAGAAGTTCAGGCTCACAAGAAAGGGCTAATGCAATGCTGACACGTTGCTTCATACCACCACTCAGCTGATGAGGATAGAGTCTGCGAACATTCTGTCCCAAACCTGAAATCTCAAGATAATGATTGATAAGTTCACTATAGTCACCTTCAATCTCGTGAGCTTGAAATGTGTCAATAAATTGGTCTTCAATTCTGGCTATTGGATTTAGTACGTTCATTGCTGATTGAAATATCATGGATATTTTCTTCCACCTGAACTTTCTTATTTCTGGCAGACTAAGATCCAGTATAGAGATGTCTCCATCGGAGTCATTAAAGATCATCTTCCCCTTTGAAATTTCATTTGGATTCTCTATAAGTCTTAAAATGGATAACCCTAAGGTAGACTTTCCAGAACCAGATTCTCCAACAAGTGCCAGTGTCTCACCTCTGCGGACTTCTACATCCAGATTCCTTAACGCTTTTACCTCTTTTTTTCCAGTTCTATATAGGGTTTCAAGTCCAGTTATTGATAATATCACATCTTTCATACAGATCCAGCTCTTCCCCCATATACTTCGGTTATCCCGGTTCCAAGTATGTTAGCAGCTATCCCTAGGATGCCAATAGCAATACCCGGAGGAAGTATCCACCACCATGCTGCATAGAGGACTGCATCCTGGTTTTCAGCATAGAAAATCATCGTTCCCCAATTTATTGAACTGAGATCTCCCAAACCAAAAAATGCCAATCCAGCTTGGGCGATAATGGCTCCAACAAATATATAAATTGTATTTATAATTATTAGAGGAAGGACAAACTTGAAAACCTCTCTAAAAACAATTCTGTACCCCCTCATTCCAGAGAGGATGGCTGCTTTTATGAATGGTCTCTCTCTTATTGTCAATGCCTGAGATCGTATTATCCTAGACATAAATGGCCAGCTTAATATTCCCAAAATAAGGATAGTACTACTTATTGTTGGTTTAAGGTAGGTCGATAAAATTACCAGCAACGGAAAAGTTGGCAGTATAAGCAGAATATCAACAAATCTCATAAATGCGTTATCAACTACTCCTCCATAGTATCCGGATATGAGGCCGACAAGTGTTCCTATAAAAACTGCTATTAGGGCTACGGCTGCTCCTACATAAAGAGAAACTCCTGTTCCGTGAAGAAACTGACTCAACACATCATGCCCATTATAATCAGTCCCGAATAAATGAGCCTGGCTCGGTGGAAGATATGATTTGAAAAGATCATAATGGGGATTATATGGTGTATAAAAATGGCCAATAATTCCTATGCCTACAAATATGGCAAAAACGATAATACCGTATCTTGCCTTTTTGTTCACCCACAATCCATGAAGAAAACTCTCTTTCTCGGTTTCAATATCTCCCGGCAAGACTATTTCATCTGTTTCTCTCTCAAAATTACCTATCATTTTTCACCTCAATTCAATCCTCGGGTCGAGATACGCATAAAGCAAGTCGGCTAAGAAATTAGCTATTATTACAGTTATGGTAATCATTAAAAATACGCCGTCTACCACCGGATAGTCATACGATGTTACTGCAGTATAGAGTAAATAACCTATACCCTGATAAGAAAAAACAACCTCCACGAAGAAGGCTCCAGCAACAATATAGCCGAATGCTAGTACAATATGTGTGGTTACAGGTAAAATTGCATTTTTTGCAGCATATTGTCTTTCAATTATCCTTTGAGGAATACCCTTAGCCTTGGCCATTAAAATATAGTCTTCCTTATTCTGGTTGATCATTGTACTCCTCATGGTGAGGGCAAATGCAGGTGCAGTTGTCAAAACTATTGTTATTATTGGAAGTAGGCTGTGATCAACTATATTTTCAAGATAACTCAGGGAAAAACCTGGAACGGCTCCAATTGAATAGGTTCCTCCCAATGGGAAGATTGGTAAGTCAAAAGCGAAAAGCAAAAGGAAAATTATGGCAAGCCAAAAATAGGGAAGGGACGTAAGACCAATGAATACGGAAGATACTGCTGACTCGGACTTGCTACCAGCCCTCCAACCAATCAGTCTTCCCAGATAGACACCTAATACTGATGAAATAAGAGTTGAAACACCCAACAGATAAAGAGTCCATGGAAGATGGCTTTCTATGAGTTGCACTACCGTGGCAGGATAATTCGAGAACGATATCCCCAGATTGCCATGAAACAATTCTATGATGTACCGTTCAAATTGGTACAAAAGGCTCCCTTGCAGACCAAATTGTGATTCCAGTAACTTAACTTTTCCCACAGGTAGATAATGGTAGTTGGCAAAAAGTATGACTGCAGCAGGGTTACCTGGTATTATTCTTGGCAACAGGAAATTTATTACAATCGCCACGAATGCTGTAACTACGGCATAAAACGATCTCCTGGCAATGTACTTAGCTGTAATCATAATAAATTCACACCTAATCTAAACGGTAGGATATAAAAATATGGTTAAATGGGGAAAATATGCCCCAGTTTTTAAAGTATTTTATTCTATTTCTGGTCTTTTCTTCTGCTTCTTGTTACTGCCATTGCGACAAGGGCTATAACGACTACAACTGCAGCTCCTCCACCAATATAGTAATAAAGATTGTTGCCTGCTGTACTACCGGCAGTAAAGTTTAGTACCGGGGACTTCACTACAGTCATGTTCATTAGATTCATCGGGTCGTCTATTGACAAATTGTCGTAGAAGTCTTTTACTAGTGCATTGTTATAAGCTACGTAGTTATAGGCGTTAGACATTGGAATCATGGGCAGCTGCTGGTCAAGTATTTTCTCCACATGGGAAAGGTTCTGAAGAAGCTGTGACTGAGTTGTTGTGTTTGCACTACGGTTCAGGTAATAATTAACTGTTGGGTTGCTATAATTCTCGAAGTTCCAAGGTCCGCTTATGAATGCTCCTGTATTGTTGTGGTAACCGTAATAAGCTTGCTCAAGCTGAATATACGGGTTAGTGACCGATGGTACGTAACCAAAGTAGGTTGTCTGTTTGAAATTAGAAAGGTTAAGGTCTTGACTTACCCATGTACCTATTGGTATAACATCGACCTGTGCATCTATATGGACTGCCTGTAGCTCATTTGCAATTGTTGTACCAGATGCAACCCAGTCAGCCACAGCCGAGGGTTCTTGGACCAGAAACTGAGCCTGAAGTCCCGTTGTATTATTTACGTAGTATCCCTGTGAGCCTATATGATAACCTGCTTTTAGGAACATCTTATTTGCTAACGTAGTATTGTACCCATAATATGTAAGATTAGCGGCCCAGTCGGATTTCATTACGCCTGGCAACCCACCATCAGACATGTTATTCTTTCCAGCAGCACCTATTCCATCCTCATCCTTCGCCATTATTCTAGTTTTGTTTAAAGCATACGAAATACCAATTCTGAAATTAGTGTTGTTGTAAGGAGCAACGTTGTCGTTCATCCATAGGTAAAATACGTAGGGTGCAGCCTGTTTTTCATTGGAAATATTAGTCTGTGAAGTAAGTGCATTGTAGTCACTCAGAGCAGGGTTAACAGCAGATATGTCTCCTTTCTCGAGAGCAAGGTCGGCAGTAGCGGTTGAGGTATACTTTTCAACGTAGTAAGTGGAAATTTTTGGTTTTCCCATCCAGAAATTAGGGTTTGCCAACATTTTTGCCCCTTCGGCATTAATCGATGATAAAACGAATGGCCCTGCAGTTATTTCCTGTCCAAATGGACCCATATTTGTATAGCCACCTATATTCCCTGGCTTTCCATTATCATAGGCTTTCCAGGCTGAGGGAATAATAGTTTGGGTTGCTATGTACTGGAACCACAATATGTTTTGCGAGCTCATAAGGAAATTAACTGTGGTGTTGCCCTGAGAGTACATTGACAATATGTGTGGTGTCACCCCATATGCATCCAAGGTGAGATTATCCTTAAGGACCTGGAATGTGAACAGAACATCGGCCGAGGTTATCTCTCCGGCTGTTTTACTTCCATTCTCCCATTGAGCATTAGGGTTAAGGTGGAAAGTTATCAATTCAGTCCCATTAGCGTTGTCCGTTACAGTCCAGTTTTTTGCAAGCCAAGATGAAAAAGCGCCACTCGGCCACTGGTAAGCCAGCTGATTCGCATACATATCCTTAACCAGAATAGTAGCCAAGCTATTAGTTGCTGTCAGTGGATTCAGATCAGCTACTGTCGTGTCAACCGCGGACCCAAATACAAAAGTTCCGCCACTGTTACTTGATGTAGCGGCATTTGAAACCGATAAAATAGCGGAAAATGACACACCTATCATAGTTGCGACCACAATACCTGCCAAAATTTGTTTACGTGTTTGTTTCATTGACGAGAGTAGGGAAGATTTAGTACATAAATGTTTGTAAATGTCGTAAGAGCATCCTATATTAAGTTAGCTTACCGTCATATTATATT
>JAJZXP010000028.1 GCA_021806345.1 Thermoplasmata archaeon | reverse complement strand
TTTGCATAATAGGAATCTCCATGCTTTCAATCAGAACCCTAGATTTCTTGGGTATCTCTGATATCTTCCACTCCTCTCCTATCTTCAGCATGAATACTCTTCCAAGGTGTTCAAGCACATCCTGTGGAGAGTATTTCCTGAGGAGATTTTTTCCCCTCAGGAGACCGTATATCCTGTAGTGCATCATCAGTGCAATGAAGTTCACGAACATCCATCCCTGCAGTTGATGATCGTCTCGCATGTACGTTCTGTCAGCATGAATTGTGTTCTTGAACGTGTCGTATGACTGTTCGATCTCGGCACGGGACTTGAGCATATCATAAACGATCTCGCCGGAGACTTTCAGGTTAGTGATCACTGATATGGTTCCCATGCGTTCCCTTATGGCTGGGAATCTTGCCTGGGATCCTGATCTGGCCAGGAAGTCTTTCTCCTCCTCGGCCTTCAGGAAATCATTCCTGAATGTATACATGGTATGGCCTCCACCCGTATACTTCATGTAGAATATGGGATGATTCTGGAACATGAAGTGCCTCTCTCCACTAGTACCGTAATGGATGAGCCTGGAATTCCGTTTGATCGGAATGATGTAGAAAACTCCCATGGAATCAAGTGCAGATATGTTGGATGAGGAATAGAACCCGGTATCGGCAACCAGCACGATTCTACCTGCACCGGATTCCTCCATGGAGAGTTTCAGGGATGCCACGCTGTTCACCGAACCTGGGAGTATATGGAAATATGCAGGTATCTCATGATCAAGGGAGAAGAGGAACAGGATCTGCACCTGGGGAAGGAACTCATCCACGCTGTTGTGCCCCAGGATTGCAGACATGAATCCCTCACTCATTGATATCACATGCGTGAGATCGACTGCCAGATACCTGTCATCCTTCATGAGGGATTTCATGAACCCTGTCATGGCTGCACGATCCATGCCAATCCTCCGGATCATGGGCCCAAGGACATCCGGGGAAACATGCACGTCTCCGAGCATCTCGGGCATGTATGACGTGATGTAGTGGAATTCAATGTTTTTCATGGATGATTGGTGCAGCAGCCTCATGCATGCGAATGCAAAGATCTCCTTCCATTCGGGGAAGTGCCTCTTCAGTTCATCCATGATGTCACGGGAGACATGGTTGATCAGGAATGTTGAGCCGTATTCCTTCACTTTGATCTGATCGTATCGGCGCATGATCCTCTTTGCCTTCGGTTCAATGAGGCCCTCTGGAGTGATCCTTCCCAGATACTCATCGGTGCTGAGCTGGGATCTTTTCTTCTCCCTGTTCCAGTGGCTGGATATCCTGTAAAGATAGTACCGATCTCCTCTTCTCATCACCAGAGTCCCCTTTGTCTTGAATTTCAGAACCCATTCTGGATGTGTCATGATATGTATATACATAATATGCAAATATAATAATCTTTGCATCAAATCCAGCAGAATATAGGGAATCTGAAAATATATTATGCAAAAATGCCGAAGTTAGAGTTTAACCATTAAAATAAGAATATATTCCGTCAAATAAGAAAGGTATTATACTGTTTTTTTAATCCTTTATAAATATGTGTGGAATAATCTGTTATATTGGCTCAGATAATTCTATTAGTTACTTAATCAAAGGCATAAAATCGCTTGAATATAGAGGATATGACAGCTTTGGATGTGCTCTTTACCAGGAAGGGAAAATAAATATTTATAAGGATGTGGGTAAAATAGAAGAAGTTCTTTATAAATACTCAATTGAAGAAATGCAGTCTAATAGAGCAATGTTTCATACTAGATGGGCAACCCATGGGGGAATTGAGAAGAGAAATTCACATCCACATACGGATTGTACTGGAAAAATAGCTGTTGTTCATAACGGTATCATAGAAAATTGGGCTCAATTAAAGAAGAATTTAAAAACACACACCTTTAAATCAGAAACTGATACTGAAATTCTTTCTCACCTTATTGAAGATTATTTGAAAAAAGATTTAAATTTATTAGAATCTGTTAAGCTTGTTGCAAGTAAAATTAATGGGCTATCGTCCTTTGTTGTAATGAATGCAGATTTTCCTTATATGGTTGCATATAAGAATGGAAGTCCATTATTGATCGGTCTTGGAAAAAATGGGATTTTCATTTCGAGTGATGTCCCTTCTCTAATTAATTTCACCAAAAGTTTTATTTTTCTACATGATGGAGACATTATTTCTTTCTCTAAAAATGAATATAAAATAATTAATTCTTTGGGAAACGACTCTGATCATCCAATTGTAAACGTTGAAATGAACCCACAAATTATGGAAAAAGGAAATCATAAATATTTTATGGAAAAGGAAATATTTGAACAGCCAAGGATTTGGAAAAGTTTTGAAACAGTAAGATATGATGAGTATTATGAGGCAGCTAATTTGATAAAGAACTGTAACAGAATTTTTTTAATTGGCAGTGGGTCTTCATACCATGCAGCAATGTATGGCGCAAAACTTTTTATCGCACAAGGAATACAAGCTATAGCCATAAATGGAGAAGAAATTGTTGATTATTCAAAATTAATTGATGATAAAAGTGTATTCATAGTGATTTCTCAAAGTGGAGAAACGGCTGATTTAATATCCGGCCTTAATAAATTTACTAAAATCAAAAAAATTGGTATTATTAATGTTCCATCATCCTCAATAGCGAGAAATGTGAACGTGTTGCTGAAAATGAGAGTGGGAGTGGAAAAAGCGGTTCCGTCTACAAAATCGTTTACAAGTACCCTATTAATATTAAACATATTAGCCGGAATAGTGAACAATTCAATTTCTGCTACAGAAAAAGAGCTTTTGATCGCGAATAATGAACTTTACAATTTTTTGGTTCCATCTGTTTTAAAGGCAATAGGATCTGCCGCAGAAATAATTCATAAAATGGAAAATTTATTCATAGCAGGTAGAAATAAATGTTATATATATTCTCTAGAAGGAGCGCTCAAACTTAAGGAATGCACATATATCCATGCAGAGGCACTTGATTTATCAGGTTTAAAGCACGGCACAATTTCTCTAATAGATAAAAATACGTGGGTAATTGCGCTTCTGACAAAAGATACGATTAATGAATCACTTATGAATATACAAGAACTCAAAGCAAGAGGAGCAAAAATAATAGGAATATCACCACAAAACAATGAACTTTTTGATAAATTTATTAGGGTGCTTAATTTGGGAGAATTCTCATTTATGCCCATTATTTTGTCCATTCAATTATTATCATATGAGATTGCAATTTTTAAAAACATTAATCCAGACATGCCAAGAAATCTTGCAAAATCGGTGACTGTAAGATGAGCGACTTGCCTATAAAACTCCCCTCATTCTTCCGATCATATGACATTCGAGGAATTTATGGAGATGAAATTACAGAGGATGTAGCTTACAAAATAGGAAAGGCTTTTGGTTGTTACCTTGGAAATAATGGGGTAGTAAATGTTGGAAGAGACACAAGAAAAGGTAGTAAAACTCTATCTGATTCTCTTATTTCTGGATTGCAAGATTTTGGTTGTAATGTTCTAAATTTAGGGATGGTTCCTTCACCGATTCTTTATTTTTCTGCAGTAAAGACTGATAGCATTGCAGGAGTCATGATTACTGCATCTCATCTTCCGCATGAATGGAATGGTTTTAAATTTTGTGACAGATATGGACAAGTAATTTCCGAAGGAACTGGATTGGATCAAATTGGTCTCCACTATCTAGAAGATAAAAAAATTATATACAAAAAAGGTTTCCAAACAGAGTATACGAATATTTTAGACGATTATTATGACACCTTTAAAAAAAGAATAAGTCACATTAGAAATAATTTTGCAGTAGCGCTAGACACTTCAAATAGTGTTCCATCATTGTTTTTGCCTAAATTGTTTAATAAGTTTGGAATAAATTCAAACTTTATTAACGACGAAATTCTTGAAATACCCTCACATGATGTCGAACCAAGTTATCAATCAATGAAAAAACTAAGTGAATATGTAATCGAAACTGGTTCAGAGATTGGAATAATGTATGATTCAGATGGAGATAGGATAGCATTTGTGGATCAAACCGGAAAAATGTATCCCGATGGGATAATTCTAATTGCAATATTTTCAAAAATACTATCTCTGTATAATAAAAATGGTTCAATTGTTTTAGATGTTACTTGTCCTACATCTTTATTAGAATATATTGAAAGAATTGGATTCACTCCTTTAATTAGCAGAGTCGGGCATAATTTCTGTTCTTCTATGGCATTACAAAATAAATCATTATTTGCAGCACAATTTAGTGGACATATAGCAATGAAAGACACAGAATATAGGGATGATGCAATTTATGCCAGCCTAAAACTCCTTGAATTTATATCTAATCTTGATGCGCCTATTAATGAGTTCATATCTAAAAATATTCCAAAATTTTACTATGAAACTATTTCCTTTGAAGTTCCAGACAATATGAAATTTACTTTTATGGATAAAATAATAAAAAATGTTAAGGAAAAAGAGAAACAAATTCTTGAGATAGATGGAATTAAAGTGATTTATACCGATGGAAGCTATCTTATAAGAAGTTCAAATACGTCTAACATTATTAGAGTAATGGCAGAAGGAAAAGATGCAAGTTCCATGAAAAAATATATGAAAATTGCAAAAAAAGAAGCACAGGATGTGATAGAACATGATTAAGCAAGCTGTAATTCTCGCCGCAGGAAATGGAAAGAGAATAAAGGAAGGAACTAATGATAATTATGTTTTATCAACTCCAAAACCCTTACTTAATGTTCGTGGTACCACGATCATTGAAAGAATCGTCAAAAAATTATTTCAAGCAGGTTTAGAAATAGGAATAGTGATAAATAGAAAAGACGAAACTCAATTTAGAGCGATTTTAAATCACTATAACATAACTTATTGCTTTCAGAATGAGGCAAAAGGTACTGCAAATGCATTATTTTCATCTAAGGAGTTCGTAACAGAGGAAAATTTTTTGGTACTGATGGGAGACGATTTATCTGATTTCAATATGATTGACTCTTTAAAATTAGATACTCCATTAATTTTTGGATTCGAAACCGAACAATTAAAAGAATTTGGCTCAATAAAACTGGATAACGCGGGTTACGCTGAGATGGTAATTGAAAAGAAACTTTCCGGTCATGGAATAGCGAATAGTGGAATTTACGTAATGCCAAAAGAATTTTTTAAAGTATATAATTTGATATTACCAAATCAAAAAAATGGCGAATTGTACTTGACGGATGCGGTAAATTTACTTTACAAAAGCGGACATCCTCTTTTATACAAACAACTTGAATTCTGGAAAGGTATAAACAGACTGAAAGATTTAGAAGATGAGAACAGTTTTCATAAAGAGGAACTCGAAATTCGCCATGCAAAAATGATTGATTTATATGAAATTGTATTACTCCTTGGTGAACTAAATCCTTACGCAAAGAATACTGAAATTACCGAAAAAATAAGAAGCCAATTAGAGCTAATAATTCAAGATGGAAACGTTCACCTAATAGTTGCAGAATATCATGGGGATATAGTTGGTACGTCTACACTTCTTATACAAAATAATTTGTCTCATGATGGTCATCCTTACGCCCATATTGAAAATGTGGTAACTAAGGAAGAGATGAGAGGATGCGGGATAGGAGTTGAAATGATTTTGAGATTAATAGAGATTGCGAAAGATGACGGTTGTTACAAAATTGTATTAACTTGCAAACCTGAAAATTCTTATTTTTACAAAATAACTGGATTTACAACGACTGGTGAGGTCGAAATGCGATTGAGTTTGTAGAACTATCATTTTAAAACATCTCCAAATAGTACAGCTCAGAAATTTACAAGTAATTTGATCAATGTGAAATAATTTTCTATGAATTTAAATTTAATTGAGTTTGTGTAATTCAATCCCATATTAATTTCCAACTTTGCTCTATTGTTTCAGTAATTGCATATGCTAATTATATTTACTTTAATTCAAAATAATGTTTCAATAACTTAATTAATGTGAAATTTAAGTTTAAGGACAAGCATAAAAATTCTTCTTGTATTTGTCGAAGAATAGTAAATTAGAAGGTAAGTATTCAATATTAATGTGAGGATAAGAAAAAAAACATTGGATGATTATCTTTCAGGCACATGGAATTGTGGCGCAAGTGCGTTCCTAAGTTTAATCTATAGTTACTATGATTAGGTGTTTTACTCAGAATAAAGTGTTCAGATAATGAAATATACCATTATGCATTTTGGGAACCAAGGGCGCGTGGCCAAGCATGGATATGGCAACAGCCTCCTAAGCTGTAGATCAGGGGTTCAAATCCCCTCGCGCCCGTTCTAAGATT
>JAJZXP010000158.1 GCA_021806345.1 Thermoplasmata archaeon | reverse complement strand
AACCCTTACATTTTCAAATATGAGTTCAACTGTTGATGAACCTCTTATGCCCATTTTATGGATATCCCTGCTAATCTTGAATCCAGGAGTGTCTGAGTCAACTACGAATGTTGTTATTCCCCTGTGAACTTTGGATGGGTCTGTAACAACATCAACGACGAAAAATTTAGCAAGTCTTCCATTTGAAATAAAAATCTTGGTTCCATTTATTACATAATCATTTCCCTCCTTAACCGCAGAGGTTTTAATGGCTGCTGCATCGCTACCTGCTCCCGGTTCAGTAAGGGCCAGTCCCCCTATTTCACCCTCAGCTACCCTTTTTAAATATTTTTTCTTTAGATCTTCCGACCCGAACATCAGAACAGGCTCACCAAATAATGTTAAGGCGCCATCAAGAACTAAAGATGTGCTTGGACAGGCTTTTGATATGATTTCTATGGCTCTAATCAGGAAGCTAAAACTCATTCCATATCCACCATATTCTTTTGGGATGTAACTCGCAAATAACCCAAGTTCCTTCATTCTGTCAGTAAGTTTCTGTGGAACTTCCTCTTTTAGATCAATCTCTCTTGCAAGTGGTTTTACCTCCTCATTTGCGAATCTCTTTATGTATTCAAGAACATCCTTTTCCTCTTCCCTCAATTCACTCATACTCTCGTAATGTTATTCCAGATATTATTTTTTGGCGGAATTTAATATGACTCTATTTTTTATCAGATTTTTGCTTTTTTAGAATGTAAAATTTTCAACGTAAGAAACAACAAAATAGATTAGTATGAATGATTTAAACAGGTATTCTATTTTTACTTTTCTTGAAGATCAAAGCGAGGAACCCTAGAAGTACTACACCATCCAGGATTTCTAAATAGTTCAATAACGAAAAACCTTCCTGATTCATAATTATAGTATTCTCCTTTCCTGAAAGAGTGCTATTAAGAAAATCAGACCTGTTGTCATAGTTAAATATAGTTATAGCATTAATTTCATATCTCCCAATTCCAAGTTTTATATTTTTACCATAAAATTCCTTATTAGTAATTGTAAAATTATAGAATTTAACCAAACCTGATACATTATCCCCCTTCAAGTTGCATATTTTTATTGACTCTATAATATTGACTCCTTTTGGAGGTATGCCGTTATAAACAAAATTGTTAAAAATGCATAATCTCGCCATTCCAGAATAGTCAGAAAAGGTTGAAGTGCTGAAAATTTCACCACACAGGTTTTTTGTGTTTAGTGTTTTACATGAATTTACCTCGAAACTAATTTCGTTTCCCTGATAGGGAGAGGATGAGAATATCAACATGATTATTAGCAATGAAGATAGAATTATAACTAGCCTTGTATATCTTATCATTCCTGATTCACCTTCCACTCTTTAGTCCGGAATTTAATAACAATTTAGTTGAAATCACAACCATTAATATTGAAACTACTAAGACTATAATAGACTCTATCAGTATAGCCGATGGATTGATACTGAACAGGTTGAGGTAAAAAAATGAAATTATGTTTTCGTAGAATTTATTTTTTGAATTCAAACCTATACTAATAGCCTCATACACAGCAAAAAGTACACCCATTGAAACAATTCCATCCCTTACAAATACACCTATTATTCTTCCTGCTGCAATAAAAAGTGAGATCACTGCAACAGAGGCGATCCAGTATAAAATAACATCTTCAACTGGAATGTAGAAGAATTTGATATATAATAAAAGAGATATTTCAATTATCATGGCAGAAGGCAATATTATAATATCTATGAAATGGCTTACAAGTAATGTTGTCCTTCTTTTCAAAGGTGCAGTGAACAGGTATCCGAAAACGCCGGATTCTATGTTTCTTCCATAAAAATACGACTTTATAAGAGCATAAGCCAATATAGGATAGAAAGCAAAAAACATGGAATTATCTAAAAAATATCTATATCCAAAGCTAACAACTGAATATCCTATTATAAGAGATGAAATTAAAATAATTAATTCCTGCACATGATACTGGTTTGATAGATAGTTAGAAATCCTTATGTTAGGGTTTCTGAACATATTAAAATTCATCCCCCATGAATCTTGGAATTGATATAATACTCATTATGCTGGCTACCTGATCTGCATTAATTAATGAAATGAAATTTTTGAAATCTTCATCCCTTATCAAAATATTGTTCCTGTCAATTTTATACATTAATTTTCCCTCAATTTTGTTTACTATCTGATCTATTTCCCTTAGTTTTATGGAAAATAGATTTTCTCCAATTCCCGTTTTTATTGGTATTGGTCCTATTATTTTTTCTGGCCTAAAAATCACTATATTTTCAGCAATAGGAAGCAAATCATCAAGAATGTGGCTTATAATGATGAATGACAGATCATTTTCATTTCTAAGTTTCTGAATAATGTTGGCTAGAATATTCCTGTTTTCCAGATCTATGTTTGAATTTGGTTCATCCAGTACAAAGAATTTACATTCAGTAGAGAGGCAAATGGACATGGATATAAGTTGGGTTTCACCCATGCTAAGGTATTTAGTTCTGGCTCTTTTTAAACCGTAAACTCCGAACTCTTCCATTATCATTTTCAATCTTTCAAAATTAATCTTTCTCAACCCAGAATAAAACTCGATCCAGTCCATTACAGTAAGTCCACCTATGGGAATTGGTCTTTCAGGTAAAAATGCGACATCCCTAAAAGCAAGATCTGGATTATAATACGGAAGATATTCTCCAACCTTTACTCCCTCTTTTCCCTCTATCTTGGCCAGCCCTTCCAAGACAGAAATGAGCGAACTCTTTCCCACGCCGTTGTGTCCTGATATTATTGTAATCCCATCTGTAATTGACACGTTAAGATCAGAGAGAGTCCTGGTCTTTGCATAACTTACCCTTACATGATTTACTTCAAATTTCATTAATTTATCCCCTTCCTTCTAATCCTCTTTCTTACCTGTCTCACCGTTAGAACTAAGAACAAGACTCCCACTATCCATATGGCAGCTACAAGATTTATATTCTCAATAAGATAATAAGTATAGTCTAATTTAAACCTAACATTTGTCCTTTTTAGAAATATTGTAAAATCGCATATGACCTGATCTTTTGTTCCGAGTAATTTATTTGCAAGGGAAAAATTTCCGCCCTGCACTGCCATATATGATAAAACATAATAAGATCCACTTTGAACCAATCCAACCATACTTTTAGGAAGTTCTTGATAAAATACATGTTGAGATGGATGTTTTAGTATTGACTCATTATTAATATTTAATGGCATATATAGTCTTTCAATTGCAACTTCTCCATTTATATAAATTACATCTTGAGGTGGTCCAAAATCTATAGTGTCCTGACAGAAGATGATCTTTCTTGATGCTACTTTCAACAACAGTGACCCGTATTTAAAAAATTGCCCAATTTGGGAAATATTTCCCATAAAATAGCCTATTGTGGTACCATTTCTGCTTTGAATACCTGAGATTTTAGACAGTTCAGGATTTCCATTTGGACTGCAGCCATGTATACTTAATGAGTAGCTGTATTTATTGTTTCCAATGCCAGTTATATTAAGATATGAACAAGGATTTTCAAGTAAAGTTGTTCCATTTCCTTCGTTTTTTTGAATGCGTCCGCGTATCTGATACGAAAAATTTGCACCTCTACTATCTGAATTGACCATATAATTGCTTAATGATGTTTTCTCTACTTCTAAGGGTATAACGGAAATGGTGGTTGTCAATATGATAAGTATGAGTAATGTTATAACTATAAAAATTTTAAGTTTCAACCTGAGGTTCACCTGTTACTATTGAGCAACTGATATTCCTACTTTTATTACTGTATTTACGATACTAGACCAGCTTATTGAAATCCCTGAATTAGTTGAATATTCTCCTATATCCTTTCCTTTGATTCCACCATTTCCAATTACTATCCACATCTCCACGGTGGTTGTAGCCCTACCAGATGAGTCTACCTTGTTGAAAAATGAGAATGCCCAACAATATTCTGTTCCAGTTACCCCATCCTTCGTAACCTGAGTAGATTCTTCGAGCTTTCCTGTTGAAAGACATGCCCCACCTGTCACGATTGGATTAGGGTTAATAGATGCAGAGTTTTCAACCTTAGGAGTGGTTTGGCAAACAATAACTGGGTTTTGCCCCGGATAGTCGTAAACCTTTGCGCTTTCACTGTAAGTCAGTTCACCACTTTCTGTAACTTTTACACCAGGATATTGTGGATGTGCCTGAACACAACAGGTTTGACTAAATTCAATTCTGCCCTGTCTTGTTACTGTTCTACATGTCGGTCCTCTTGATATTGTAGAACAATTGACGTTGGTAGAAGAGATTGCTGTTTGTTTATTGCCACTCGTTGGAGTGTTAATATTTTTGGAGTTTCCAAAGGGCATGGCTATCATTGAAATTATGGCCAGGAAAAATAACCCCCTCCGATTGCAAATTTTATGTCAGAAAATTTAATTTCTGCATCCATCAGGTTTGAATCCCGTGGTTTGTCTATCTTTTTCATAAAATCAAATTCTTTTAATGTTATATAAATATTGCTGATATTTATATCACACGATTACTTTTGTTCCAAAAATAAAATAAGATAATTGTTTTAATTTAGAACTAAATTTATGAACAATTTTTAAACCACAATTTTGTGAAAATTATACTGTTATACAAAACTTAAAAATTGCATGAATGACCATCGTTTTATTTTTGCAAAAGATTTTTACTTATGCACTAATGCCAATCCCAATGGAATTTAAAGCTAAACTGGTTACATGGGATGATATTGAGAAGTGGTGTGAGGAGATCAATAAAAAGATGCTAAAAGATGGAATTCCGGATGCAATTATTGGACTGTCTAGAGGTGGTCTTGTTCCAGCAAGGATACTATCTGACATGATTCTTATGAAAAACCTCTATGCTATAAAGACAGAACACTGGGGATTAACTGCAACGGTTGATGGAAAGGCAGATCTTAAGTATGGTCTCAATGTGTCCATTGAGGGAAAGAATGTTCTTGTGGTCGACGATATTACAGATACAGGACAGAGTATGAAGCTTGCATACGATTACATAAAAACACTTAAACCAAAATCTGTAAAGACTTCCACCATGCTTCACATTGGTCATTCCTCATTTGTTCCGGATTATTATGCCCAGTTTGTTACTGACAAAGAATGGACCTGGTTCATATTCCCATGGAATGTTTACGAGGATATTACTAACCTATCCTCCAAGATTGAAATGAAATCAAATTCTGTGGAAGAAATAAGAGAAAAGCTTGAAGAAAGCTTCGATCTTTCTGTGAAAAATAGTGTTCTGGAAAAAGTTCTGATGCAGATGGTACATATGGGAAAGGCAGAACTGAAGGATGGTAAATATACTTACATTCAGGCCTGAATAATCGTTCCTGATGTGCCTTCTATTACATTGTTTGCGTCTTTAAGTGAACCTATCCTTGCAACTTTTCCACCATGTTCTACAAAACTCATGGCTGCAAGAACCTTTGGTCCCATGCTACCGGTTGAGAACTGACCTTCATCATAATATTTCTTTATTTCGTTCAGTTTAACCTTATTCAGTGATTTTTGAGTACTTTTACCAAAATTAATGAATGCATTCTTCACATCAGTGAGTATAACAAACTCCTCGGCCTCCAGCATGTGTGCAAGAACATATGAAGCAAGATCCTTATCAATTACTGCATTAACTCCACTGTAATAATTGCCAGTTTTTATAACTGGAAGACCCCCACCACCTGTACATATGGGGAGGAAGCCTGCGTTTAGTGAACTTAGAATTGCATTTTTTTCCAGTATATCAAGAGGCATTGGTGAAGGTACACATCTTCTCCAGCCCTTTTCTGTCCTTATAAACTCCCAGTCTGTGCTGTTCTTTAGTTCGCTGTATTCCTGATCTGAATAAACCCTTCCAACGGGTTTTGTTGGATTCATGAAAGCCCTATCATTTTTGTCCACGATGGTTCTTGTTAGTATATTTATTGCCTCTTTTCCGATGCCAGATCTTGATCTTACATTCTCATATGCTTCAATTAATATTTCTCCTATCAGACCCTGGGACATTGCTCCAAGGGTATGCATAGGCATGGGTGGAGGCAATTCCTTTGAATACTGATTTCTCAGTATTAGATCTCCGATCTGTGGACCGTTCCCGTGAGTTATTATGACATCTTCCTTAACTATTATATCAGTCAATGACTCAAAGGCGTTTACGGCCCTTCTTACCTGTGTTTCATAATCCCTTGAATCACCGCTCTCCATCAAGGCGTTTCCCCCAAGTGCGATTACAATTTTGCTCATTATATCACGGAAAACACAGATTTGTTGCACCTATATAAGAGAAAGCTCAGTTTTTAAAGGCTGGTTTCTGAAACTACGGAATTTAAAATAATGAAAGAGC
>JAJZXP010000159.1 GCA_021806345.1 Thermoplasmata archaeon | reverse complement strand
GAGTTTCTTGTGCTTGAGAGTTTCCAGGCGGGATTAAGCTGGCTTACCGTACTGAAGAAGAGAGAAAATTTCAGGGAGGTGTTCGGAAACTTTGAACCAAGTTTTGTTGCCTCCCTGACAGATCAGGATGTGGAGAGAATTATTCAGAATGGTGGAATAATTAGAAACAGATCTAAGATCAATGCTTCAATTGCAAATGCAAGATGTTTCATTGGTGTTCAGCTGGAACATGGTTCTTTTTCTAATTTTATCTGGGATTTCGTCGGTGGAAAACCTATAGTTCACTCATTCCAGAATTCAAAGGAGATCCCTACCTCCTCTGAAATATCGGACAGAATGAGCCTTTCCCTGAAGAAAATGGGATTCAGCTATGTTGGTACTACCATTTGCTACTCATATATGCAGGCAGTGGGAATGTTGAATGATCACACATTATCCTGTTTCCGGAGAGATCAGATCATCAGTGGTTTCCATGAATAAATCAGTAGAGAATGGGGCTCAAGGAGATAGTTATTACCTGAAAACAAAGAACGGTAAATGACCAGAAAGCCTGATAGCCAAGTCATAAAAATATAGGAATATTCTGGAATAGAGGGACTGGACAATGAATTTGCAATAAGTATCTTCTATCCCTTTGACATTGCACATAAGGACGGCCCTGGAAAGGTGAAGGACTTCATTGAGAAGAAAAGATCTGAAGGTCTTAGTGATGAGGCCATTGAGGAGCTTGTCAGGGAGAAGTTCAACCTTTCCGGCGGAGGATTCACCAGGGTCTTCAGCACAGGAAAGGTTTATGACATCTCACAGACAACACCAATTCCCGGAAAGGCCAAACCTGTTGAGGAGGATGTTAAGGCCACATCTCTCTACAACACTCTGAAAAAGGTTGCAAGGGAACATTATACAGTGGAGGAATCACCAATCAATAGTGGTGCCAGAGGATACACAGCGCATTCAGGGGAAGGCCAGAAAATTGTTGTCATGAAGATCCCGGGAGAGGATGTGAATGTGCTGCACACCCTGATACATGAGATGTCCCATGCAAGGCTTGAGCATCTCTACAGAAAGGAACTCCCAAGAGGTCTTGCTGAGTCTGAGGCTGAGCTATCCACGTACCTGGTTGGCGCTCATTTTGGGTTTGACTTCAAGGATGATTCTGCAGCATATATCAAGGGATGGCTTGATGATGCTAAAAAGGCTGGGAAAGCATTAGGAAAGGAGAACCTTGACCGTGTGATGAACAATGCAAGATGGTTGATTAACGAGATATCTGCAATGGCTTAAACCACGACTTACATTCTACAGTTAGCACTTTCAGCATAGAATATTTATACCGATTCACGGAGATGGAAATGCAAGTGATTACGCGTAGAAATTTTATTTTATGAGATTACAATAAATTCATATGAGTCTTTTGAGCGTCATTATTTATGACTTACAATTGAACGGGACATTAGTGCTTGCATTAGCAACCGTATTCGCGGTTTTTGCACCAAAGCTATTTGAACGTGTCTCGCGTCCAAGACTGAGGGTCTCCGCTTGCAATAAGGACCATAATATGGTTCTTATCGAGGTCAGAAATTCAGGTAGATCAATGGCAAGGAACTGCTACGTAAGAATAAGCATAGCTAAGGAAAAGGAGGATGTATCTCCTGGTTTTATTGAAGATTCGCTTGTTACTCAAAGGATCTTGATCACTAAATATAATGCCGAAACTAAAATAGATAAGGATTATCTCGTCTGGGGAGCTATGCCAAATAAAGTGTTTAGGGACATACCTCGGGGAATGTCAGATATTGCCATTATCGGAAGACCGTTTTATGGTGACTTCAAAAATGGTGTAGAGATACCGTCCGAAAGTGCCTTCAACCCCTCAAGAGTTGCACTGAACCCTCACCGTGACTATAATATCACCATATACTACGGTGCTGAAAATGTCCCACCATCTGCTGAGAATTTTGTATTGAACACCAAAAATTATGAAGGCGAAACCCGAGTCGATCTTCTTCCAGGTAAGAGTAAAAAGAGAAAAATATAACCTTGTGGTGCTATAAAACAAAGTTGTAAATCTCGGAGAGTGCTGATGTTCTTAGATCAAAAAAAATATGGAACAAAAACATGTGCAAATCATGAGTGAGGAACATAGCAATATTCAGGACATGATATGCAGAATGTTCGAATGGTACGGTTTCAGGGCTAAAGAAGAATTTCCAGTAACCAAAGGATATATCGACTGTGTAGCATTTACCAAAGACTCTCTTGAACCGTTTGTAGGAATTGAAATACATATTTCCGGAAACCTAGACACGGATCTCAAAAACTCCTAGATGCTTCATTTCTGAAAACTAAGGTTATTGTTACACCTGACAGACATCTTATCGCTAGGATGTCTAATGAAATGCCTACTGTCTTATGGTTTCCAGTATCGAGTCAAGAAGACCATAGTTTAGAGAACTATATTCGTGGCTTGCCCGGAGCGAGCAAAAGGGAAAAGTATTGGCATGAAGGCGCCGCGGACATTGTTTTGATTGGAAAAAGTGATGGAACTGTCGAGAAATTCGAGAATATGCTTAGAGAAAACGGTCTTGATGTTAATCTGGCTGAGGAGATCATTTATCGCTATGCCTCGTCTCCCGGGGGGATTCCACCAGATTCTGATGGCGAGATAGAGACAAATGAATATAAATTCTTAAGCAGTCTTGGAATCGTTCAGGGGCTTGAAATATACTGGTTTGACATGGAATGGGGCGATATGGCCAAATACTCCTATGAACGGGCAGAGGTTCCAGGCGTCACCGGTACTAGAAAGATGAGCGGCCAACCGATTGCATATGAACAGAATAAGGGTATAATAAGGGGAGTTGTGAGAAGATATCTGGAGAACCGGAAGGCTCAACTTGGTCTTAAAATTAAAGATTATTCCGGGTTGTTCCTTGAAACGGCTCTGATAGGAACTAGAGGTTATTTAAGGCCACACAGAAATAATTTCATCTCAGAATATGAGATGTATCCGAACTGGACATTTTCCGTGGAAGCTTACAGGCTCGGGGCGTTGGCAGCGAACCCGTTCATAAGTTCAAAAATATGGGAATTCGGGAAAAAACTGATCGGTATGGGTATAGGCATACAACAATCAGTCGACTTAATAACTGCGCCATACAAATTGATCTCTGATGTATTCGGATTTTCAGGAAGTATCACGGAAAAAGAGGATAATGTTAACAGGTACCTTGCATGGTGGATTCTTTACAGGGGCGGTTTGCTGGGAAAGAACATACCCAGTCAATGTGATCTTCTGGGAGTTCCGCTTGAAGATGTATTGAAATGCGTTGACGAAACATTTTCCAAAAAACTTACAAGCAGATACATTAAAGATAGCAGTGGAATCGGTGAAATGAGTGATTTCTTAGCCTCACATGGGGAGAGTGAAATCAAAGGGATTAGCAATATTTCAGTATTCAGGAAACAAGAATTTGAAGCCTATTGCACAATGAAGATCACAGACGCTCTATCAAACATTTATTAACATAATTCCATGTTGCCCGACTTCCCTATGGTTAACTTTTCTGCTAAAACTTAAAGTGGAATGTAAGCTTAATATTAACCAACTTTGTATCTGTACTGATTGGAACTAAACCAGTCGACTGTCTTACGGATTGCGCTTTCAAGGGGCCATTCTGGTTTCCAGTTGAGTAATCTTCTAGTCTCTGCTGCTGAGAAGCTGAGAAAAATTGGTTTTCCATCGACTATTTCACCTGGTTCATACTCGCCTTCAAGCAACCGGATGTCTGAATTTGACACATTAGAAATCAATTTCGCAAATTCAATGTTGGTAGTGATTTTATCCAAGTTATTTCCACCTAGGTGAAGGATTCTTCCTGGAAATACAAGTGGTTCTATTTCGAATCTTGATACAAAAGCCTCGTAGAATGATGCAGCATCCTCAGAAAAAGTCCACAGCCTAGTTGCAAGCGGGGAGCGCACGGTAAAAGTTTCCTTTTTATTTATGATATAGAGAATCAATCTGTGCGGTAACTCATCGCTCCTCCCTCCCGGGCCAAAAGTTGAAGAAGTCCTAGTTATTACAATTGGTACACCATAGGCTTTGCTATACGTAAGATACAGCAACTCCACCGCTGCCTTAGTCCAACCGTATATTGAAGTTGATAAAGGCAGAGAATTTTCAGTTACAATATTTTTGTGACCAAGTCCGTAAAGGGAATTAAACGATGATGGATAAACCACCAATGGCATTTTGTCAAGCTTTCTCACTTTTTCAAGCAACGAAAGAGATGGTAATATGTTAGCTGACGTAGTATTTTGAGGACTTCCTATGCCAAATGGTCTATCTGCAAATCCTATTGCACAGTCAAAAATTACGTCTAGACCTGATATGTCGGTTTTGACAATATCCATTTCAGATTTCCACTTATAGTCAATGGAAGCCATAACATCAAATAATCTCCAGGCCTCTTCTATTCTGCAATAGTCCAAGACTGTTACTTTGTGCCCCATTTTGATAAAGAGTTTTGCCAAAGTGCTGCCAAGAACTCCCGCGCCACCAGTAATCATGATCTTCAATCTAAGCACCTCTCAACTATTTTTGACAGTACCTCTATAGATCTTGGTATTTTCGATATTTTTTTCTTAGAATCCTGAGTAGTGCGCCGGATAGAGTTAGTCAAAATCTGAAAATATTCTGGGCTCCTTGATTTAATAAGTCGGTTACCCTCCCCATATCTAACAAATCTTGAGACAAATTTAGTAAGTGAATTGTTACTTTCACGATATCCAAAATCATGTTTTACTACTAGATCATCCACCGGGACAACTTTTACGCCATTCGCTCTAGCTCTTATACAAAAATCAATATCTTCGCCAGCAGCAAGAGGAAAATCTTCATCAAATCTTAATCCGTCGCAGAAGATAAAAGTCGGGGCTATCATTACACACGTGGTTCCATAAACAAGACTCTTAAGATTTGTATTTGGCTCGTAAACTCCGTTCAGAGTGCCGTCGAGGTCATGGAATAAATCAAAACAAGTACTATAATAACTCTCAATCTTAGGGAAATAGATACCCCTGCTCCTAACAGCTTTGTCACAAACTGATTTGAAGGCATTGTTGTTAGGACTAACGACGTCATCGTCCATAAAAACTATCAAATCCATATCTGCGCCCAGAGCCCGTTCAATTCCAACGTTTCTAGCTTTAGCCGGACCTTTATCTTCTTCTAAGCCAATGATTTCTAACTTTTCGAATTTACCAAGAGCCCTCAAGGCTTTCTCCGGAATTCTACCAATGATCCATATTCTTGAAAGATTATCCCATTTACTAAGCGTCATTAACAGATTCTTTAGTTGTAACAGTCTCTCCTTATCTTGGTTAGCAAGATTTGTAGGGATGACCACACACAATTTGTAGTTGCCTTCGATTTCATGTCGTTGTGTTATTGAGACATTACGTTCTTCTGAATTATTGGCAACTCTGAATAGAGATTTTGGTTGTTCTATTACCTTACTGAAACCAAGCCGTAGTGAGAAAGACGATACAATGTTGAGAGTCAGATATACTGAAATTTCGCTTTTCGAGAGACCATCTGACTCTAATTCGATTCTGCGGTACTTCAAATAGGTTAGTAACCCCTTTATCTCGTCGCTGAAGTTGTCTGAAATTCTCGAAAAATCAAAACCGGTATATTCTGACAGGCACTCAGAAAATATCTCGATATTTTCTTTCTTATTTATCGGTGTATTTAAATTGGAAGTTCTCGCTTGAAAAGACAGAAGGGCACCAGTCATATTAACCTATAGTCTAAAAAGTAAAGCTATTAAATTTTATGGATCTCTTCAACTCTTTGTGGGTAAGTTATACCCCCATTCATTTACATTCTGTGAAACCCGGAGAACTTGTCAGGAAACCTCTATGTCTCGAGTATCCATGGATCATTGCGGAAATAAAGTTCGACTTCCGGGGAAAAAGGGAGATATCTTCATGGATTTCCCAAGAGGATCAAGGCTCCACTGTCCTGTATGCGGTACACCCTATGGTGTTTTGCATACTGTTCGGTTAAAGTTACAACTATGGTTTCTCCTTCAAAGATTCCTATATATTCAGCTTCCATCAAAACATGCAATTTGTGAAGGCCATTAGCACGGGTTACACATCTTCCAATATTCCTCAGGATTCAAGATTTCTAATGGCGGTATGGAATTCTTCGGTAGTGCAATATAGGAAACCAGATATATATCTGAGTATGCTTGATGGAGGAAAGATGAGGTTAATGCATAAGGTGGTTGCAATGGTCATCGTAATAGTTTTTTTCTCTTCTTTCACAGCAATCAGCCTGCACAGTGAACCGGCCAGCTTAGCACTCAGCCCAGATAAGACGCCCTATAATCTGCTTTCCTCATATGAATACAATAGTTCAAA
>JAJZXP010000137.1 GCA_021806345.1 Thermoplasmata archaeon | reverse complement strand
TCATAGAGGCCAAAAAGACTGCCCAATGGCCCTTCCAATAGGTGCAATTCATCCTGGAGTACAAGCTCAGGTGGTTCAAAGCAAGGAATATTCTTAATCGTTCCTTTTCGGGCTTCCACTGTTGTATCCTTTGGCAAAAGTGTCCCCCTGTAATATCCATAGTTTAGGTTGAAACTATCAATATTCCCTATTATCCCAGTAGCTCTGGGTTCAAATGCCAGTCTAGCTATCTTGTCTGCAGTACTAATGATTATTGTCGGGCAACGATGGTAAATTTGTTCATCTACTGTATACGCAGGAATAGGGAGATGTTTGCCATAGAAAAAAAGAGAACTTTCACGTCTAATTGTAAGGCCATCAGGAAGAAGCCTTTCGTGTTTTTCTGTAGATGTCGGAATCCCTTCCAAATATGTTCCTATCTGGTTTAACTCACATTCTGGGTTCGGGCAATAAATCTCAAAATCAGAATATGACTCAGATTTTCTACCTGGTTCTTGTCTCACAAGAAAGTATCCTGGACGAGAGGCTCTTACAGGGGATAATGACAGTTTAAAAGAATTTTTGATTTTGTTCCAGATGTCGTCTACGTCATCAGCCCCAAGTTTACTTCTATTGTTTAAAGTAAGAATAAAATCGAGATGGCTTGGTTCAGAGTTAACGGATCGAAAAGCAAAGTCTTTTACGAACTTTAATTTGCCATCTTTGATGGCATGATTCATTTGCTCGTTTAATTCTGATAAAGGCATATCAGGTTTGACAAGAAAATGCAACTCATTATCCGTATTCTCGGGCAATCCAGATTTTGGGATTGCTAACCAAGAATTGCATGCAGGACATCTAGTTACCTGTGCTGGTTCTCCTTCAGCATTATCATCTTTTTCACCGAAACCCTTTAATATTCGTATTGCGCGTCCTTCCCCCCTTAGATGGTTCGGAGAAACTCCAGTACCAACCCATAAACCCACAGAAAAACGGGTAGAACCATAAATTAACTCTCCCTTAATTTTGGAATCTGAAGGTCTCCAACCTATGCCTCCAACATTTTGAATTCTCAGATATTCAGCTGCAGTAATCATCCTCAGAGTTCTTCTGAATTGTTGGGTAGTCAGCAGTCTTAAGGTATATCTTGTAAGTATGGCAGTACCGCCACCCGTTGGTTCATCAGTTTTACCACTGACTGACTGCCTTCTTCTAAATACCATCAAAAAAGCCATAATGCCCAGATAAGCCTCTGTTTTCCCTCCACCAGTTGGTACCCAAAGGAGATCAACTTTGCTTCTGTACTGGGAGTTTTTATTAGTTAAGGGTTCTATATTCAGAAGCAAAAAGGCCAATTGAAAAGGTTTCCATGTGAAGTCTGGGTTGCCCTTCCATTTGTTCTGCAACCAAATAGTTCTATTGGCAAAACAAAAGGATAATCTGGCATCTTCGTCATTCTTGATTATTTCCAAACTAGATTGTAATCGATTCACAAATTCAGATTGAATTTTAATCAAGTCCTGTGCAACTTTTCCATTTTCCTCCGACAAATCTTTCTCTATCACTTTTTTAAGTTCGATCCATTTCTTGTAGGCCGTAACAAGCGGTGAAAGGGAAGAATAAATCTTCTCTGGATCCCATAGCTCAGATAATTTGTAAGCTGAAAGTTCTGGTGGAGTTCCTATTGATCTATCCCATTCTAAGATGGGAGAAGGATCTGCATAAAGCGGTAAGAATTCGCTTCTGACGTCTGGTTCCTCAAAATCTGCGCAATCACTGAAGTCTTTTCCATCTGGCCACGTATATGCCTTAAATGGTTCAGGGTATTCAATGCTAGACCAAATCGCCGAACACATGTTGCCTTTAGCCATTACTGGTTTGTTTCTGTATAAGAATTTGAAAAGATTGTCATTTGTATTAAATTCAATTGAAAATGGCTTGAGTTCAAATCCTTCTTCCAATTTTATTCGCAGAGAGGGTTGAAAGAGGCTAACCTCAGTTAGATTTTCTCCATGGCATTCGCTGGAATTTATTTTCAGGTTATTTACAATGTTTAATATTATTACATTTGCACCCTCCTCTCTGACAACCTTCCTCACATGAAGTCTCACTGTTCCATCAACATCTGAATAAATGTCAGTTTCTAATTTGGTACTTGAAAGTTTTACAGGATAGATTTTCCTAAACGGCTGTCTCTTCCATTTCTTGGTTTCTTTGTTCTTATTATATCTCCCCCAAGTTATGCACACTTTGAAGCTGGGTATTTCCCCCAACGTAACGAACGAAATTCCAAAAACCTGTGGCTTTATCCTTGGGTCTATATCAGAAAAAGACATTGCCACTGCATTGTCTGATTTTAAATCATCTTCGCTTGTAGGATCACTAGGTCCTTCAGCGGTATCTTCAGAATCTGGTTCAACCTTATCAAAACGACACGATTGTGGAACTATAACACCAGTAACAAACTCCTTTCCAGGGTCTTCGTCCATTTCCTCGAAAACACCATTTCTTGGTCCTAAAATGTCCTTTATGAGTGATTCTACAAGTTTCTCCCTCATGTTTTAAACTCGCCTCCAGATCCAAAATCGCATACAGCTTTAATTGGACAAGACGTACATGTAGGTTTGCTTGGGGTACATACTGCAGATGCAAAATCAATCAGGAAATAAACCAGTTCTCTCGGTCTTTCCGTTCTGAGGAACTGCAAGATGAACTCTTTGAACGTTTTATTCCTACGAGAAGAGTCTGTTATCTTTAATCCATAGAAACGGCCAATGAACCTTACTATGTTTGTGTCCAATATTGGTTCAATTGATCCTGTACAAAAGCACATGACTGCAGAAGCAATATATTCCCCCACTCCAGGAAGGGCCAAAAGGATAGATTTAACCAATGGCAAATTCCCCTCGTAATCTCGACTTATTTTTATTGCACAATCATACAGTGAATCAATTCGCCAATTAAGTCCTAAAGACTTGAGCTCCTCTCTTAAATTTGATTTTGTTGATTTCGCAATGAAATCAAAGTCTGGAAATCTTCGAATAAAAAGGTCATAAATCTGCGAAACTTGATCTGCCTTGGTTCTGTGAAGTAAGAATTCAGAAATAAATATTTCATATTTTGAACAGCTGAATCTCCAGCTAAAAGTTCTCTGATTTTTGATCCCCCACTTAAATATTGAGTCTCTAGCCAGAGAGGTCCTATTTTGGTGCAAGTGATATGAACTATCCTCATCCAATTATTAGTTCACTCCCTTAATGCGTTCTCTATAGATTTAGCCAGACTTTTTGCTAACAGTGGTGGTACTGCATTGCCAATCTGTGCAAAAGCAGAAGTACGTGATCCCTCAAAATAATAATTATCAGGAAATGATTGAAGTCTAGCGGCTTCTCTAACTGATAAAGACCTCAACTGAGAAATGTCAGGATGAATATAATAGTGGCCATCTTTTGAAATATGAGACACAATTGTTTGAGAATATTCAAGATCTCCTGCCACTATTTTGTATCTGTCCTCGAAAGAATCAATGTTCTTGTGTGTTCTAAATTCTTCCGGGAGATCTGCGTAATGAAGTCTCCTCTTCTTCTTGTTCCACAAGTTTATGGTTCGTCGATATATCTCTAAGTCACGATCATTATGTGGTCTTGCAATATGTTGAGTCAATATCTCTTCCTTGCTTCTTATTCTATATCGTTTTAGATATTCAGTTGGGCCCATTCTATAATCCCAATTTGTTTGACTTTCTCCAGCTTTCAGAGATGGCAAATCAATGAGAAGATCCTCAACCATGTATTCTCCCTTGGTAAGCTTGACGTTCGGATACTTGAGGTGAGAATCATCAGACCACCCGATAAGTATGACTCTTTTTCTGTTTTGTAGTACTCCATAATCTTTGGCATTAAGGACTTTATAATCTAAATCATATCCCGCCCGTCTGAAATAATTTTGAACATCTAAGAAAAGTTTTCCTTCCCCTGCAGAGAGTAGCCCTAAGACATTTTCGAAAATGAACATTTTCGGCTTATATTTTTTTAAAAATTCGGCATAAAGCTTATACATGTAGTTTCTTGGGTCGTCTTTCATACTGTCTTTATCTCGAGCTCTACCAACAAGCGAGTATGCCTGGCAAGGTGGGCCACCTACAATCAGATCAACGTCTCTATGACCCATTAGAGCCAAATTTCTATCCACTCTTTTGAATAAGGTAGGTAGCGATTCTTCCGTAATCTCTGCTCTAATAACGGCGTCAAGAACTTCATTTGGAATCCTGCTGGATACTGTGTCGAACTTTATTTTACCTGTTAAATACTCATTATATAACTCGACGTCTCCAGTTTCCATAAGGGCATGATACACTGACCTAGTTCTTAGCGTGTTTGAAGAATCAATATTCTTTTCAATATGAGCAACTGGTTTAAAACCGCTTACTAAAAACCCTTCAGATAACCCTCCCGATCCTGCAAAAAGATCTATGAAAACCTTCTGTTCCATCCACAATCCCTATTTTTAAAGAGTTAGCGGAAATTGTTTGATTAAGGTTTTTGTTTTACCTTGTCGATACTGAATAATTATAATCAACACCTGATTTAAAAATTAGTGGGTTAAAACTATTCATTATGAAGAAATGCAAGATAAAAATCTTCATTAAGTCCTTTTCAGTGGAACTTTATGGGCAAATTAGAGGATATTTTTGATGCAGCTTGGTACAAGATCGTTGATATGTACAAGAAAGACTGGATTCAAAACCTGAAGGACTTCGGCGAAAACGGGGTAAAAATGTATCCCGTTAATTTTTATTCGGAGGCTGATCTGGAGTCTCATCTCACATGTGAATTAAGGAAAAAATACAACCGCGACGACTATTATGGCAAGAAAATCTATGTAAAGAACCAACTCACATTCAGCCCAGGAGCTTATGCTACTGCCGACTTGTCCAATCGAATCAAAATACTTCAGAAACTTATGCTAAGTCAAGTTGAGAAAGCGAGATTCGTCCCTGACGTAGTTGTTGAGACTGATGGCAACAGTAACGGCGGGGCCTTTAACATATTTGCAGAGCTCAAGTACGGCCCTGACTTTGTGTTAAAATACCAAGAATCAGTCCCAGCTTATTTCACGGATTTTCTGGAAGGTCTTGAATTGCAGTGCCAAACAATGGAAATGGCAGTAAAACAGGGAGTCTGCACCTCTGGATATATATGTATCATAAGTGATGGATATGTTTCACATTCTGGGAGAAGGAAAGTATTCGATGCTCTTATGAAGAAACATAAGTCAATTACGTTTTTAATTGATGGGATGTCTGCTGAAGAGAAGATAGAACACATCTAAATTACATTCTTTGGAGGTTTAAATGGGAAATTTAGAACAGGATTAGATTTCCCATCTTATTTCCATATGGAAAAAGCACCGTGTTCCTAATCTTAAAGTGTTAAAGACCTGCCCATTATTCATACTTGGTCATTCTATGCTGTCTGGACGAAATGACACTTAGGTAAATTGGCATAGTCTCTGGGTTGATGGATATAGGGGCGGAATAAAGATCAGCTCTGCTGTAAACGATACCAATAATGCCCTGCGTTTTCTGTACTTCGGTTCATGGTTCTAAGTCGATTATAAATTGTAGACCTTCACGGTCAACCTTTCAATTGAGCTGTTTTTTCATAAGATAGCAAATTGGCATTTATCATGGAATGAAACACCTATTTACATTGCGGGCATATTAATCCTACCCCGAGCAGTGTTTAAAGTAATGGTGATAGTGGAATGATCAGGATCATAGGAAGAAAGGGCTTTCAGAGTGAACTTTCTGTCGAGAAGACTGTTGAGGCAGTCATGAGAGAACTGGGTCTGAAAGAGCAGAGTTTTGTATGCGTGAGGAATGGAAGCCCTGTTACGAGGTTTGACACACTAAAGCCTTCTGACGATGTTACTTTCCTGGAAATATTCTCAGGTGGATAGACCTGGGAGGACCTTGCTGTAGAATTTTCCAAGAACAAGGAATTTCCGGTTGCTCCGGGATGGATCAACTATTTTCATTTTTGCCTTCAGGCCATCAATGTTCTTCCCTATGACAAAGCCATTGAGGCGTTCCCTGACCACTTCCTCAAGTTCACGCTTCTCAACAGGTATGTCGGCGCACAACCGATCGCCGCAGACATACGGACCCAGGGTGGCTTTTCCACCAGACCATTTCCTGATGAAATCCATTGCATTCTGCGCATCCACAGGAGGCCCGACATGAACCTTTGTTGCGGGGAGTTTTCCTAGCTTGCACTCCACCATTGCCTCGATGTCGTCTGAGAGGTCAACCTCAGAAGAAATGGGCATGAATCCGTCCTCTTCCAGTATCTGCACTAGAATATTTCTGAACCTGTTTGCCTGGCTGAAAAG
Source organism: Thermoplasmata archaeon (assembly GCA_021806345.1). The sequence continues at coordinate 107 of JAJZXP010000137.1, read as the reverse complement.
AATGTCGTCGATAATGTCAGGCTTTTCAAGGGTGAAAATGCGCATGACAGTCCCGCGTTCCCTGTACTTCTCCGGGGAATAAGTTGCCCCTGTGTTGAAATAATGTT
>JAJZXP010000187.1 GCA_021806345.1 Thermoplasmata archaeon | reverse complement strand
AAGGCGCAATGCCGGATATATACTGTCCCTGGAATATGTGCTGGTAGGAATAGCCCGTATATGATGATGTGAGGATGAGAAAGAATCCAGGCAGCGCTAAGGCAAGCCATCTTGGTGATAACGCGGGAAGAAACAGCAACGGACCAAGGAACAAGGCAATTATTGCTAGCCTCTGGAAAAAAGGCCCGGAGAGTGCCGGCAGGGCTATGGGCGCAGTTCCCGGAACGGACTGGACCAGACCAAAATACAATGTCCCAAGTGCCGTAAGTAAGAACATGATAACTGAAAGAGCAGTGAGAGTTACCAGCCTGTCTCTTTGGATACCTGACTTGCGGGAACGGAAAACCATGTATAGCTCTATCAGAGCAAAAGCAAGGGGAAAGATGCTGTATGGAAACCTGACCATTCCCGACAGAAGGAAAAGAAGGAATGAAAGGAGATAATGCCCTTTCAGGTATGAAAGGTAGCCAAGGATAAACAGAGGGAAAAAGAAAGCCTGGTAATGGAAATCGAACCACATTATTCCATAAACCGGAAAATAGAGAAGGAATGCACCGCCAACAATGAGCGATGTGACGATACCTAACCCCTTGGCCCTTGAAATGTAGTAAAGAGCAGGCGCCACTATTGCTATCGAAAAAGCCTGGAAAACAACCATAGCCATGAAGTTTCCGGACCCTGTGAGCGGAGACAGCGGAAAAACAATGCCGGAGTTCAGAAGAGTGAGCAGGTATCCATGCAGTCCCAGATTAGTGTGCAGAATTACCCACCCCCTTTCCGAACTAACCCCAAGATCAAAAGCGTAGGCGTTGAGTGACAGGATCTTGCTTATACCCACGAATGACCAAATGCACCCATAGGCAACACTTGCAGCAACAAGGAGTATTACAGCAAACCGGGACCGGATTCTCACGATATTACTATCGTTTCCAGGGTGCAATTTCATCTTATTAATTTTGAATGGGCGCTCTCCCAATTACGGGTTACCGCTTATAATCAATAAATATTTTCTATAAACAACCTTTAACACTACTATTTAATATATTTTGCACATCTTCCTGATTTCAAAACGAAACTCCGTCAGTCTTTGCCTCCGTAAAGTCATATGTTGAGCAAGTCGAGCAACAACTTTAAGCAGATAATGTCGAATGAAGGTGTAGTATAAACCACAAGCGCATTATGTCTATTAATTTGCAAACTAATTGCCAAAAGTGTTAAATTTTTATGCTTGGATCTACCAAAGGTTCAACCCGAATTTCATAAAGATTTTTGGGGCCACGCATAATGCAAACATGCCCCACACGAAGGCGAAAGTTTGTTAGTGTGCATAATTTCCACATATACGATGGTTCAGAAAAAAGAAGGAGCAACTCCTACAATTGTTGTGATCATAAGAGCTTTCAATGCAGAGTCATTCCTAGAGGAGGCCTTTCAATCTCTTCTCGATCAAACTTCTGAAGCAAATATTATCATTAGGATACTTTCTGATCTCGGCTCTACCGATAACACTCTGCAATTGTCAAGGGAAATTTCCTCAAGAAAAGTAAGTCGGGTATCAATACAGCTGATAGAGCACCAGCACGCTTCACCATTTCGAGCTCTTCTTAACTTTGGGCTTGACAAACTAGATGGAGATTTTTTCACATTTCTGGATTACGACAATAAATTCCCACCATATTATCTGGAAGGTGTAGTCGATCTCATGGTCTCCGGCAAATATGATTTCCTGTTTTCCAATCCACGTATATTTAATGAAGATGGGGATCAAGAAATGCTGGTAAGGGATATGCCTGACGACCTGAAAAAATTGGCTCGACTCCAAATGTGGTCAAATAGAATAGACATCAATGCGATTGTCCTATCCAAAAAAGGTGCGGATCTCGTTGCCTCGAGGCTTAAATCATTAAGTTTTCAGTCTTATGATTGGATCTATGAAGACTGGGTTATAGGAAATATCTCAATCCTTGAATTGAGGTACACGTTCACAGATGCGTTCTCCATTAAATACAGGGCCCACTCACAGAATATAACCTTCGGAAGCCAGGATCTTGTTAAGGGCATTTCACACAAACAGCGGTTGCTTCTCTCTAGATTCGCCATCAGTACAACAGAGTATTCGAAATTAGGAATTATGAATAGGACCTTGCTATTTCTTGGCATCGTCAATAATATATTGCGCCTCTGGAGAATGGGTGCATCCCTGAACAGAAGAATCAGTGGAAAGAGCGTGTAGAATTTCGTAATGATTTTTATTCGCTTTGATAGTTAATTAGGCTAAAGAATTTTTCAATTAGGCGGGCACCGCCCCTCCTCTAAATTGTTTTAATTAAAGTGGAATTTAATTTCTATAGACAAAAGAGGTTTTAAATCGCTCAAATATCACTCATTGGATATAAATTTGCTATTTTTGGTTAATCAACATATCACAATTTTTTAAGAAACCCCCTTATGAAACTGACGAATATTATAAAGGATTTTATTGGAAAAAGAGGGCATTACTTTCCGGATTATAAGGGACAGTTCTTAAAATATACTTAGCTTAAGATTCATATAATGAACCAAGGGTACTTTTGTATCTGATATAATACATCTTTCTAGCGATATTGCCAGAGAAAAACCAGGCAACAGAAACCATCACAAGCAAGAGCGAGTGCCACAATCTGAACTTAACCAAAAGTCTGAGATAGCCCTCGAGCAAGCTCACCATCTGGGATTGTTTGCACGGGGTTCCAGCTATGTGAGAAAGAATTTCGAATTCTAATATCTTAACCTCAATAACTTCTTTTGCCATCTGGTTTTCCAAAGAACTTTGGACTCCATTCAATTCATTCACAATGGATTCATTTGATGTTCTATTCCAGTTCATGAATTCTATATATTGAAGATTCCTGTTGCTAAGGCTCATATGTTTCCGATACATTGTTAGTTTCTCTTCAAGAAACAATAGGTATTGACCAGACTCAAGGGCGGCGTAAAACATGAAAGCATCAGGACCAAGAGAAACAATACTCAGTTCTTGTAAGTTGCGAACAAGGATCTCTTTCTTAATACTGACTGAACTCATGTTATGGAATTTATCATGACTTATCACTTTAGATATCTTCTTTCTGCTCACACTTTCATTTGATAAATACACTGTGGACATTGCTGTCTTGTATTTTCTGTCCCGAATGTAGGCACCTTTATCATCTATCACACTGAAGGAGTTGTGAAGGTATCCAAGATTTGCGTCTTTGGCGAACACATCCAGTATTACCTGTAACTTTGATTCTAAGAAAAGGTCGTCATCCTCTAAAAACGAAAGAATTTGACCTTTTGCTTGTTCAACCCCCAAAGCAATCTTTCCACCTACCGCAAGAGTATCTGTATCAATTAGCTTGACTCCATTCCTGGCAATAAATTCCTCAATTTTAGCGTCTTTAAAACTCTTGATAACAATTATTTCGTAATATTCTCTAGGCAGGGTTTGCCTAATAATAGAATTTATGGCATGGATAATGTAGTTTCTTCGGTCATGCGCCGTGATGATTACAGATATAAATGGATCTCCTTCGGATTGTTCAATGGAATTGGGCACCAAAATCTTATCTCTCAAATCATAATCATTTCTCAAAATATGCCTCCAATAGTGGCCTCCCAACATTGTAAATGAACCCATCTATCTCTGACAAGTAAAATTCACAGCATCTCCACACTTAATCTTGATAAGACATTCTGCTTAAAAACTTGCACGCAATCCTCTTGAGAAATGTGGAATTTATTATTATTTCATTTATGTCGTCGAAAAAAGCTATTTTTCAGTAGTATCTGAAATTTATTTAACAAGAAGGGAATTTTTTTCATTCAACTATGTGTTGCGATCAAAAGTGAAAGATCATAGCTTTCACCCATTTTTCAATCTATAATCTCATATCGGTGCCTATTTATCTCACATGTAAATCACTGAGAGTAGAACGGTATATTCAAATGAAAAAATATGACTACTGTTTTTTGATAGGTTCTTTTCCTCCATTTTACCCTTCTGGTGGCGACAACATAATTTTTCAAATCGCAAAGAGGCTGAAAGCGGATAATAAGTCTGTTCTATTACTATTACTTGGGGACCCATATAAGAAAATTAATGAATTCACAGGCTACAGTGTAGTTGACCCCAATAAAACTAAAAGAATAGTCGACAGAATTATTTTGAAGTTGTTCCGATCTATTCAGAGAAATAAAGCCTTTATGCCAATATTTTCCATATTGCGGTTATTATCTGGAGTTGATTATGACTACTCTTTTTTGGAATTGTTGGATATTTCTATTCTAAGTAAGGGACTATTAAAGAAAATAGAAATTCAAAATGGTATCGCTTCTTGGTGGGGCACAAGCTACATCCTGTACAATAGTGGAATTAAAGTTGCCAGGAAGACTTATCTAATACAGAATCAGGAAGACGATATTTCTGTCAGTGGTGATAATCATTTTTTGGCTGCAAAGAGTTATAGTCTAGATATGAGAAAAATTGTTGTTAATGAAGTCCTCTACGATAGGTTCAAAAACGATAACCCACAAATAATGGAAGTTGGTATTGACACTGATTTTTTTAAGGCATTCTTACCTATGAAGAAAAGGGAACCGACCACTATTTTGACGAGCTTAAGGAAAGAGAAATATAAAGGTTCAAAAGTCGGGATTGAAACTTTGCGCTTGATAAGAGATAGGTATCCGAAAGCAAAATTATTAGCCTTTGGCAACATAAATCCAAAAGAGGTACCACCCTACATAAAATACTTTTTCAGGCCTTCCAACGTGTTGTTAAGAGAATTATACAATGATTCATCCATATTTATCTTCCCGTCTATCGTGGAAGGTATGCCGCTTATCCCTTTAGAGGCCATGTCCTGTGGCTGCGCATTGGTCTCTACTAGGAATGGGGGTGTAGAAGAATATTTACCTGACGATTACAAATTCTTGACAAGAGTGAACGATCCGAAAGATTTGTTTGCGGCAGTTTCAATATTGATTGAAGACCCTACATTAACGAACTCTTTAGCAGATACTTGTATTTCTATTGCCCAAAAATTTAGTTATGAAAATATGTATCATAGTTTCCTTCAAGCAATGGATAACTGAAACTGTATATGTATCCAAGAAAGGATTCGGGAAAACCTTTCCAGAGGTTGTGATTCTTGGTTGTAATTAAAGATTACAAACCTTTGTAAAGAAATCTTCATTTATGTTATTTAACATTCCCCTTACTGTAAGAATGACCAAAATCCTAGTTATATTTGATCCGATTCCTGACGGATTTTCTGTGCAGTTTGATCTAATAAAGTCAATTCTGGTGCCATTGTCTAGGGATTATAACGTCACGGCTGCTACAGTTTTTTTACCCATAGAAAAGCAGAGCGACCTTGAGAAACTTGGGATAAAGGTTCTTAAGTCGGCAAAGAAAGGATTTTCACTTTACAATATCCTATATCGAATTGGTATGACAAATGAAACATTTCTTTGGACAGAAAGTTGGTTCAGAGAGGTGTTTTTCAAACGTAATCAATTTAGCATGGGAAAAATTGTGAACTTCAATCAATATGATCATGTGATAAACATTTCATATACTATTCCGTTTAGAAATAATATTTTGTGGATTCAAGGACCTCCGGTTATTGTTACTTTAGATAGCATCAAAAATCATAACTTTCTTGCAAAATTAGCCACCACTGTTTTTGGAGACATAATAAATACAATGGATATGAGGCATTTACGAAATATGAGACGCTTATCAAACAATTTTGTTGTAAGTTCTGGTTATCTTCAAAAACTTTATGAGAACCTTGGTTTCGATACGACTAACGTTATACACAGTGTCAAAAACTTGGATGCCTTTAAGCCCTCTACACTGGTTCCAAGAAGAGATTATATCCTTTTATATATTGGGAAAGAGACGGATTTTGAACCAGTCAAAGAAATGATCAACCAGAATCTGCCAATTGTCGCCTTTGGGTCTAAGATACCCATTGGAAACTTAATAGACTATCGAAACGACAAATTTTTTTACAGGGGATTTGTTTCAGAACACGAACTTATAGAGCTTTACTCAAATGCGCTCTTCACAGCTTTTCCTTTTACTACTGAAGGATTCGGATGGGTACCATTAGAATCCATGTCGTGTGGAACGCCAGTATTGACTTATGACAAAGATGGCCCATCAGAAACTGTTTTGAATGGAGTTACTGGGGCCTTAGTTTCTTCCCCTAGAGAGTTCTTATTGAAAGCTCTCCAATGGTGGACTGACAAAGACACAAAGATTAAACCAGAAATGTGCGTCAGCAGGGCTAAGGAATTTGAAATCACATCAAGTGTGAATAAGTTGAGGTCTTTGCTTGAAGGCATTTGACTTAAATCTTAGAGAGGTTACATTTATTAACGCAGGAAAAAAATTCGATGGCGTCACTAAGATTACGGTAGAATATAAAAAAGCCTTTCAAAAGTTGGGGTTTAAAACGAATTGGAGACAACTGGTTGACCAGGCAGATAGACCTGAAAATTATATTTCAGAGAACATTACTTACGGAACAAACATCCCTGGAAAGTTTTTGGCGATGGGTGTGAATAGACTTTTTACTTTCCCGAGAAAAATGAGGGATTTGAGTATGGAGATTTCCTTCATAGCTGACCCGACATTAGCTGGTGTTCAAAAAGGCGCCAAATTTCGTACTGTTCACGTTCATGATATAAGACCACTTACCAAATATGGAGATAGTCTTTCATCCAGGCTTATGTTTAAACATGTTTTGCCTGTGATTAAGAACTTTGATCTGGTACTTGTACCATCTCGAATGGTCAAAGAAGATCTTTTAAATTTCAATTTCGATGAAGATAAAGTACAAGTTATCCATGAAACAACTAGCATTAGAAAAAATAAACCACACATTCAAAAGTCGTTGAAAAGGATTGAGGAACAAAGAGAGCTCAATGCGCTTTATATAGCTCAAGATAGGCCGTATAAAAACATAGAGTTTTTATTAAAAATCGCAGAGTATGCACAGAAGAGGGAACTTGCCGTCAATTTCCATATCGTGTCTAGATTGAGTGCTTCAAATCTTAAACTTATCAATAAACTTTCTTTAAGAAATGTTGGCGTTACAAGTCAAGTGGATGACATATCCAAAGTATATGACAAGGCAGATATTTTTATTAACCCATCAACTTATGAGGGTTTTGGAATACCACTTGTTGAGTCTATGGCAAATGGAATTCCAATTATTGCTAGTTCTATACGACCATTTGACGAGATTTTAATGAATAGTGGAAAACTCCTATTGCCGAAGGAAATCGATCACTGGGTTGGAGAAATAGTTAGTTTTTTTGATTCCAGGCATTATGAGGAATACGCCAATCGCTCCCTTAGGCAGTTTGACTTGTTCTCATTAGATGTATTTGAGAAAAGAGTTGAAAACATTTTTGGGAAGGTAAATTGATTTGATTAGATCACGAAATCATAACCCAGTAGAAGGGAGGGACTTAACTGGCACGTGATGGAAAGACAAAGCACGAGAAATGGCAAAATTATGGCATAATGTACTCGCTCGCAATTATTGTGTCCGTCTTCATTCTCGGGACAGTTGTACTGTCTTATTTGCGTTTCGCGAGTTTTCTCACACTCAATTGGGACTTAGGCATTCCAATGCAAGCATTGTGGTCAACAAATCATGGGTTTATACTTTATGAAACCGCCGACTACACTTTTTTTGGTGTGCACTCCTACTTAGAAGTACATAGTACATATATCGCCTTGCTTTTCTCCAAATTATACTTTTATTTTCCTTCTCCTGTGTTCTTCTTTCTCTTGCAATCTATTGTTTTGGGCGCCTCCATAATACCATTATATCTAATATCAAGGCCAGTACTCACGAAAATTACCATAGTAATTTTATCAATTCTTTATCTAACCAATTTTCTTATACTATCGGCAACCTTCTGGGATTTCCATTGGGAGGCATTCATTCCATTGGAAACGCTCTGGATGTTCTACCTACTTCAAAATAGAAAATATTTACTGGCCCTGGTACCATTTATTATAGGCATATCAACAATTGAAGTTTTTCCATTTCTAAGCATGGGAATTTTGCTATATTTTATATATGATAAATATGGAAAGGCATTTTTTAATGTTCCCAAGATGTTTAAGGAAAAGGACTATCGCATCCTTCTTGGTTTCTTCCTTCTCTCGGTGTTCGCTTATCTTATAGTCAGAACAGTTCAATATGTTATAATTCCAGGGTCTTTGGGGACGTCCGCAAGTACCTCAAATGTGGCAGCGTCAGTGACTAGCCTCTTTTTCTTCAAGATAGGATCTTCGATAGGAAATGTTGGGATATACTGGTTCATGCTCTATGCTTCCTTTGGTTTCTTAGCATTGATATACCCAAAACATTTCATTATTAGCCTCCCATGGCTGTTCTTTACAATTTTCCTCGGAAATGGATATGCCTCATCTTTTGGTTTTCAATACTCATATATAGCGATCTCTCCAATCTTACTTGGGACAGTTTTTGGTCTCTCGAAACTTGAATGTAGAGAACCTTACTTCAAGAGTATCACGTATTTTATAGGTTTACTAATTCTGGCTCTTGTTACACTCTCATTTGCTTTTTATTTCTCCAGAAATATTATAGCACTTTATTATCCGTATGATATTGTACTAATTTTGCTTGTCTCGAGTCTGTTTTGCTTGACATTACTCATAGGAAAACTTTCAACTTATAAATTCAATGGAATCCGTAGTTCAAAATTCAAAAATGGAAAGAAGAGGCATGTGGGTAGAATAATTTTAGTTCTTCTCATAGTCCTAATTGTCTTAAATATAATAATTGGTCCATTGAACCCAAATAATTTCGGGGCCTCTTCTTCACCGGGGTATGAAGTTTCTTATTCGGAAAACCCAGCGTATAACTACATGCAGTCAATGGCAGCCTTAGTCCCACAGAACGCCACTATACTTGCTTCTGACAATTTATTCAATTTCGTGGCAAATGACGTGAATGCTTACTCGCTTACCTGGTTTTCCCCGAATCTGTACAAGCATATTGTACCCTACTTTCCGTTTAATTCAAACAATCTACCCAAATATGTTTTAGTTGACTCAAGCCAGTTCCCATTAATTCCCGGCTTCCTTGAAACTGCGATCTTTAACTCGAGCCTTTATGGGTTGGTAGCATACATTTACTCCGAATTTGGATATCCTGGAACAATTTACCTTTTTGAACTAAATTACTCACACAGCCCAATATCATTCGGTAGAGTATCATTTCCAGAAAATCAGTATATTTCACCTCAGAGCCTAAAAGTAGGGGTTGGTGGTGTAAGAGTACCCGTTTCAAATAGCAAGTATGGGGAAGTAATAGAAAGCAATGGAGCTGATTACAATCTTTCAGAAGTGAATCTATGGTATGGGCCCTACGAAACTTTTCTTCCAGGTAATTATACTCTTACATTAAATGTTTCTTTTTCAAATTCCCATATGAGTGTGGAAAATTCATCGAGCTACTTGTCACTAAACTGGGTTGCTTTTGACAGAATTACACTTTTCTCTTCCATCGTAAATGGCAGTAAACTCCAGCAGAATAGATGGATAAATCTATCTTATCAGGTAAATGTAAACAAATTGTATCCAAATCAAGAGATCAGAGGCTTTGAATTATTTAATAAAGATACGCTGAACGCAACAGTAACCCTCAATTTCATTTTACTTACATATAATGGATAGCGTAACTCCATTTATTTCTTCATCAGATAACAATTCGAATAACTAAAATCGAATAAATATAAATATTCCAATCTTCTTTTTACTAACACGGTTATTTAAAAATATTCAACTGCCCATCTCTTGAATCTAAAGGAATATGTAAAATATTCAATTACGTATGTTTTAGACTAACGGGAATTTGCTAGTGTAAGATTAGAATAGAAATTATTTGTCTAATGCGCACAAAATTAGGGGGGAATAGGGCCAAAACCAAATCTCTTTCATCAGCGCTAAAAACTTTGAAAAACTTTGCGAGTCCGAAGTAAACCAAAAATCCAAGTCCAATATAAATCGGAAGAAGGTGAATACCAACACCAAGCATGTGCTCCAGAATTATCAGTACAAAAAACATTATGACCGCTGATATCCACGCTTTTGCCAGTCCCTTTATGTTGAGAGCTCCCACACCATTAACTCTGGCAAAATGCCATAGAATCAAAAAAACTGTTGCAAAAACAGAGGAGTAACCAAGTGCAGCTCCAACTAAACCATACCTTGGAATAAGAAGAAATGATAGAACGATATTCGAACTAAAAGAAAGAATACTCGAATATAGGAATATTCTTGTGAGTCTGATTGAAGCTATTGCCTGAGCCATGATATTTTGCGATACGAATAAGGCCGTAGAGAACATTATTATTCTAAGGGCAGATGAACTTGATTCATATTGAACTCCTGCAAGGAGATGAAGTATTATAGGAGATAACGCAGCAATCCCTATTGCAGCCGGTATATATATCGTTGAAAGAAGAGTTGTTGAGACCCTAACTAGTGGGGCGATCTGTTGTTTCATACCCTTCCCATAGAGTTCCGAAAATTTTGGCATGAGAATATTTGTGAATGGAATCGCTATGAAGCCAATGGAATTGGAAATCAGCAACGCGAAATTGTATATCCCAAGGTAAGAGAGATTCAACATTCCTGAAACTATGAACCTGTCAGCAGAGGAAGCACCAAATGATATAAGCCCGGACAACAAGATTGGGAAGGAGTATGCAAAGATGTAAGGGGTGGACACAGAATGGCCTGCACCGTGCATTTTACCAATTGACCTGATAACGGCAATAAACTCAATTGCTACACCAACAAAAATGCCGAATGCCCAGCCGATTACCACGGTGTCAAGTGATCTTATATAAGTAGCCAAAAGAATAGTACCAAAGTAGTATGCGGTCCATATTACTATGTTAATCAATGCGGACAACCTGAAATTCTGAGTTCCGAGAAGTGTTCCATTTAATATTCCAAACATTACATTTCCAAAAAGCACAATGCTAAGTAACCTGACAAGAAAAGTGTAAGAGGATGAGTGCAGGAACACAATTGATATCACTGGTGCGAGAGCGATAAGGGTTACAAACCCCGCCAATGCCAACGTTGTTCCATAGCTCAATATCTTATAGACCGTACGTCTGGCAGAAGCAAAGTTTCCAACACCCAGGTCATACGAGATAAAATGCTGCGAGGCTGTTCCTAGCCCAAAGGAGAAAATGGAATTAAAGAGACTCACAATGGCAACGAAAAGCGCAATTGCCCCGACTCCGGAAGGAGTGAAAAGATGAGTTACAATAATATAGAATATGCTACCTGAAAATAACTGAACCCCAGTCCCGGTATACTGAAAAATAGCATCCAAGCCCGTGGATCTAACTGAGGAGCTAATGCTATCCATTCTTCCTGAAGGATAAGGGCTTAACATATAGTCTTTTCTTTATTGATACAGGCAACCAACAATGCGAGCACCAGTGGAATTAAATTTGCTATTCCAACTGAAATAAGTTCAGAAGATTTTTCAATCTGGAAATCAAAAAACTGAGGCTTTATTTGCTCAGTCTATAGTTTCAGTATAACCCCATGAAGCTGTGATAAATAAAACTCGTCAAATATTTTTTCGCATGTGATTTTTAAACCCCATCTCGAAATGCAAAGTTGGGATAAAATACGTTCTTGGAAAAATGTTTTTTTCTATTTAATTGTAAGCAAATTAACCATTAATCAAAATTTTGGCTAAATAAAATAATAATGTTTCAAATTCACAGAAATATTGTTCTGAGTATCCTTGCTAAAAGCCATTTTCTATATTACCAAAAGGTGAACCGAAAAAGCATTTTTTTATTTGGTCTGTTACTATTACCAAACGTTGCCTCAATTAAGCGTCATTATACCGGTTCTTAATGAATCAGAGAACATTCCACTCCTTGCGAACAGACTCTTACTTCCTGTTGACGGTCTTGAATTCATATTTGTGGATGATGGTAGCACAGACGGAAGTCGAGAGATAATTGAAAAGCTTGAAATTAAAGACGATAGGATCACAGGCATCTTCAATGCGCGCAGAATGGGGCATATGGGCTCATACCTTATCGGAATCGAACATGCATCCTCTGAAAACATAGCCATCATGGACGGAGACCTCCAGCACCCTCCGGAAAAGCTAACCTCCATCTCAGAAATGCTTGTGAACGGATATGACATCGTTATATGTTCACGGTATAAGGGAAAGAAGTTCATTGGTGACAGAGACAAGATTAGAGGTATTATTTCCAGAGGCGCTGAACTATTGTTAAAGGTGATGGTAAAGGAATGCCGCGGCATTTCTGACCCAATATCTGGGTTTATAGGTTTCAAGAAATCATTAGAAATCCCTGTCACCCAAAATATGAGAGGTAATAAACTACTGCCATTCCTAATAATAGCAAACCGCGACGCCAAGATAGGGTATGTTCATTACAACTTCTCCGAAAGAACTGCGGGAACAAGCAAAATTGTTAGCACCGGGAATAACTTCGTTCTCAAGTATATTTCAGAAGTAAGCGAAATTAGAAAAGTCAAAAAGCGATTATTAAATAAAATAAGAATTGACCCATCCAATGAACATTAAATTTGGTGAAGTAGGATAAAACAATTTTTTATGACGATCATTGTGAACCTAGTTGATAGGACTCACAAAGAATACAAATTAGATCCCAAATAAAGTCACCCTGTGTAGTATTGTTTGGTTAAACGAAGCTTTTGGAGGATTCGTTTAATCACTTTTGAAGGGGTAGTTAAATATAATTCTTATCAATGGACAGTTGGATGGTCAAGTACGGGATTTTAGGGGGCGGATGGGCAGGTATACTGTCAGCTATTGAAATCAAAAAACATTCCAGTAGTGCCCAAATAGAAATACTTGAGAAAAATGAGCAAGGCCACCTTGGTGGTCTCTTGCGGTCTCAAACCATAGAGGGTTTCACTTATGATACTGGTGGACCCCATATTTTATTTAGTAAGGATAAGGAGACATTGAATGCCATATTGAAAATTATGGGCGAAAACTGGAAACAGATGGAGAGAAAGAATTTTATCCATTTTGAAAACATGATAATTCCCTACCCATTCGAAAATGGGATCTTTATGCTCCCTCCCGAAGAACGCGCTGAAATTGGAATGGAAATAATAGAGAATCTTTTCCATCTCAAGAATAATAGTGAATGGATGCCAGAGACTTTTTATGATTGGATTTACGGTATATTTGGAAAAAATATGGGTTCAAGGTACCTGGAACCTTACAACAATAAAATATGGAAAAGGAACTTGAAAGAATTTGATGCAAGTTGGGTATTCACGCCGGGAAGGCTCCCTCTTCCAGAATTACGTGATATTGTGTTTTCTGTTTCTGGCATCCCTACAGTGGGTTACAAAGAGCAGGCTAATTTCTACTATCCGAAGGTAGGCGGGATCCAGTCACTCTATGAAAGTCTTTTAGAGAAGGCCAAGCAGCTTGGGATAAAAATCCTAGCAGGTTGTGAAGTGAAGAGGGTTCAAAGGGATAAAGAGGGCGGTTGGATCATAAACGGTGAGTACAGGTATGATAGGATTTTGAGTACTTTACCACTACCTGAACTGATTAACATCACGGATGCAAAAAATGAAATTAAGGCTGCAGCCAAAAAGCTTGATTACAACAGAGTTATCGTAATAGGCTTTGCACTTAATCAACCAGCTCCAGATAGAATTACCCTTTATGTGCCTCGCACAGATATAATATTCCATCGATATACATGGATGAGCAACCTTGTTTCTCAATCTCCGGAAGGAAAGTCAAACCTGATAGTGGAAATTACAGTTCCCCAAAATGAGAAAATCGAAGTTCCTAAATTTTTGGAAAATTCCATAGAAGGCCTGATGAAATTAGGTGTAATAGAGGATAGAACTGCAATAATACATTCCAAAGTCTGGGTACATGAATATGGATACCCAGTATATACTATGGGGCACAACAAAATTAGGGAAGCGATATTTGAATACCTCATGTCAGAAAAAATTGTAAGTGTTGGAAGATGGGGCTCCTGGCATTATTGGAATACAGATAAAGTATATGAAGCAGTGATGAAGTACTCTTCTTTGATCTTAGGTTAAACTATTGGTATGAAAGGTCAGGTTTGTCTTAGGTTCTAATAGATAGCTACTAATTCAAAAATAAATAAAATAATAGATCTTCAGCAAAAATGTACAATAAGTGAAGGAAAAACTATTCTCATAATTCACTATATTGTAGATATGATGGATCATAACCTGTTCAGGGAAGAAATCTCCTCTGCCAAGAGATACCGTGAACTCAAAAACTTAGAGATGTCCATCCTGGGGATTAGAAACAAGATCCCCATCAGCCTATTCACTGAATTAAGCGGCAGGGTCAGGGAAAAAATCATGGGCTTTGAATTTCCTGAATGCAATGCATCCAGTATTTCCATAATCTACTCCAATGGCCTCAAGAAAACCATGGAAAAGGAAGAGTGCCACATAGCAATGTCTAGAGGAGTGAAGCTTTCCGACTATATATTTTCACATTATGTTTCTGCGAGGGATTACGAGATTGCGGATGAAAATATCATGGACAAATACAGGAAGGAAGACATTCCGGCTTTGACCACCGGGCAAAAGAATTTCAACCAGCCTTTCACAACGCTGAGTACAGATGCTTTGAGGGAACGGGTTGACTACCTCCTCAAAAAAGTGGATAACCTTGAGAAAATAGAAAAGATATACTCAGACAACATCCCAAAAATAACAAGGGACATGGAAGAACTGAAGGACAAGGTTGATAAGATTTATAGGCGGGTAGTAAACGAGTGACCTGGATATCAGGTAATCAAAAGCAAAATATCTCTTTCTTACGCGTGAAGTTAAAAGAAGGGCGTCATCCTCCAAGGCGGTAGCGGAACAAGGACATGGCCTTTTACCTGCGCAGGCGTTAAGCAGCTTCAGCCCCAACGTATCAGAATACGAGGAGTGTACCCGGTGGTTCAGGCGCCGGATTAGGCATGTCGCTGTAGTGGTTGTGTTTCACAGGCGGGTAGTGCAAGTGGAATATCCGGTTCCTTCCGACCCTCTCGTAAAGATTCAGGGAGAGCCATGAATCGATTATGTCCCATCTCCCAAGATTGTACAGTTTTGGAAAATTGAACTTCTCCTGAGCTTTAATGCTGATCTTCGTCAATCCAAATCCGGATAACCCGCAATACTTTGGTCTCTTCTCAATGGGGATATTCCCTATATATCTGGAGTTATCGAAGGTCTTCCAGTTATCGGGCCTCTTTCCTCTCTGGAAATTGAAAACAGAGTATCTGTTGGGAATGTCTGCCTTGACCAGATATGGAAAAGCACAAAGATTACCTCTGCAAGAAAGTAATTCCCTTATCTGGCCAGCTGCGGGAACGATGTCTTGTTCAACCAGTATGAGATTATGCCCTCTCCCCCAGTTTCTCTTGATTATATCGCCATAATCACTGTCTCTGAGGACATGCACATGCTCTACCTTGAATTGAGATTCAATAACAGATAGTGCATCCCATGTATCCTCTTGATCCTTTTTCCTGGCGTCGGAATAAACATGCAAGACCCTCTCTTCTGACATGTGCACTGTATTATGGGTTTCCATTTCAAAAGCTTATCCATATAATTGTCCCCATGGATCATAATTGCATCAGCACAATTCTATTGAAAACTTTTCCAGAAGGGTTTCTGCTCTTTTGTGAGTTCAACCAGCGCATTTGGCACATTGCTGTAGATAACTTATCTCATCCCCGAAAGTATTCTCTCCGTTTCCGCATAGAAAGTTCGCACCTGTGTGCTATCATCCTCACCGTGGAATATCCCAAGATGGGAAGGGATATCCCGGCCCTTGTAGTCATTCTGGTGCAGAGACTCGATCCTTCCACAAGGGAAAGGGTCAAGGAGAGTGTGGGCAATACTGAGGATCAAGGCACAAAGGTGAACCAGAAGCCCGTCAGGAAGGTGTTGAAGGATAACAATCTGAGCCTCCCTGCACAAAACACAGGGGGAGAACAACGATGATAAGCAAATATATTTCCAAAGACCATTTTCAGAGTGAACGTTTCATGAACATTAGTATTGTAAACTGAAATATATTTGAATGTATAATGTATGAAGAAATGTGGGTTTAGATCATCACAGGGTGCAATTTTCTATTCTGGTGGTTGCTTATAACAGAAAAGAATTCTTACTGAACGCAGTAAATTCTGCACTTAACCAGACAATAGAAAAATCTGAGTTTGAAGTTATAGTCATCAAGAACTTCGAGGATGAAAAGATAGATCAGGAAATAGCAGGCCTGGAGATAGCTAACATACTGAGCGACAAGGCTTCCCTGGGGGAAAAGATTATCCAGGGAACATTAGCTGCACATGGAGAGTATATTTGCCTTCTGGAGGATGACGACCAGTTCTCATCCCATAAATTGGAAACCATTCAAAAATTTGTCAGTGAAGACGTATGCTTTATCCATAACTCAAGGGCTGTTGTGAAATACAACGACAATAAAATTCGGCAACAGGAGGAGATGCCATCACAGGAGAAATGGTACGGTGTGAATAAGCCAAGTCTGAAAATCTTCTACAGGATGCTGAAATCAGGGCTGGATTTCAACTGCAGTTCTATGACCATAAAAAGAGATTTTATTTTAAGAAATATGGAACAAATCCGTCAAATGACGTTCAGGCTCGATAATCTGCTTTTTCTATCTGCTTTGAGGGAAAGAACAGGAATGATTGAACTTGATCTCCCTTTAACGCTTTTCAGGGTGCATGATAACTCTCTGGATAGGTCGAATTCCTATGATGACTTTATCAAAATAAGGAGACAGAGGATTATCCCGTACCTTAATGAGACCATGGCTATTTTTCAGGTTATGGCCGGAAAAATACCCGGGCATTTCCTTCTTTGCTACAATTTGAGGATCAAGTCCCAGATGAAGCTTCTGGGTTTAGAGGGGGCATATACAAAAATAAGTTCTCTGGAACTATTTTATGGCTTCCTCCCAAAATTGCCCATTAAAATTTATCTTTACGACATAGAGATTTATCTTGGCAGCCACTTGGGAGACAGGGTGAGGAAGAAACTGCTGGATAAAGCTTACAGAAATGCTTTGCTGAGGATCAATAACTGATTCCCCCATTGGGAAGAGATTGACATGGCTGTGATGGGGGGGGGCAAACTTACTGAAACGCCCTTTGACTGTAAGATTAATCAACTGAGTCGAATAAAGTTTTTAAACAGCCTGAATGGGATAACTGAGTATTATGGCCCGTTGCATCCCGGAAAAGAAAACCTAATTAATATCGCTGGAAATTACAGCAGATGAAGGGCGTAATTCTCCATGGTGGGAGCGGAACCAGGCTCAGGCCTCTCACATACACCGATGTTAAACAATTATTGCCGTTGGCCGGGAAACCTGTGAGTGAATATGCCCTCATGAATCTCAGGGAACTGGGAATTACAGATATAAACATCATTGTTGGCGAAGTCGGAGAAAAAGAGGTCAGAGAATACTATGGCGACGGCACGAAGTGGGGCGTAAAAGTTAGCTATACCTTCCAGGGCAAGCCCTTAGGGATTGCGCATGCCATTGGGCTTGTGGAGAGTTTTGTCGGAAATGAGCCGTTTGTTGTAGTTCTGGGTGACAATTACTTCCAAAGCGGCCTGCAATCGCTGCTGAAAAAATTTGACCCCGCCAAATTGAGTGGCCTGATCGCCTTGACCCAGGTGGCCAACCCCTCCCAGTTTGGAGTTGCAGAAGTCAAGGATGAGAAAATAATTTCCCTTAAAGAAAAGCCAAAGGTGCCACTGTCCAATCTCGCCATAACTGGAGCGTATTTTCTCACGCCAGTTGTTTTCAGCATAATCAAAACGCTAAAACCATCGTGGAGAAATGAGCTTGAAATCACAGAGGTATTCCAGATAATGCTGGAAAAGGACATGAACATCGGTTATACCGTTATCAGTGGCTGGTGGAAGGATACCGGTACAGTGGATGAGTTTCTGGATTGCAACAGGATGGTTCTTGATAAGATAGAACTGGATGATAACTCCATGAAATCAGACGAAACGACAGTTTCGGGCCGGGTTCAAATAGAGGAAGGGGTCAGAATCAGCGGCTCGACTAGAATCCTTGGCCCCTGCTTTATAGGCGCAAACACAGAAGTAATGGACTCTTACATAGGGCCATATACGAGCATCGGAAACAATTGCAACCTGAAAGGCGTTGAAATTGAGGATTCCATTGTCATGGATGGCAGTACTCTGGAAATATCCGACGGCACACGGATCTCCAGGAGCTTGATAGGTTCAAAGGTTGTGGTCAGGCCTTCGAACTCCAAATCCAAAACAATCCGATTGGTTGTGGGCAGAGACTCAAAAATTGAGCTGTGAGGGATAACGGTGAAAAAGGTTTTAATTCTTGGCGCGGGAGGGCAGGCTGGCAGAGAGTTGGCGGAATTGTATCCGGAATCGTTGAAAGTGTACCATAAATCGGAGAAGACAGGGGATTCTGTTGATATTGCAGACAGGTCAACCATATCAAACCTCATAAGGGAATATTGCCCGGAGGTGGTTATAAACGCAGCTGCTCTTGCAAATGTGGATTTGTGCGAGAAAAATCATCCACTTGCCTTTGCTGTGAATGGGGAGGCATTAAGATCCATTGTGGAGGCATGCAGGGCATGCGGTTCTCACCTAGTGCATATATCGACGGATTATGTCTTCGATGGAAGTGATGGCAATTATTCTGAGGATTCCATTCCTAATCCCATAAATTACTATGGACTTTCAAAGCTCATTGGGGATATTTATGCACTGTCGTATGAGAACTCCGCAGTAGTCAGAACTTCAGGCGTCTATGGCTATAACAGAAATTTCCCGCTATTTGTGCTTGAGATGCTGGAAAATGGGAAACCAGTCAACGCAATAGACGGGTACTATTCCCCCATACACGCCAATTTGCTGGCAAAGTCCATTTCCAGTCTGATTGACAAAAATTACAAGGGAATTATTAACGTTGCTGGGGAAAGAGTATCACGCTTTGACTTTGCAAACAAGATCGCAGAGGTATTTGCCCTGGACAGGAGCCTGATCACTTCCCGTCAGAATGTGACGAGCATGGATGCCAAAAGGCCATTCGATTCATCCCTCAACCTTTCCAGAGCTAAGGGAAAACTTGATTTTGATTTCCACTCCATAGGGGCAAACTTAAATGCTTTTAAGAGAAAACTGGAGAATTTCAGAAAGTAATTAAAATAACTTTATCATATCAGGCTAAAATGCCTTTCACTTTTGTGCGCAAGGAAATACCGGATGTGATTCTTGTGGTCCCGAAGAGTTTCTCCGATGATAGGGGATATTTTTTTGAAAATTACAAGAGGTCAGAGTTTCGTGCCAATGGTATCAGCTATGATTTTGTCCAGGACAATACCTCTTTCTCAGACAGTAATGTTTTAAGGGGGCTGCATTTCCAGTCTCCACCTTATGAGCAGGGTAAGCTTGTGCGGGTACTGGTTGGAGAAATACTTGATGTGGCGGTTGACATCAGAAAAGGTTCGCCCACATATGGCAGATGGGTTTCTGAGGTCCTAAACCAGGATAACAGGAAAATGCTATGGGTTCCACCGGGGTTTGCGCACGGTTTTCTGACTAGGGGCGAAAGCCTGGTTCATTATAAAGTCACAAAGGAGTACAACAAAGACTCAGAAGGTGGCATTCTGTGGGATGATAAGGATTTGGGGATTGGCTGGAACTCAACAGAAATTGGGCTTTCAGCTAAAGATAAGCTGTGGCCTGAACTGAATCAGCTTAAATCACCATTTGAATATGGGAAGGGATTAATTTGAAAGTTTTAGTTACTGGTGGAACCGGCTATATCGGAAGAGTACTCGTCCCCATGCTGGTCGAGCACGGTTTTGACGTCACTTCCCTTGACAGGGAGTTTTTGAACTATGATGATGTTCATTCTGAATACCAGGATTTGGGTGTTAAATTGATAAGGGATGACATCAGGTATTTCGAGCCGTCTTTGCTTAGGTCAATGGACGCGGTAATAGATCTGGCTGCCCTTTCAAACGACCCTATTGGGGACCTCGATCCATTGAAAACCTGGGACATCAATTATATTGGAAGGGCCAGGGTCGCAAGACTCGCTAAGAAGGTAGGGGTCCAGAGATATATTGTTTCATCCTCCTGCAGCGTTTATGGCTTTCGGGATGACATAGCAAACGAGGAGTCAACTGTGAACCCACTTACAACTTATGCCCAGGCCAACGTCGAAATTGAAAATGACAATTTAAGGTTAGGAGATTCCAAATTTACCACTACTGCTTTGAGGTTGGCCACAGCCTTCGGGTATTCCCGGAGGATGAGATTCGATATTGCCATAAATGCCATGACTCTCAGTGCCATTAAAACAGGAAAAATAAAACTGATGAGAGATGGCGAGCAGTACAGGCCATTCGTCCATGTAAAAGATATTTCGAAATCCATACTTACCACACTTATTTCTGAAGAAGAATCAGTAAATCGCCAAATTTTCAACGTAGGCTCTGAAACCCTCAATGTGAAGTTAAAAGACCTTGCCTTGAGGGTTGGAAAGGTAATATCACCAGAAGCAAGTATAGAGTGGTATGGCGATCCGGATATCAGATCATACAGGGCAGCATTTAAAAAGATAGAGCAAACTCTGGGCTTTAAAACTGAGGTAACCATTGAGAAAGGCGTCGAGGAGATCAGAGATATGATCAGGGAGGGAACTTTGGATGATTTCCCGGAAACACATACAGTGGAACAGTACAAGAAACTCTTGAGCACTGGTGGACTTGGCGGTAAATTGAGTTTGGATAAATCTGGTGTGGTGCTTTAAAAAGGCATAATATTTTTTTACCCGCATCATTCTGACCTTAGGCAATGGTTGAAATAATTATTGCAGAAGGTTTTCCATCTCTATTTAGAAAGGAAAATAAATTATCGCCGGAGATTTTTAATTAGACCAGAACTACATCTTTATTCTGATAAGTTGTTTTACATCACGCGAAATATGTGGTAAATTATTTCTCCACTGGACCAAAGAATAAATTTTGGACCAAATCCATATTATGATGCGGGTATGAAGTGGAGCGCCCCTCATGCGCAACCCCATAGCCATGTTCACTTAGAAGGTTGATTGCATCAGTTTTTAACGCTCTCGTGTGTACTTCCAATATTATTTTTGGTCTGAATTTATCAATCAATTGGAGGGCACCTGCCAGCACATCCATTTCGAAACCTTCCACGTCGATTTTTATTACGTCTAAGGCGTCTAGAATCAGGCTGTCAAGTCTTACGGAATCAACTTCCATTTCTCCGGGTGAACTTCCTTTGAAAGCGGTATCCCCCTCATAGGCAATTTGCACTTTCCCTTCCTTATCCGAAGCGGCTGCCTGAACTGGCTGAATGTTTGGACTGGCATTTGCACCAATGTTCCGAATAAGTATGTCAAAATTTACGGGCAAAGGTTCTATTGCTATTACCTTCTTGCACTTCAGGTATACCGAACATAAGAGAGAAAAATCCCCCCCTTGTGCCCCCACGTCTAAAACCGTAGATCCAGGTTGTGGGATAAAATCTGGATATTCTAAGTATATTCCTTCCCCAAAAACTTCTTCTATTGTGCCGAAAGGAGTATCTTGGACCAGATTAATCCCATATTTGTCCCTCACGAAAACCTCTGCGAATGAACTCTTGAAAAGCGAATAATTCCGGAACCTTTCCTGTTTGTCGAAAAGTTCCTTTAAGACCATCCCGAATGTTAATTTGGGAAATCCATAGGAGTGATAAGCATGGAGCTGTTTTAACTTCCATGCCATGCTTGGCAATATGCCTCTATTTCCGGAGTCTGCCTTCTGTATAGTTGCATTTGTTAATCCATTCCTTAAGGTACTTTCCTCACGAAACATACTTGATGACCTGTATACCAATATTCTTCTTTGGAGTACTAAAGTCCATTGTGCAACTGGTTCTGCAGTTCCTTATGTAGGTACCGTAACAGTAATTGTTTTTTCGACCTTTATTACTGTGTCAGAATAATAATGAAAAATTTCGCAATTCTGATTAAGCAAGTTTAAACTATCCCTGTATTTTGTCCGATAAAGGGTACAACCAAATTTAGCTAATTACTGGTGGAAACGACCGTGAATGAAATAATGACTGAAAAACTTCAGGATTTTGAAAGGCTTTGGTTTTCACAAGACGAAACTGATTTAATGAATGCCTTGAGCATGTCTACTCCTCCGGAAGAGCTCGCCCTGCTTTTACGTCATAAAGAGAAGTCACCAGTAAAAATACTCAGGTACAATGAAAAAAGTGATTCCAAAGTTATCTTTGTGGTCCCAACTGCAAATGTTGAAAATGAAACAAGCTCTAATCTTAGAAAGCAGCTAAAAGATCTGCCTAGTATTTTTATAGAGGCCACTGGTGGAAATTTCAATTACGCCCGCAGCTGTAATACAGGTATTTCAGAAGCTCTGAATTCAGGTTACGACTGGATAGTCGTATGCAATGATGATATAGTTTTCCAAGAAAGTCCCAACAATATGGGGAAATATATGAATAGGGAGGCTGAGGACAGCGTTCTGACTCCAGATAATAGATTAAACAGGAACCGAAATTATCATGGTGAGACATTTTCAGTCTTTAAGACCAACCCGGCCATTTTAGCCCTTACTTTTTACAACACAAGATGGGGTTTTCCGGGAAGGAAGATGCCTGTTAACTTCCTAAAGAATTTAGTCATTCGTAGCCCATATATGCTAAAATATTTTAAATACACTATCGGTGTAAACAACAACGAGCAGGTTTTTTCACGTTTTTCCGAACGGGTTTCCAACCAGTTGATAAATTTCTCGGATTTTGGAATTTTTCCATCTAATATCCTTGCAAGATTCAAATTTGACGAGACATTCTGGAATGGTACAGAGGATTACGACTTTGCCGTTCGCCTGGACGCGGATAACATTGCTGTCAATAAGATTGATCTCTCAGTTCAAAGTATTGGTTCAGCTTCATTTGGCCATTCGGTTAGAAAAAATGTAATCAGCCTGTTAGATGGAATATACTTTAGTCATAAGTTCTCAAAAGTTGATACTTATTATGAAAGTGATAATTGAGAATAGTACTGGCCATAGGGTTATATTTCCAATAAATTTGTTTCGAGTTAATTATTTACCGAGGAATCATCTTTGAAATCACTGCAAAATTGCTTCTGTTAGCTTTGTCATCCTTAATGAATTCGAATCGCCTGCACTAATTTAAGTTAAATCTATAAAATCAAACGATATTGGTTATTCTCTATGAACAGAAAGGAGTTCGGCAAACAGGGAAACTCACTGGAGGCCAATCACACAATTTACGGCCAGAACCTCGTTGATAGCATGGATTATTTAAATACACTTTTTTCTTCAGATAAAGCAACCGATATTATTGAATTTTATAACAAGTTCAGATCTAAGGAAGAACTGATTGAATGGATGATGGCAAGACCAAAAGGCACAGCACAAGTTCACGAAGTCGATGGGAAAAAAGACATTATTGTAGTCATCCCAACCATAGATTGCAATGGTACATTGGCAAAGACCTGCAGGGATGAGATATTTAAGGGATTCCACATTATTTTCGTAGAAAGTGGAAGAAATAACCCATACTTCAACTATGCCCATAACTGTAATGTTGGAATTCGTAAAGCACTGGAATATAGTCCCAAATGGATTATTATTTCTAATGATGATATGAAAAAGAAGGATGACCCGGAAATCCTGAGAAGTGAAATTAACAGGTACGATCCAGAAATATTTGCGATCCTCTTCGCAGAAACATCAAAGAATCATTCTATGAAGATTCACATGGGAAAACTGAACAAGATAGGGTTAATAATTATGTATTTGTCCAGGTTTTTCCCAACATCCTTAATTAGTTCTACCACCAACATGAATTTTCTAAGAACTGTATTTAGGTTTAAGAAATTCTTGGCCAGGTACAAAATTTCGGCAAAATACGGAGTTACCCCCTACTACTTTACCACATCCAAGCGTTGGAGTCTTTACATGAAGGAAAGTCATAGTTATACCTTATTTCAGGACTTTGCGATTTTTAGTTCCAAGTATATCACTGAAAGGAGGAACGGGGTTCTATTTGATGAAACATTCATTAATGCCCACGAAGACCAGATGATCTCACTCGAACTATCCAAGACAAAGCATAAGGAAGAGCATTTGCACTACTCAATTGATAGCCAGGGAGGAGCCAGCCTTGGTGAATCTTTAGAGCGTGCACTCAGGACCACTGCTTCGGACATTTATCTATCCGTTAAGCTCGATTCAGGAGATTTGTAAAGTTGACTGTAATAACAAATTCAGATTGAAAGCTACTGTTTAGCAAATCCAGTTTTTAAATGTCGCTCGAAATACCTGAATGTTTCAAAAAAGCTATTAAAATACTTGTACATAGGTTTTCTTGGAGTTGAGCAGTATTAATGAAGCTACGGTAGAACCCGATTTACTTGTTTCTTTTTGTATTGCTGCCTATAATTCTGGCGGTACAATAGAAAGTGTTGTTCGTTCCCTCCACATGAACTTGCCTTATGAAATTGTCATTTCAGACAATAACTCAGAAGATGACACTTTGGAAGTACTTTCAAGACTTTCAAATGAAATTGCAAATCTAAGATATATTCAGAAGAAAACCAATAGGGGAGAAGGCAGGAATCTTGCAATGAAGAACTCTAAAGGGAATATTATTGTGATTTTAGACGCAGATGTCGACTATACTGGCATCGAAAACGCAATAATTGCATTCCTGAATTTGGAACAGCATGACAAGAAAATCGTAACTATAAGGCCTCTAGACCAGAGTGAGGGAAACTCTCCGATTATTGTCGCCTCCAGGCATACATTTGAAAAGATTGGAGGATACCCTAGCCTTTTAGGTTCTGAAGACAAATACCTGTATGAAACCGCTAAAGCACTTGACGCGTATGAAGTTATAGAAGGGGAGTTTAAATTTCAACCACTTAAAGTCAAAGGAATGACGTCTGGTGCAGAAAGACGTTATACAAAAAGCACCTGGCAGATGATAAAGAGGCGCCTCGTAATTAATAGAGACATGGTATTTGTGTATAATCCGACTTATGTGACTTTCAGGAAAAACCTGAAACTTAAGGGTTTCAGTGGAACTTTGATCGCATCAGCCGAATATATTCTGGCCAGACTGATGTCCTTTTTTGTAAAGGAGGAAACCATTGAGGAAAGAGTTGAACGGTTAAGGAGCCAGGGCGGTATATAATGAATGCTTGTTTGGCCTTGAACTCGGTTCAATTTTTAAATACATTGCAATAATTATAATGAGATTATTTGAGGGGTAAAGTGGTCAGATTGAAAGATGCTTCAGGTGGCGATTTTGAAAATTCTTAGACTTAATTCAATTAGCACTTTCACCGGTGGCGTAGAGACTTATATAGTCAATATTGACCGCATGCTTGCAGAACTGGGGCATGAAACAATGGTTATTACTTTCAACGCAGGAGAGAAAATGCCACAGTCTGAAATGAGTGTTGAAATTAGGACCACCAAAAATCCCATGTACAGGTTCTTTCACGATTTAATACCAAATGAGAAAATAGTCAATTTTTTGAATGAAAAGTTTCTTGAGTTCGCCCCTGATTTAATTCACATACACCACATACGCATTGGTTTCTCATCTCTCGAGAAATTCCTGAGGCTGACAAATGTACCAGTTGTCTTCACTGCACATGATGCCCTTCTGGTCTGCCCACTTTCAACTCTAGTTAAACCGGGTAACGAAATTTGTAATGGGGGTACCGGCATAAGGTGCGGCCTGACCGGTTGCAAAATTCAAGGCCATCTTACTTATGAACTCCTATTGGCACGCACTATTGAGAGAATTCAAAAGAGACACATCAAAGCGTTCCTTTGTCCGAGTTACTCCATTTTCAATTATTTAGATAATGTCGGGTTTGCACCAGTGGTTCACCTGCCGTCATTTTCCAATTTTCCAAAGAGTGCAGTTGAAAAAGAACCTGATTATGAAAGCATACTTACTTACAAAAGCATCGGATATATAGGTCGGTTGGAGCACTACAAAGGTATCCAGGATCTTTTAGCGGCATTCAAAATCTTTTCTGTTGACCACCCGGATTATAATCTGAAAATTGCAGGAATAGGAACATTCGAAGAACAGCTGAAATCACTGGCATCGAAATTAAATCTTACCGATAAAGTAATTTGGCTTGGTAAATTAAGTGGCATTCAGACAGAGGATTTTTACAAAAGCATTTCAACTTTGGTTGTGCCTTCAAATTACTGGGAAAATTTTCCACTTGTCGCACAGGAGGCTTTACTCAGGGGTGTGCCAACCATAGGCACTAGAATAGGTGGCATACCCGAGATCATACAGGACGGCATTACCGGCAAAATCGTATCTATTTCTTCACCTGATGAAATCGCTGTGGCCTTGGCAGAAATTATCTCAAACCCAGAAAGAACATTGGAATTCATGAAAAATGGTCGAAATTTTATAATGAAAGCATTTACCCCTGAGAAGCATTTAAAAGGCTTGCTGAATGTATACAGCAATGTAATAAATGAACAGAAAATCCCAAATCGCTCAGAGGCACTGGATTTGGTGCAGAATTCTTTGGGGGAAACTTGAAAGTTGAAAATTTTGCAATTGGCCCATGGTAAAGTGATTCCCCATTATTCAAGCGCTTACGCCTTAAGGTGTCATAGCTATCTCGCCTCATTTAGTGACAGACTTTTGTTCTCAATTTCAGGTTTAGTCTATAAAGATAGCCGGGATGGTTACGCTAGACAATACAGAAGCATCATGACCTTCGCTTACTCCGTTATCAAGAAACAAAGGTCCCTTGAATACTTCATTTCTCGTGGAAAGTTCCTGAGGAAGAAGTACATATCTGATGTGCAACGCGTCATTAAAGAATCAGACATAATAGTTTTTGAAGGCCCTTGGCAATATTACCTTTTTAGAGATTTTATTGGTGATAAGAAAGTCGTCTACGATGCACATAACGTCGAATCAATACTCAGGAAAGGAAACAAATGGGAAAACTACACTTTTTCACTGGAAAGGGATTTGGCAATGAAATCTGATCTCGTTATCACCATGACACACGATGATGCTAATCTCTTATCAAATCTTTACGGCATTGAAGAAGAAAAGGTCATTTCTATACCTGAAGGCTTCAAGGCACAGAGTAGAACCTGGAGTGGGTTAGATTCTAATAGCATAGTGTTCATCGGGTCAGCATATCATCCAAATATCGAAGCTGTTATATTAATATCTAAAATCGCCAATGAACTCCCGCAATTCAATTTTAGAATTATAGGTAGTGTTTGTTCTGCAGTGAAAAGGAAATCTCTTTCAACCAACATAGAATTAATGGGATTACTTACGGAAGAACAAAAGGATGAAGCATTGAATTCATCATTTTTGGCTTTGAACCCAGTGTTAACTGGTTCTGGTATGAACTTTAAAATGAATGATTACATAAATCATGGAATACCCATTATCACTACTGAAATAGGCGGAAGGGGGTTCGATTCGGAATTAAAGGAACAATTCATCATCACAAAACCAGAAGAGCTTAAAGAGAAAATACAGTGGGCTGATAAGGAGCGGGAAGTACTTCTCACTAAATCAAAGTACTTTTTAGATTATGTCAAAAATGAGAGTTTAAGGGAATATGATTCTATAATTCAAGAAGCCTTTTACAAGCTATTAAACCCTTAAGATTCAGAAGTCGTGTTTGTGAGAGTAGCCAAGGTTTTTCCCGAAAAAAGAGCTTTCAGCCTGTGAACCTTAATATTCGTGTTTTATAATCAACTATATCGACTATGATCACATTGAATGAGTATATTGAAGAAGGAGTTAGGGCCAGAAAAGGCATCAACCCCACAAAAATTGAAATGTTTGCAATTGAACTTGAAAAATCTTTTCTAAGAGGAAATAAGTTAATCACTTTTGGAAATGGTGGATCTGCAGCTGATGCTCAGCACTTTGTCGGAGAACTTGATGGTCACTTTACAAAAGAGAGAAACGCACTTCCTGCCATAGCACTTTCAACTAATACTTCATCTATGACAGCAATAGCAAATGATTATTCTTACGATGAAGTGTTTTCAAGGCCCGTATCTGCATTGGCAACTGCTAAGGATATCGTAGTGGGGATAAGCACTTCTGGAAACTCCAGGAATGTGATTAAAGCTATTGAGGCTGCCAAGGAAAAAGGAGCATATACTGTAGCCTTCACTGGACGAACTGGCGGCAAGCTCAAAGATGTGGTTGATGTCTTATTCAATGTTGAGTCTGACTTTACCCCCATTATACAAGAAGTACATATCTCAATGATTCACATGATATGCCTGGAACTTGATCGGATTCTGGAGAAAACTGAATAATATCCTTTCATGTTAATTTGTAGTGTCGTAGGGTTTGTTTGAAAGAGATTAATTATAAATTCCCTTCAAGGTTGTTGAGATCATGGTAATCGCACGGGTTGATATTTCAGGAGCCATAAATTCACGTGTTGCCCATCAATATCTAGAAGTATTTTCATATATTGAAAAATCAAAAAAAGTTAAAGGGTTGATTTTAACCGTGAATTCGGGTGGTGGAGACGCAGCATCATCTGAAATGCTGATGTATGCGGTGAATAAAATTAGAAAAATTAAACCTGTATTCGCAGTGATTGAGGGAGTTGGAGCTTCAGGGGCTTACTGGATTGCAAGTGCTTGCACAAAAATCTACGCTATGAATACGTCAATTACTGGATCGATTGGAGTTATTGGAATTAATCCAAATGTCAAGGAACTTCTAAATAAAATTGGTGTCAGAATGGATATTGTAAAAATGGGTGAGTACAAGGATATGTTAAGTCCATTTTCTGATACAAACATGAATGGGAAGGAAAAGTACAAAGAAATCCTTGAATATTCATTTTCTGTCTTCAAAAGCTCGGTAGCGCAGAATAGAGGATTATCGTCCCAAGACATTGATAAAGTTGCGACTGGTGAGTTATTTTCTCCCATTAGTGCCTTAAATCTTCACCTAATAGACAAGTTAGGCAATTACGACGATGCCATGAATGATTTGATCACGTCTTTTGGCCTTAGAGGTAAAGTAAAAGTGTATGCCCCAAGAAGGCCAATGATCGAAAGAATCGTGAACTCTTCAATCAGTACAGCCATTTTGGATAGATTCTTACGCATTTAAGCTGATTTCATTCTTTTATTTCTAACCTATACTCTCAGTAACCCTTTTCTTGCCCGGTCATTGTAGTTGCCTGCCCTTTCCGGATATTACCCATACATTGATTCGCCTGGAGCCTTATCGTTTTTTGAGTATGTTTTCTTGTATTGGCTCATGAGCTCCTTGAGCTGGTTATGAAAGTCTTTCACACTTTCTTCCAGAATTGCAGTGTCTATCTTAAATCCAAAAGCATCGTTGACGTTATCGATAAGGGCAAGTACTGAACCAGGATCGGCAATATTTGCAGAGGCAGGTGTGAGGAAAGTGATCGCAGGGATCTTATGCGCTAATGCCTCATTCATCAAAGCTCCGCCCATTCCAGTGATAAGGGCTGAATGAGCAGGCTCGAGTCCTTTGCTCGTAAATGTTTTCAGCAAGTCTTCGTTCGCTATGCAGTATACTTTGTGCTCGCTTACTATCTGCTGAACGGGAGATCCTTCCAGAATGATCAGGTCTTTCGGTTTAGATTCTGAAAACCATGATGTTAGTGCACCCGATATCTCATAAAGCCCCTCGTCATCGATTGGAACCTCGCAGATCGCAACCATCAGATTTCCTGACTTGTTTGAATATATCC
>JAJZXP010000363.1 GCA_021806345.1 Thermoplasmata archaeon | reverse complement strand
GCCAATCTCCGGCCCTAGAGTATCTATTAACGATCTTTTGAAGATAATAAAGTTTGATTACCATGAAGTGGCTTATAAGC
Source organism: Thermoplasmata archaeon (assembly GCA_021806345.1). The sequence continues at coordinate 6,437 of JAJZXP010000363.1, read as the reverse complement.
GAGGCAGATTCAACCCTTTAAGAATGGAGGCTATACCAAAAATTGACACGGACGTCACATACGTTACTGGTGGTTATTATTACTTTTTAAAGCAGTGTTTTAAGTCAAATTCACCTACTATTTATGGTTTTCACGAGCCTGCTTTGCAGAAACCTAATAGTAGGTTACAAAAGTTAATTGTGAATAAGCTGTTTCCCAAATTCGATCTTTTTCATTTGCTAAATGAAGTGCAACTTGAAATTATCCCAAAGGAAAGCAAATACTTCATTTTGTCCAATACCTGGTTTGATGAAATACCAAAATCAACAGATAAATTTGAAAAATTCACAATCTTATTCCTTGGTAGGCATGAGGTTTCCAAAGGTATTGACACATTAGAATACGTTATAAATAATGCAGAAAATGATATAGAATTATATATCGCAGGATCCGGCAGTGTGAATTTGAACGTACCTAAAGATAAGAGTAATGTACATGTTTTGGGGTTTGTAGAAGAGAAGATTTTGGGGGAGTATTTATCAAAATCTCATGCAGTTCTCTTCCCATCGTACTCAGAAGCTTCGTCAATAGTTGCTGTGGAAGCCCTCGCACATTCAACTCCCCTTGTATATAGGGGGTTACCGCAAAATGCGTTGCTTGATAATATTGAAATGTGCTTAAAGGCTGATAATGATATAAATTTTTTAAAGGCTGTCAACGAACTTAAAAAACAGTACAGTCTGAATCCGAGTGAATACCTAAAAAAATGCAGCCTCCTGCCTGGATTCTTGATGCCTTCTGAGACTTATATCGAGACATTCATCGCAAAAGCAGCTTCACTGATTCAGTGATAGGGAGCCAGTTGACAGATTATTCCACGGAACATTTACCAGCTAAAATAGTGCAAGTTTAATTTTAGGAATGCCTTATTTTAACGTTTTCCTTGTAAATTTCCTAAAAAATATGTTAAGGAAAATTATTGACAGAAGTAGGTTCAAGCAAAAGTATCAGGATGATTTCTTGAGTTAGCCAGTCGTCTAGTGTGGAAAGTAATTCTAATCTTTGTGTAAAACCTCGAGGCAATGTCTGGTGATACCATGTAAAGTGCAGAAAATAAGGCCAATATAACATTATTCTTATCAAAAAATTTATTCCTGAGATACATTAGCCTGCAAATTGTCTTCTGCAGGGGAAGACTCCTAACCACTCCACCATCCAATAGGAAAATTATCTGCTGATTATTGTTTAGAATATTCTGCAGTGCGCTCTTTATCTTCTGGGCACCCGCGAGCTTCATTATTTCTGAATAGTCTTTAATTGAAGCTTCAAGGTATCCTTTTTCCCGTGTCAGGGAATTTTCTGGGGATAGAAAGGTATTACTCATGCTCTCATGAATTCTATAAAGCGTCATCTTATCACCCAACGAATATATTTTGTAATTATCCGACAATGATGAGATAAGAAAAAATTTATCCGGAACAGCCGAAATTTTATTTAGCAAATTTATCGAATCTGATAATAGGGACTTTCTCATGCATATGCAGCTGGAAAGGTCTCCTACCCTGAATTTCAGCATTTCAACAAGTTTATCTTCGGTATAAGGCGGTTTAAATTCCATTCTGTCATTTATATCGGGATTTTTATCAAAAAGTGCATTACCATCACTTCCAATTGGGATATATCCGTGTCTCAGGTAACCCAAATCTGGATCGGAGGAGAATTTATCGAGCACAAACTCCAGTTTATCTGGACGGTATTGGTCGTCATCTTCCAGGAAACATAAAACTTCATTTGTGCTTTCGGTAGCCCCAAGTGCATATTTGCTTCCTACTGGAATATTCTCGCACAGGTGGCTTTTCACCCCATTATCATGCAAGAATGCGTCTATACGTTTATCCGTGAAGTTCTTGATCACAAGCACTTCAAATAACTCACGTGATAATGACTGGTTTAATACGGAGTTCACAGCCTGCAAAAGAAAAACCCTTCTATCATGTGCAACGATTATTACAGATATTCTGGCCCCAACCATCTTCTTTTGGAATTGCAATACCCATTATTTAAACATAGCCTCCAAAGAATAAATAAAAACAGGTCTAATATAAAAGACAGGTTGATGATTTCAACCTAACCTCTTATTTTAATCGCTTCTCCTGTAACTTGCCGTTAAACATAATATTCTCGAATTCCCAAGGATGAGGAACATGGGTTTCAGCAAATTTTTTTTAACTGAAATAATACAGTGCTGTATTGAATAATAATCAGATTAAAATCTCCGTCATAATTACAGCCTATGATCGGAAGCAATACATATTGCGTGCAGTAGATTCAGCCTTTAATCAGAAAATAAGGGGGGAATTTTACGAGGTCATAGTTATAAAGAATTTTGTCGACATAAACATAGACACTCAATTATCTAATCTTGGAGCCAGAGTTTACAATTCGAACACTAAAGCACTAGGTGGGAAAATATTGGAGGGAATTGGCAAAAGCAACGGGGACATCATATGCATCCTAGAAGACGATGACTACTTTTACGGTGACAAATTAGAAACTGTTCTATCAGAGTTCGAATCAGAGCCGGGATTAATATTTTTCCAACATTCTGTTGATGTGGTAGCGATCGACAACAAAAGGCTTATATCAAGAACAAAGAGGTCAAAGGATAAAGAGTTGGAGCCCCCATTTTCCATAAAGAAAGTGAGAAATCTTGTCTCATCTCCTTCAAAATCGGGCATTTACAATAACAGCTCCTATTGCTTCAAAAAGGAGGTATTTGAAAAGAACTTCGGCCCCTTTGATGAAATGGTAAGGGCTTGCGATGATTTTCTCTTCCTTTCCGTCCTGTCTTCAAATGGTAAGATTAAACTCAGCAAGAGAACCCTAAGCGCCAGAACAGTAAATGTATCCGAAAAAAGTGATAGAGAATCATTTTCCGAATTTTTGAATAATGCTGCTGCAGCGGAGGAGGAAAACCTGAGAACATACGATAAGTATTTGGATTACTTTACTTCGCCTGCAACTCTGGAACTGAGCAACTATTACTTCATGAGGTCATTTCTCCGATCTGCAGTTTTTGGGAAAAACAGGATTACCTTCTCGCACTTGAAGAAGTCCATTGCCCTGGCATTCCATCTGAAGGATCTCTACCTTCCAGTTCTTTGTTTCTGGGGTATCATTTCCCTCATCTCTAAGGAAAAGGTCCAGCACCACTTTTTTTCCAGGGAGTCTCGGAGGTGAACCAAAAAAGCAAAAATTTATTATTTAACATTTGCAACCCAGCAACCATGCAAATGATCAGAAATTGGGTGGAACTACCTTTAGAACGGGTATCAAAAGTAAGGTTTCCACCATGGATTATTCTTATTATACCATTCAATTGTTTTCTCCAATCCTTCTTTTAAGGGTGTGGTAATCTTCCAACCTATGGTTTCATAAATCTTGGAAACGTCAGGGACCCTCCTATCGATATCTTCGTAATTTTCACCCATATTTGACATGGTGTCCAAGTGTTCAAGGCTGTCGTGGCGATTGCCCATTATTTCTAGAATTTCTCCTGCCAGCTCATTTATTGAGGTTTCCACACTGGACCCAATATTGAAAACATCATTTCTTATTGAAGACTTGGAAACCAGGCCTAACAGAGCTTGAACTGCATCATCGATGTAGGTGAAACAACGCGTTTGCAATCCATTGTCATAAATAGTCAACTTCTTTCCAAGAATCAATGAGGTGATCATTCTTGGTACCACATTTACCGGTTTCTGAAATGCACCATATAAATTGAAGAATCTTACAATAATATTCCGTATCCCAGAGTTTTGGCTTTCAGCAAACAGCAAGTGCTCAGAAAGGGCTTTGGAGGTACTGTATACCCACCTTGCCCTTCTGGTGGACCCCAATACCCGATCATCATCTTCTTTCCATGGTATTGATGGATTTTTCCCAAAAATCTCGGAAGTGCTGGCGAACAGCGTTGTATAATTGTATTTTTTTGCAGCCTCCACAATATATCTTGTGCTTTCAAAATTCACATTTATGACGCTCATTGGGTTTTTGAGGTAATTCTTCACCCCTACTACACCTGCAAGGTGGTAAACTGTATCCACATCTTTATTGAGATTTTGTTGAATGTCTTCCCTATCAGTAACATCACACCTTTTCCACACCACGCCTGGAAGCTTGAGTTCATTGTACGGGGCAAAATCCAGTGCAGTTACTTCGTTGCCCTCTTCAGTCAGGCTCTTTATGAGATTCAGTCCCACAAATCCAGCAGCTCCTGTCACCACTACTGTCATTTGTACCCTACACCCACCGCAACGTATTTGGCGCCGGCAGAGGACACCTCTCCAAGCTCAAAAAGATATCTGCCATCCACAACCAGCATGCCGCCCATATGCTCAAGCATCTCTTTTTTCTTCTGTTTAAAGCTGGCGTGTGCGGCAACGACTGCCACTGTGTCAACACTGGAGAGGGTCTCGAAAAATTCCTCCTCGCTATCCAGTATTGTAACGCCGCTCAGCTCTGATAATTCGGATTTGTTGACCAGAGGGTCATATCCATATACCTGGAATCCAGATTCCTGCAAACGCCTGTTAAGGTAGATGGAAGGAGAATACCTCATATCTCCAGAATTGGCATTGAATGACAATCCAAGCAGGATTATTCTCTTACTGTACTCATGAGTTAAATTTTCCATAATCAAGTCATACATATGATCGGGCATCTGGTCATTGACAGCCCTAGATGTGCCAGGTAATTTAAGTGAAACCCCCACTTTCCTCGAAAAGGCACTGAGGATATGGGGATCCTTTGGAAGGCAGCTTCCTCCAACTCCAATCCCAGGCATTAGAATGTTGACATATCCCGAGCCTTTTTTCAGGGTATTTGCAGCCTGTATCACCTTTCTCGCATCCGCACCAACTTTTTCCGACACCAGGGCAATCTCATTTGCCATTGCGATATTCACGTCAATCCAGAGGTTATCTGTCAGCTTAGTCAGTTCTGCCTCTTCCCACGATACCCTGATGGTCTGAAGATTTAATTTATTCCAAAGTTTCTCAACTCTGTTGTATGCAATTTCGTTACTTGCACCGATAATTATGGGGTTTTCTTTCATATCAGCCAGGGCATGGCCTTCGGCCAGCCGCTCCGGAATTACAGCGTAAAACAGGTCCCTGTCTGTTTTATGACCAGACTTTTCAAAAATGGGAACCACATATTCTCTGAGAGTAAGGGGGGGAACTGTGCTTCTCAGGATTACAAGGGAATCTTTCTTAATAACCCTGGCAAGAGAATTACACGCTGAAATCAGGTAATCCAATTTCACTTCGTATTTCTCATCGATGGGTGTATTTACTGATATGATGAACACATTTGATGACGATACATTCATGTAATCGGCAGTAGCGGTTATTCTGCCTTCCGAAACCCCTTCTCTGATTATTTGGTCAAGCCCGGGTTCATAAACAGGGGATTTTCCCTCAAGTATAGTATTGATCCTGCTGGTATTCAAGTCCAGAAAATTGATATGATGTCCCAGTTCCAAAAGTACAGCTCCTGTGCATAATCCCACATACCCTGCCCCAATGATCGTTATGTTGTCTTCCAGCTTAGATTCCATAGGTATTGCCCTTCTAATTGATTTATTCAGTTGGAAAGCAGTCTTATGGTAATATACTTTCCAATAAATGAGGCAGGAAGGAATGCTAAAAACAAATAGTCCCTAAAAATTCATCTCAGCTTCCTTGAAGCTTGGGAATTCCAGATCCCGATCTATTACCACAGGTGATTTCCAGGGCCATTCTATGCTCAGATGCGTGTCATTCCAGATTATTCCCCGTTCATGAAGTCTTGAATACTCATTTGTTGCCTTATATACAAGTATTGAGTCCTCCGTGGCAAGGAAACCGTGTGCAAACCCCGGTGGAATCCAAAGAATTAGCTGATTTTCAGCTGAAAGTGTTTCAGATACCCATTTGCCATAGGTGACAGAATCTCTTCTCAGGTCTACAGCAACATCGAAAACAGATCCCTGTACAACCCTGACAAGTTTCCCTTGTGATACAGGGTCAAGCTGATAATGCAACCCCCTCAGCACTCCTTTTTTTGAATAGGATTCATTGTCCTGTTTGAAATTATGCTTAATCCCCACGCTTCTGAAATCCGATTCCTTGAACGTTTCCTTAAAGTATCCCCTTTCGTCGGAAAACGATTTGGGAGCTATAACCAGAACATCCTCTATCTCCTTGTGCTCCACCCTGAATGGCATTTACACCCCCTTCCTGCTTCCATCAGGGCTGTCATTAAATTCCCCTAGGGTTTTTACATTGTCTTGTGAAGAAAAAATTTCAGGTGGCAGCAGGCGCCTTGCTTTCCCTATGCTAAGGGATGAATCGAACGGCCTTCTGGCTTTTAAATTCAATTGGTTACCATCAGCCTCTTTCACAAGCGACTGG
>JAJZXP010000431.1 GCA_021806345.1 Thermoplasmata archaeon | reverse complement strand
AACAGGTGGCAAACGACCTTCAGGAAAGATATAGCAACTGAGCGGGGATGGCCCAGCGGTACGGCGGCAGCCTGCTAAGCTGTTTCTCGAATGAGAGCGAGGGTTCGAATCCCTCTCCCCGCGCTTTAAACCTGTAAGCAAATACATTTTCCAACAAACAATGAGTAAAATGAAGATTATCGTTATATGCTCGGATAACAACATCTCGATTTGTGACCATCCATATGGTGGAATTCAAACCATATTTCAAAACTCAAATTAATAAATTATAACATAGGTTAAAAAAAGATATGAAAAAGGAACACTCTTTACTACAATTCCTCAAAAGCGGAGAAGGAGATCGATGAAGTCCAAGATATAAAATATTTCATGAATTATTAGAAAAATGAAAGCTATAAGAGGAAAGAAGGCCTTCCATCATTTCAGCCATGTTCATTTAGAAACTGTAAGTAAATCCTGAGGAGGCGCAATATAAAAAAACAAGTCCCCCAATAATAAAATACTTTGGAGTTGAGTTTAAAAAATTCCGATAATAAAGAAATCTCTAAGTATATCGCTTCCAATGCAAAAAAAGATATCCATGTGGATTCTTCAAGTACATTTCCTCTTACTTCCTTGTAATGATGAATACGCGGCAGTAATCAAGATTTGGTAATGCCCCCCTATTGTGTGCCATAACTCTGTAAGGTTGAGACTTCAAGATAACTTAAGCTATGAAAATTCGAAAATGGTGACCAAAATGCTTATGAATTCACCACTCTTAAACTAAATATGAAGTATTGTCATTCTAAATAAAGATTTATCCTGATAAATAGACGAAAACTAATGATTGTAAGTAAAAATTATAAAGGAGTGCATCTAGCAAATTATATCTTAATCGTTATTAGTATAGACAATTACTAACCTAAGGTCAGTTACTAAAATAATCGGATTCAAAAACATAAGTGGAAATATATTATAAAATTTAGTTTAAAATAGGTTAAACGTAAGATTTTTACGGCAATTTAAGTTAACCTTCGTGATCTAAATGGTTAAAGTCAATTCTGCTGAAAACTCTGAAACCCAATTAAGCAAGAAATCGATCAGTTTACTGGGACTTATCATTATCTCAATGGCTGGAACGCTTGCTATTATAGGCCCCATGGAAGTTTCATCTTTTGTAAGTTCCTCAGGCCCGGCCGCAATGTGGCCAGTTATTCTTGGTTTCGTTTTATTCGTAATAGTTTCCCTACCTATTTTCGAATATACGAAATTCACAAATTTTGCAGGCGGGTATTACGGGCTTGCCGAACTTGGTTTTGGTAAGGCTGTGGGAAAATACACGTCCTTGTCAAACTACATTTTCTACATTTTCTGGCAGACTACAAATTTTTTTGCTATGTCAGCAATAATTGTTGACACTGTCGACGAACTCTATAATTACATGATACCTATATGGGGTTGGATTCTATTAGGTCTGGCCGTACTTATTATTACAAACCTCATGAGTTCTCTCCACCCTAAACTACTCAGTCAAACACTAATTTACATAACAATTGGAACTACTATACTAGTGGTGGCATTCATAATGTTTGTAGTTTTTAAGTCACCATATAACAGCATATATTACTTAAACCCTGTAAACAGCTATAGTGGATTTTCAGGAGTCGCCAAAGGCACTGCAATTTATGGATTCTTCCTGTTTGTAGGTTATGGGTCGACTCTGTTTTATTCCGAGGAAGCTAAGAATGGAAGAAGGGATGTGTGGAAAGCTGTATATATTGGGCTTGGACTTTCTGCTGTTGTTATAGCTCTTTCTGCTTATTCCGTTGTAGCAACGGTTCCCAGTTCGTCACTAGGTGTTGTATCAAATGCTACTCTTCCAGAAATTGTTGCTTGGATTCATTACATTCCTGCTCCAGCACTTCTAATTTTAAGCTTGATCGTCGTCATCATTTCCATGCTTTCTTTTGGAGCAGGGGCTGGTTCTCAGAGTCGGCTAATGTGGTCTATGGCTAGAGACCAGTTTATACAAAGTATAAAGCTTAGAAAGCTAAGCCAAAAAAACAGGACACCAGTGAATTCTATTCTTCTTCAATCAATACTGGCACTAGTCTTTGCCATTATAGTTGCAGTAAGTTTAGTTTCAGCATATGGTTACAACATAGGTACTGTCACGACGGCTTGGTTTGCTGTTGGGTCTGGTGGTACCGTTGTATGGTATTTCCACCATTTTATCCCAGAATTTGGTCTATTCCCCTATTTAAACAGACGCAAAGAACTAAAATATTCTCCTCTCAGGAAATGGGTTGTGGGGTTAGTTGTCCCAATCGGAGGATCAGCGCTTTTCGTCTATACATTTTATCTAGGAATACTCTCAGATCTTCTGGAACCCTACTTTGCTTTCATGCTTGCAGCAGCAGTTTCCTTACTGGGAGTTTTCATTTACGTTGTGTACAAGGCAAAGACGAACAAACTTGGAGAAAGCACTGTTGCCTACATGGCAGCTGAATCTGAGAAGGTAATTCTTTCAGATAACGATACCAACCCTAATCAACATTAATGAAGTGAATTTTCCTTTGGAATGGAAAATAATTTTACTATTTTTAACCTTATTTTGTTATATATCCATTTGGAAATTATTACACGCAGATGAGATGTGATTACTATCCTCGTCGTTATAATGTAATAGAAATATTCTAAAATTACTTGTCTTCAAATATGCACTCGAGACATGGTTACCTGAAAATATTTTAGGATTTTACTAGAGTTAAGTACTTTCTAATGTCGTCTGGTTAGTGGTAGATTAGATATATTTCTTCGAAGTCGGTAACTGTAAATGGCAAATATTTCCTTCCCTATATTTGCCATATTGTTTTGCTAATCCAAAATAATCTTTTAATAGATTCCATTCCCATATTCTAACTACTCTTAATTATAAATTTGAGCTATGGGTTGTATTATCAGATGAAATTATTTAACATTGCTCCTGCGTAAAAAAAATCTGACAATTAATATCCTGAAGTAATCAACTCACAACTTTGTTCAAGTGAGTTGGTTTGTCAGGGTTTAGGCCAAGTGAAACAGCTTTAAAATTTGAGAGCAATTGTATTGGAACAATGTATAATATAGAATCTAACATCTCAATCTTGTTCTCTGGTAATTTTATTGAGCAAGTTTCATCCTTCCCAATTGTTATTATGTTTCCAGTGTATTCCCGTAATTTTTCATGAACTCTCTGATATCCGTCTTCATCATTACCTTTCAGAACAATTACAGTATCGTCGTCACTTAAGATCTGTATTGGACCATGAAGGTATTCTCCTATCGGGTACGCCTCAGTAATGAAATTTGATGTCTCTTCAAATTTAAGGGCGCCTTCCATTGCTTCCGCATGCAAAAATCCATTTCCAAGAAAAATAATTCTTCCAGAAATTTTCTTACTGATATTTAGTATATGTCTGTACTCTTTGATAAGTGTGGAGACAAGAGCTGAAAGTTCCTTACAATTCATCCTTGAGTAACTATACCCATTCGGGTTTGCAATCAGTTCATATATTGTGTACATAACTATGATTTGAGCAATATGACTTTTTGTTGCAGCAAGTGCTTTTTCCTCTCCTGCCTGAGTAATAATACTTATATCAGTTTCATTTGCGAGTCTGCTTTGTCCATTGTTCGTAATGCATATTGTATTGTATTTCTTCTCTTTGCACATATTCAATGAATCTAAAATATCTCTGCTTTCTCCAGATTGACTGATTAAGATTACAGTGACTCCTGTACCCGTATTTGGTATGTAATGTCTGAATTCAGGAGCTCTAACTGCAACTGCTGGAATACTATGTTTCAAGAGCCCAATCTGAAGCACTATTCCAGCGTGATAACTTGTCCCACTTCCAACTATGTAGATAATTTTAGAACTTCTAATCAGATCTGCACTTAATCTTATATCTTCGGATAAAGTCTGCACTGTATTTCGAATCGTATCAGGTTCTTCATTAATTTCTTTGAACATGACTGTATCAATAAATTTTTGAGGGTGTCCAAAATTCATGCGAGAAGATCATTCAACCAGATTTAAGACTTATTGGTTGCCATACTTAAAACATTATATTGAAAATAATGAATGAGTCTTAAATATTTCATTTTGTTGAATATAACTAAAGCAAACTTAAACTGGCACCGACAATGCAAAATAAGCCATTTCTGAAGGGTTAATGAAAAAAGTCAATATGGTTGAAGAAATGGTGTCCATATGAATCTTAGCGGAAAAAATGTTATTGTTACTGGTTGTGGTAGGGGAATTGGATTTGAGATTGCAAAGAAGTTTCTGGAGGAGGGTTCCAAGGTATTTGGTTGTGACATTGAAAGAAACAGAATGGAAAAGGCAAGCAATTCTCTCATAAAGTTCGGGGAATTTAAAATGATAGACTGCGACATTTCAAGCCAGAAAAACGTTGAGCAGTTAGTTAAGGACGCCATCAATTTCTTTGGCGAGAGAAGAATAGACGTTTTAGCAAATAATGCAGGTATAGCTCCATTCAGTATGTTTGAAGATGTTACTATAGACACATGGAAAAAAACACTTGACATTAATCTAACGGGTACGTTTAACATGTGTAAAGCCGTCACGCCAATAATGAAGGAAAATAATAAGGGCGTAATACTCAATATGGCTTCGACAAATGGGATACTTGGAGAGGAGGGACTAATTCATTACAATGCATCAAAGGCTGGAATTATACTTCTTACAAAAACTCTAGCCCTAGAACTCGGAAAGTATGGAATAAGGGCAGTCTCAATATGCCCAGGTTTTATATTAACAGAACTTCAAAAAGAGGGAGGTCTTCCTGAAGAAGTTATAGCAAACTACTCGAAGAAGATACCACTGGGGAGAGTTGGGAACCCTCGTGAGGTTGCGAATGCTTTTGCCTTTGCTGCATCTGATGAAGCCTCATTTATAACGGGATCTGAGATAGTAGTTGATGGTGGGCAAATTTGTCAGGAATAAAATATCTTAATTTGAGATAATTATTACCGACTATTATTTTCATTCTCTCTTTCCCCGGCCCTGAATTATGAGATATTCCGGTGGCCTATTTGATGAGATGGCATATGTACCATCCCAGAGATCTGTAGTTGTGCATGAGTGATAAGGAAGCATTATTAGTTTTTCTCCCAGTTTAGAACTATTGTTCCGCGCTTTTAGGACTGTATGCTCTTCGGACATGCCAAGCACTTTGTACTCATTTCCTGCATAATCAAGTATAATAGGGAAAACGCCTTGATCAAGGGAAACTGACTTGTATCCTGCATCAAGAACTATTCTCTCACCCCTCTTCTCACTGATAACTGTTGAAACAACCCCTATGGCAATTTCGTTCAAGGAGCATAACCCCAGATTCATGCAGTGTGTGTCATAATAGATATAGGTACCAGGCTGGAGTTCAGTAGCAATATCCGTTTGAGACCATATTTCCCATGTAGGGGTACCACCAACTGATACTTTTGGATTAGAATTACTTACATCTTTTATTAATTTTACGAGAGGTTCAAGGACAAGACTTTCCCTTTTCACTTCTTCCTTCCTTTTTTCAAGATCGGGGTAATTTACTTGCCCATCATAAGCCATTATACCTTCAAGAACTAACTGTTTAGAGTTTAGTATCACTTCTAGGATATTTTTAAATTCTGGAGGATCAATTCCACACCTGTTCATTCCAATGTTGACATCGATCATCACGTGTCCCTCCACCTCATAGAATTCACAGGATTTTTCGAACTGAGCAACAGAAAGACTATTGTCTAGCGCTACTATTATATTGCACCCTTTCTGAATCAGATCGGAAACCCTGTTAAATTTTCCTCCAATTATTTCATTACTGAGAAGAATATCCTTTATAGATCCCCTGAACATAACTTCGGCTTCTGATATTTTCTGAACACACACACCGTTAGCACCAGCGTCTATCTGAAGTTTTGACAGATAAGGTATCTTATGAGTTTTTGAATGTGGTCTTAGTTGCTTTCCGTTTTGTGTAGAAACTGACTGAACTTTTACTATATTTCTCCTGATCTGGTCAAGATCTACAACCATGTGGGGAGTTTCGAACCCCATATCAAGAGATTTCGAAATGTTCAATTGAATCAGGCCTACTTTACCGCTATTACGTCAACTTCTACGTGAATTCCGTCTGCAACAAATCCAGTAACAAGTGTTGTCCTGGCAGGTGGGTTTTTAGGGAAATATTTTCCAAAGAGGTCGTTCATAGTCTTGAAATCTTCCTTCTTTGCCATATAAACTGAAATTCTTACAACTCGATCCAAAGATGACCCAGAAGCCTCAAGTATCTCATTTATTTTTTTCATTGCATTTTCGAACTGCTGTGAAAAGGTTGTGTCTCTCCCTTCGATCTGACCAGTTTGCCCTGAGACGAAAACAAAATCACCGGCAATGTTTGCATGCGAATACGGTCCACCCTTAGGCAGGCTGCTGACATCTAATGATTTTTTCATAATTGCTTATTGCTAATATATTTTTAATTCT
>JAJZXP010000094.1 GCA_021806345.1 Thermoplasmata archaeon | reverse complement strand
CCCCTCCTGTTTCTTACCTTTGTCCTCATTCCATTTCTCTCGTTGATCAACCCCAAAATTGCATACTGGATTGGTATGGGGGTTTCGATAGTTTACTCACTGATTTCAATCCTCACAATGCTGGGCTCATTTCCATTGTTAAAGTACAATTTTGAAAACATAAATTTCGCGCTCAATCAGTTAAATTCAGTCTTTCTATTCATTATTTCAGTAGTTGAAATAATGGTATTTTCACTGTCCATCAAATACCTTCCACAGGATAAAAAATTATCATTCTTTATAGGTCTTACCTTGCTTTCTATCAATTCGGTAATAATTTCATGGAATGTGGTTCTGTTCTTGATGTTCTGGGAATTAATGACGATTTCCGGATACCTTCTGATCGGTTTCAAAAAAGATTCTAAGGCTTACCCTTCATTTGTGTTCATTGCCTTTGGAGAGTTAAGCACTTTATTCTTAACTGTTGGGTTTGCAGGGTACTATTTTTCTACCGGAACTCTTATTCTCGGGCATTCCTTAAGCAATCCATACATTCTCACTGTGATAGTACTGGGTTTTCTTTTTAAAATGGGAATGGTACCGCTACAGATGGTGGAATGGCTGCCCATTGCGCATGGAAATTCTCCCACACCAGGTTCAATCATATTTAGCGCTGCCATGACCACACTTGCTCTGTACGGTATCGTATTGTTTGTTGTATCCTCCACCGCTAACTTGGTCCTGGGTTTGGTTTTGATGATCATAGGTTCCTTTTCCCTCATGTTCGGTTCAATCTATGCCCTTTCATCAGAAAACTCTAAAATGCTCCCCGCCTACAGCACTGTTGAAAACTCCGGTGCCATGATATTACTTGTCGGTATGGCAATATGTTGGAATTACTACGGGAATTCGTCAATGGAGCTTTTCATTTTGTTGGGTATATTCATATTTGCAACAGCCCATGCTTGGGCCAAATCGGCAGTATTCATTATCTCGGCGAGAAGCCGGGAACACAGTATCAACGGAAAGTCCGGCAGCGAGTTATCGCCCTTCTCAAGATTCAGTGGGGCAATAGCCGTAATTTCTTTAATGGGATTGGCCCCGATAGGCGGGGGTATTGGAGAGTGGTTTCTTCTTGAATCGCTGTTTATTTCATCAAGTTCAACTCATCTACTGCTGGCTTTGGTATCTATCGTTACTGGATCTTTGGCTGCGTTAGGGGCGGGCATTACCATACCTACTTTTACAAAATTCTTTAACTTTATGACAATAAAAAAGGATACAGAAGAGAATGGCACAGACATCAATAAGTCAATCTCTCTTGCAGGGATTTTGATTCTTTCGATCAGCATTTTTTCACCTGCATTCATATACCTCTACTCTTTTGTAGGTTCAAAGATCCTCAACTTAGGTCACACACTCATATTTCTTTCCAATTTAAAGGGAATATACTATCCATTTCTTATCTATTCACCAAGCTTTTCCGGAGGGTTCTTTGGATTCATGTCTCCTATCTTTATCATTATTTTTTTGTCAGTGGGCAGCCTAATTGCCGCTCTTTTCTCAAAAGCACAATCAAGGCCTATCCCAATCTGGAATGGTGGGATAGAGCAGGAACATTGGTTCAATTCATTTGCTTACGCCAATAATCTGAGAATTATTATGAGAAAAATCTACCTTTCGAAGGAAGAAAAAAGTGAAGGGCAATATCAGGAGAGAACATTCGATATCTTCTGGTTGATCATACTGGATTTCTCACGTTCATTCAGTAAGTTATCAAGTATTTTTGCAAGAAAATTCATGAATGGCAATATTAACCAATATGTGATCTATATAATATGTGCTTTCTTTTTGGTTTTGATACTTGTGGTGCTTATTTAAAAAATCAGGCAGCATCCGGAGCTACTACCATAACGGGAATTCCTGAAATTTTAATCAATTCCGAACTTACTGAACCGAGAATGAATTTGCTGATTCCGCTGAGTTTCCTGGTTCCAGTAATTATAAAATCAATTTCCTTTTCCTTTGACACCTGGTGAATCTTGGCAGCCACTTCCTCACCTGAAGCCTCAGATTTTACAAATTCGTATGAAATTCCGCTTTCTCCAATTATTTCTTCTGTGGCTTTGCTAATTTCTTCAATGAATTTTTCCTGGTCATTAAATACAGCTTCAGGGACTATATTGTCAACGCTGGAGGCTACCTTTACCATTCCGGGGTTAACATATAATACCGTGAGCCTTTCGCATACGCTCTTAAAGTTCATAGCAAATTTTAATGCCTTTCTTCCGCTTGGCGAATTATCAAAGGCAACCAGAATTTTCATCATAGTATTAAGCCCCACATGATATATTAAGATTTCTTTCCTGAAATAAATTTTTTAAGTAAATAGAATTTAACCCGCTCTGTTAGTTTTAGTTAGTAAATATCGATTTCCTTGAAAAATCATAATAAAGAATTATTTTATTCAAGTATGATAAGGATTATCTCTACGTGGTATTCTCTCTGCCCAATGAATTTTAGATCATAATCGCAAATTCACTTAAGACATAAGTGACTACTTTCCGAACCACGTATGTTTTGTTTCTAATTCTTTGGCTAACTTCTCCATTGCTTCTTTCTGAGAAGAACTCAATTTCTTGGGAACTGTGACTTTAGCTCTTATCATGAGGTCTCCCCTGCCAACGCCCCTTGTGTGTTGAAAACCAAGACCCTTCACTTTGATAAATTCACCGGGTTGGGTACCTGCAGGAAGTTTAAATTGTACCTGTTCGCCGAAAATGTCAATATCCAACTCTGAACCCAAGCTTGCCTGCGGAAACGTTATTTCCTTTTCCACTACGAGATCGTTGCCAACTCTTTTGAACCCTTTTTCGTCTCTTACATTTACTAGTATGTATAGGTCTCCCCTCTCTGAAGATTCCTCATCTCCGAATCCTCGTATTACAAATTGAGAGTTATCAGCTATCCCAGCTGGGATATCTATACTCTTCGTCTCGATTTCGCTTTTTTTACCAGACCCGTGGCAAATGTGACATTTTATAGAACCGATACTCCCTCTTCCCTGGCAGGTTCTGCATGTGATCACATTCATCATCCTGAAAGGTCCTGTCTGTTGCACAACTCTTTCCTGTCCTGTTCCATTGCATGTGGAGCAGGTTCTTACGTCATTTCCCTCAAAACCACGTCCATTGCAGTTCTTGCAGTCAACAGTCCTCTTATACCTAATCTCTTTTTTTGTACCTCTGTATGATTCTGCCAGTGATACCGATATATTCAGAGATAGATCAAGCTGCCGCTGAGCCCTTCCTCCATATTGCTGTCTGAAGCCTCCTCCGCCAAAGTTTCTGAACAGGTCATCGAAAATGTCACTAAAATCTCCGAAGTGTGTAAAATCATTCCAGTTAAAGCCCTGATTTCCATTTCCTCCAAAGTTTACCTGTCCTGTTTGGTCGTATGTTCTTCTCTTATTCTCATCTGAGAGAACTTCGTAAGCTTCGCTAATTTCTTTAAATTTGGCTTCAGCTGCATCCTTGTTTGTGGGATTTGCATCCGGGTGCCATTTTCTGGCCAATTGCCTGAAAGCCTTTTTAATATCTTCCGGCGAGGCGTCTTTTGGGACACCCAGTACTCCGTAATAATCCTTAGTTGCCATGGATCACTTATTGAGAGTTCTCCTTGCCAGACTGATCGTCTGTTGTCTCCTGGGCTGGTTCCTCAGTAGACTCTGTCCCCTCCTGTTCCTTCTGTCCATCTGTGTTCTGGCTGGCTTCCTGAGCTTTTGAATACATGGCCATTCCGATTTCCTGAGCCTTTTTGGAGAGTTTTTCAGTTACGCTTTCAACATTTTCAAGATTTTTTTCTTCTATGGCTGCCTTAAGTTCCTTAATTAGTTCTTCTGCCTCAGTTCTGTCTTTCTCATCTATCTTATCCTTATTTTCGTTAATGGTTTTTTCAGTAGTGTATGCCAGTGTTTCCGCCATGTTTAATTTTTCTATTTCTTCCTTTTTACTTTTGTCTGCGTCTGCAAATTGTTCAGCTTCTTTTTTCATCTTTTCTATTTCTTCTTTGCTCAGCTTGTTCTTTGCTTCAATGGAAATCCTCTGAGATTTATTCGTTGCTTTATCCTTTGCCGTGACTGTTAGTATACCATTTGCATCTATATCAAACGCAACTTCTATCTGAGGTATACCTCTCGGAGCCATTGGAATCCCCTGCAAATTAAACATTCCAAGAGATACATTATCCTTGGCCATTGATCTTTCTCCCTGTACTATGTGAATGGTTACCTCTGTCTGGTTGTCAGCGGCAGTGGAAAATATTTGAGACTTTTGTGTGGGTATTGTAGTGTTTGCTGGTATTATTGGTGTCGCAACACCACCCAGGGTTTCTATTCCCAGTGTCAATGGGGTCACGTCCAATAGGACTATATCCTTGATATCCCCTGTCAAAACTGCACCCTGGATTGCTGCTCCAATTGAAACACATTCCATGGGATCAACTCCTCCCTCGGCCTTCTTGTTGAAGAAATCCTCTACGTATTTCCTTACATATGGTATTCTTGTAGGTCCGCCAACTAGGATAATCTTGTCTATCTTGTCCTTTGTCAATGAGGCTTCCTTCATTGCTGTTTCCAAGGGATGTTTTGATCTTGCGACAATCGGTGCTATCAATTCTTCCAGTTTCGATCTTGTAAGCTTTACAACCAAATTTTTAGGTTCGTTGTTGCTTATTGTAATGTAGGGCAGATTTATTTCAGTTTCAAGAGTTGTTGAAAGCTCAATCTTGGCCTTTTCAGCTGCGTCTTTCAGTCTAATGTATGCCTTTGGATCCTTGCTAAGGTCAACCTTTTCCTTTGCCTTGAAATCATTTACCAGGAAGTTAATTATGATTTCGTCCATATCGGTTCCCCCCAGTTTTGTGTCTCCTGACGTTGAGTCAACTTCAAATACGCCGTCTCCAAAATCCATTATTGTCACATCAAGAGTTCCTCCTCCAAAATCGAATACCAGGATTTTCATTGATTGACCCGTTTTGTCCAAGCCATAGGCCAGTGAGGCTGCAGTTGGTTCATTTATAATTCTCTTCACATTTAATCCTGCAATTGTTCCCGCATCCTTTGTTGCCTGCCTTTGATTGTCATCAAAATAGGCAGGGACTGTAATAACGGCATCTGTTACAGGCTCTCCCAAGAATGCCTCTGCGTCTCTCTTAATCTTTTGAAGAATAAACGATGAAATCTGCTGCGGTGTATATTCCTTTCCATAGGCTTTGAATTTAAAGTCTGTTCCCATCTTTCTCTTCGCCGCATAGATCGTTCCTTCCGGGTTGAGAAGCGCCTGTCTTCTTGCTGGTTCACCCACAAGAAGATCCCCTTCCTTTGTAAATGCAACGTAACTCGGAAATGATTTTCCCCCAATTGATACACCCTCAGCACTGGGTATCATTGTTGGCTTTCCAGAGATTACAACTGACGCAGCAGAATTACTTGTTCCCAAATCTATTCCTATTATTTTACTCATTTTCATTCACCTTTTTTATTAACAATAACCTTTGAAGTCCTGATCACCTCATCGTTCAAAAAATATCCTTTTTGAATCTCGTGAGCAATCATATTGTCTTCATCTCCCTCAACGACTCCAACGACTTCGTGACACTTTACGTTTACTTTTTGCTTTTCACTTTCTATGGGTTTCAAACCCATTTTTCCCAGGATGCCTAGAATGTTATCTCTCAGTGACTTTACCGTTTCTGAATCCTTATTTGACGAAATTGCAGCATCCAACGAGTCCAAAAAAGGTAGAAGATTGGAAATAATTTCCCTTCCTCTTGTCTTTGATTGGTTTTGAAAGTCCCTCTGTTGTATTTTTAGGTAATTTTGCAAATCTGCTAGTGACCTAATCAATTCGGAGTTTTTACTTTCCAATTCATCTAACTTTTCATCCTCTATTGCGACTGAAATTTTCCTAGATTTGTTGTTTCTGTTGTTTGACACCTCAACTGAATGTTTTAAGGGATTAATTAATTCATCCATCGGGTCTTGCATAAAGGTCACTTGCAGTAAGTATGTTCTTCATTAAAAATATTTCTATAATATACCATATCAGCATCCTGAGTATTTACTGCAGAAAAATTAAATTGAATCATAGGTTTTAGACTCTTATTCCCCATTCTAAGTTTTAGAATCTCTAAATTCATCTCTCACTCTGAATAAGCATTTTAATCCTGTTATGATTACGTCCTTAATGCTGGATTATTATTCACTGCTGAATGTTTCCTCAGCAAGTTCTTATGAGGAGATCAGGAAGTCGTATAAGGATCTGATTAAAAAGTGGCACCCTGACACTTTTAGCGGAGATACTACACTTGCAGAATTGATGACCCGGCAATTAAATGAGGCCTATGAAACATTAAGCAATGAAGAATCAAGGAAAAAGTATGATCAGAATATCAGAATTTCAGTAGCTCAAACAGTCGCCCAACAAAATGGCTACCAGGGAACCAGAAGGACAAGGCAGTACACTCCAAAAAAGAATGTCAGGTCAGTTAAACCAAGTTATCCAA
>JAJZXP010000160.1 GCA_021806345.1 Thermoplasmata archaeon | reverse complement strand
GAGCGGACGGAGTAAGATTATGGGACACTTCTGTAACAACCTGGGATGATATCTCATTAAAGGAACAGGAACTGGTCAGGGGAAGGAGAACAATCATTAAATTATATAATGCGGTATCTCTGGTCTCCGGAATAGAAAAATCTCAGGAAAAAAAGGTAACTTTGCCATTTAACAAATGGATTCTTGAATCATCTAACAGAACAATAAAAAAAGCATCAGATGCATATGAGAATTTTGACATAGCCAAGGCCAGAATAGAAATAGACCAGTTATTCTGGGGTGACTTCTGTGACAACTATCTTGAAATGATTAAACCCTACATATCATCGGGAAATGCACAGGAAAGAGAGGAAATTTCATGGGTCTCAAGAAGAGTTATCACGGATATACTTAAGTTGTACGCTCCCATAACGCCATACATAACTGAAGAATGTTTTGGAATGCTGGGCAATCAGGGATTAATTGTAAATGAAACCTGGCCTGAGCCTGAGGAAAAAAATCAAGATATCATGGGGGAATTCGCAGCAGTACTTGAATTAATTTCTGCGCTTCGAAAGGCAAAAAGCAGCGCGAAATCAAGCAAGACAAGCTATACTGGATTTTTGGTGACATGCAAAACAGATTTGAATGAAAAATACGAAGAGATCATAAGAAAGACCCTGAGGGAAGACAACGTGAAATTTGTCAGGGGAGAGCAAAACGAAGCAGTTGTGATATCGAACTGATCATTTTATCCATTCAATTTGAAATCGTTGAGCAGCAGTAGAAGATCATGATTTGTATCGCGGTATACGCAAATTAAAATAAAGTGGATGGTATTGGAAGTTTGGTAAGAAATGTACCTGACTCCAGAAAGAGCACTGAAAATAGGAATGATAATAGTAGTCGTTTCAGTGATAATTCTTGGAATATCAGTTTATGGTGTGGTGGAATCCGAAATACAAAGCCATCCATACACAGTTCTGGGAAAAAATATTCAGCAAATTCCAGTTAATGTAACGGCGGGTGCTCTAGTTACTTATTCAGTTGTTATAAAAAGCAACAATACTAACCAATTTACAGCATGGATTTCCGAGCCATCCGGAAATAAACTACTGGAATCAAATTTCACAGGAAGCGGAATATCAGAATCAATCGTGGCTTCTGTTGGAGGACAGTGGGTACTGCACGTTGAAAACAAAGGAACCAACTCATCAGTATTACAGATTCATGTAGGTCAGATAACACAGGCTATTGAAGCAGGTCTTTATGGAGGAATAACGGCTCTGGTGGTTGGCCTTATCCTGATTGCGTATTTCTTTAACATGCTTAAAAGGCAGAGGGTAAGACAGGGTGAAAGATTTTAATTTCATCCAATGTAGATATGAAAATAGAAATGGAAAATGAATCCTATTGCATAAGTTATTGCAGCTGCTCCGAGTGATAACATGGATGCCCTCAATGCAGATTTCAGGATTGATATATTCAGAGCTATTGCAATGATGGCATTACTTATTGCCTGTACGGTAGCAACCAGTATAACTGCAATTATGAGTGACATCAGTCCCAAAGGAAACAGAAATGGGATTATGGGAAAGGCTGCCCCAGAAATATAGGAAATCCCAGTGGTGAGTGCGGATTCAGAAGATCTTTTTTGTTCTTTTTCTATTTTTCCCTGAAGTTTCGTTTCTGATTCGTTCCTGAGCAGGTTAAGTCTTCTCATATTTCCCACTCTGAACTCTGTCTCAGATGATTTTGAAAGATATGCTCCGAGAGTCATGCTGATAGTCCCGCCCACTCCTATCACCATACCGCTCATTGCAATTATGAAATTGTTGCTGATTATAGCAGTTAAGCCTGCCATTGCTGCCACAACCTCCACAAGACCATCGCTCATGCCGTATATGAATGCCTGTATTTTGTCAAGATATGAATCTCTGTCAGGGCTCATTTCATTAAACACACTTTCGTGGCTGATCTCATCTTCTATTATCTTTTTGAGTTTTTCCTGCTCATCGGTTTCCTGTATTACTTCAAGATAATCTCTGTATTTCCTGATACTTTCAACTTCCCCTCTTTCCAGCAAGTTTATTGTAAGACTCTTGCCAATAATCCGTGTCAAAAAAAGAAGCATGGAAATTCTTAATTTTTTCGGTCTTATCTTTTCTGAGGATGTTCCAGCCCTTTCCATTCTTCTTTTCCAAAATTTTGAGTGAGTGTCTTCAACAGATGCAAGGAATAACAGTTTATCCTTAAATGAATTATTTTTTGATCTGTAACTCAGCCTAGTATAGAATTCCTTATCTGTTATTTCATCTTGATAGAAGTCCTTTATTAACATGGAGTCTGAGTTGACCATTATACCCTAAGGCAATTCTGTTTAATAATTTTATTCTTAATGTAAGATGAAATAAGGAAATCCTTACAAAATTTAAAACTCCAGCAAATCAAACAATTAAAAAAACAATTAAAACTGAGAGAATTATACCCTCAATTCTTATTACGAGTTTCGTAGACTCCCTTCGTTTTTCATTCAACAATCTATATATTTATTATTTCGCTCATAAACGTGGGGATTGCTATGCAGAAGCAGGATAATGAAGTTGAAATGAGAATAAATATAAGGATAACACCACCTGGACCAAATGCCAGGAAACTGGTGGAAAATGATGAAAAATATCTGGCCACAAGCACAAAGTCGTACCCGGTTGCTGGCAAAAGAGCAAAAGGGGTTTACGTTGAAGATGTTGATGATAATGTGCTTATAGACTTCGCTGCTGGAATTGGAGTTCTGAATATGGGCCATGTTCATCCATATATCACCGAGAAAGTGCAGGAACAACTCTGGAAAATGTGGCACTTTGCCGGTACAGATTTTTATTATCAAGAGCAGGTGGACGCCGCAAAGGCGCTCGAGTCCATAGTTCCAGGAAAGTTTGAGAAGAAGACATTTTTCACAAACAGTGGAGCTGAAAGCATTGAGGCAGCGATTAAATTTGCCAAGGTGGCAACGAAAAAAGCTCAGTTCATT
This sequence comes from Thermoplasmata archaeon, assembly GCA_021806345.1. The sequence goes on along the minus strand of JAJZXP010000160.1, from coordinate 3,568 downwards.
GCATTTATTGGAGGATTTCATGGCAGAACACAGGGAGCTCTTTCCATGACTGCCTCAAAGGGTATTCAAAAAAAACATTTCTATTCAACCATGCCGGGGGTTGAGCATGTTCCTTTCCCAAACCCATATAGGAATCCATTCGGCATAGATGGATATGAACATCCAGAAGATCTTTCCAATGCAGTCATAGAATTTATAGAGCGGTACACACTCAATATGTATATGCCCCCGGAAAACGTCGCAGCCTTCGTTGTCGAGCCAATTCAGGGAGAAGGAGGCTACGTGGTACCACCCATGGATTTTCACAAAAAGTTGAGGAAACTGGCAGACGAGAATAATATATTGATAATAATGGATGAAGTGCAGTCAGGATTCGGGAGAACCGGAAAATACTTTGCATCAGAGCATTTTGGTGTGGAACCACAGATAATTTCACTTGCAAAGGCAATAGCAAACGGACTCCCAATGGGAGCAACAGTTGTGGATTCAAAGCTTAATTTCCCGGAACCAGGATTGCATTCAAACACATACGGCGGAAACCTACTTGCATCTGTAGCATGCAAGGCTACAATTGATGCAATGAAGAATGAAAGAGCAGTTGAGAATGCCGCAAAGAGAGGAAAGTACCTGAGGAAAAGGTTGGATGAAATCCAGGAGAAATACAACTTCATTGGAGATGTAAGGGGTATTGGCTTAATGCAGGCTATGGATTTCGTCAAGGACAGAAAAACAAAATATCCCGCAGTTAAGCTCAGAGACAGGATAGAGATAAACGCTTTTAAAAATGGAATAATCCTTCTAGGAACAGGAGAAAGCGGAATCAGGTTCATACCCCCACTGATAATAACAGACAACCAGATTGATGAAGGGATGGAAGCCTTCCAGAAGGGACTAAAAGAATCTTTATGAGTTTTGATTTTTAAAGAGGCATGTTCAGTATTATGACAGAACCTCTTTTAAGTATTTTAACAGTTCCGAGAGAGGAAGCCCGCTCTCCCATTTCATGATAAAATTTTCGTTTCTTGTCATTTCTATTTCTGGAAGAATATTGTAAAGATTTCTATACCTTCCAAGTGGCTCACCCGGAACTTTAAACATCCTCCAGGATTCCCCATCTCCACCTTTAAGTCTGAACCCATAAATCAGAAATAGTCCAGACTTGTGGCATTTTTCTGCAAGTCGCTCTGCCTGCTCCTGATTTTTTCCAGATGAAGAAGCAAACGTAAGTTTTGAATTTTGGGAACTCTTAACCTCGATCACCATTGAAATATCGAACCGAAGTGCTAAAAGGTCTGCACCTTTCGATCCTGCCGCTCTGGTTACATAAAATGGATTTGCGATCAGACCTTCATATGCTTCCCTTGAAAGGAAATCCAGTGATTTTGATATTTTCCTAATGGTCTTCTGGCTCCCCGACAATATGGAAACCAATTCCCTTTCATAGATACTTCCATTCAATCTCTAAGGATACATTAATGATATACAAATATTTTTGGAGATAGAACTCTAAATGACTAAAATCTGCCCATTTTGAATGTATATCTTTCGAATTCGGATTGGATCTATTCATTTCCTAATTAAGTTCAATTACCTTAAAATAAAGGATTTCTATTTTATTTATTATGGCTTCCAATAAGAACGTAGTTTTCACTCCAAGCCCTGAGGCAGTAAGGCAGAGCAACATCAATTCACTAAAGGATTTCATGGGGTTTGAAACAATAGAAGAACTTTATAATTTCTCAGACAAAAACATAGAAAAATTTTATGATCTTCTAGTCAGGCATATGGGTATATGGTTTTCAAAACCTTATACAAAGGTCAGGGATTCATCCGAGGGAAAAGAATTCACAAAATGGTTTGTTGGCGGACAGATAAACGTAGCTTATAACTGTGTAGAAAGGTATAAGAGGAACCAGAACCCGGCAATTAAATGCGTCTACGAGGATTCACCAACAAGAATTATTTCTTACTCCCAATTAGATGATGTCACGGGTAGACTCGCGGGATCCCTAATAAATCTCGGAATAAAAAGAGGGGATAGAGTAGGTATTTACATGCCCATGGTTCCTGAGGCAGTATTTGCGATGTATTCAATAATGAGGATAGGAGCCGTTGCTGTTCCTATGTTTTCAGGATACGGCCCAGATGCAGTGAAAATGAGAGCAGAAGATGGAGGAATTGAATATATTTTCACCATGGAATCATATTCAAGAAAGGGAAGAAAGATCAAGCTGGCTGAAAATATAAGGGGAATACCGGGTATAAAGTTCATAGTTCTTCACAATGAAAGCGATAACGGAATTGACTTTTATGAACTGGTAGAAAAGGGAATGTATAAAAATTCAGTTTTGACCGGATCAGAAGAACCAGCAATAATGCTCTACACTTCAGGAACTACAGGAAAGCCAAAGGGAACAGTTCACGTTCATGGGGGATCATTCATAAATATTGTAAAGGAGGTAAAATATTATCTCAACTTTAAAGAACGGGACACACTTTTTTGGATAACAGACCTGGGTTGGATGATGGGACCCTGGGAAATAATGGGAGCCAATGCGCTTGGGGGCACAGTCCTCCTATATCCGGGTGCCGTTGATTTTCCGAGGAAGGAAAAGGTATGGGACATAGTCGAGCAACATGGAGTAACAATCCTCGGACTTTCTCCAACTTTCGTGAGAACAATGAAATTTAACAATATTCACAGATCATTCAAATCGCTTACAGCTATGGCATCAACCGGGGAACCATGGGATGAGGAGTCCTGGTTGTACGCTTTTAATGTGTTTGGAGAAGGAAGGATTCCAATCTGTAATGTTTCAGGAGGTACAGATATAATCGGATGCTTTCTTGCTTCAACTCCTGTAACCAAGCTAATCCCAAAATGCCTATTCAAAGGATTGGGGATGGCAGTAACAGTTCTTGATGACAATGGAGATGAAATATATGGAAAAATTGGGCATCTTGTGTCAAAGGAACATCTTCCATCCATGACTAGGAGTGTTTGGAACAACCCGGAGAGATACATCGAGTCATACTGGCAGCCCTTTAAGGGATATTGGTCGCAAGGGGACTGGGCAATGCAGACAAATGATGGTTACTTTTTCCTCTACGGAAGATCCGATGATCTTATAAAGACCTCGGGGAAGAGAATAGGACCGGGAGAAATCGAAGACATTGCAGACAGCGTAAAAGGCGTAGTTGAATCGGCTGCTATAGGCATACCCGATGAAAAGAAGGGAGAATCCATAATGATTTTCTATAAGGGTAAGGATAGTGAAGAGATAAGAAGCAAGATTGAAAAGGAAATTGTTTTGTCAATGGGAAAGTCGTTTAAGCCCGCTAGGATTTTTTGCATTTCCGAATTGCCGAAAACAAGAAATGGAAAAATAATGCGCAGGATCATAAAAGATGCATTTCTGGGGCAAAATCCTGGGGATTTGACAGGTCTGGAAAATAATTCCTCACTTGATGAGATAGCGAAAATCGGAAATGCATTTTGATTATATCTCGCACTAACATGTGGCAAGATCCCACCAAAAATCAATGAATGCAATAACTTATTTATAAG
>JAJZXP010000106.1 GCA_021806345.1 Thermoplasmata archaeon | reverse complement strand
ACAAGCAGCGTATACTCCGAGAAGATTGAAGGCAATGGATGAGGTCTTATAGATTTGCCGTTCTCCATTACTAACGTGAAAAGAATTATAGAGATATTTGATACAATACGTGTTGCAGCAACACTAAAGTGCTTCCCAGATTATTTTGATAGAACTTTAGCAAGCTTCACCATGGAGAGCAGAAAATAGTAATTTCAGAAAAAGTCAATTAGTCTTACAAGAGATTATTGGAGAGCATGGAATTACTCAATGAGCGTTGGTGGAGAAACTGTTAGTGCATTGCTAAGTGCCTATGAATATTTTCCAGATCTCGTAAACGAAAAGAAATGTCACAATGATCATCGAAAAAGACTGCAGTATGGTATTGATATTTTTAACAAAAGATATAATAAGTGAGTTGTGCAAAGTGAAAGGTCAACATAAGTTGAATTTGAAAACTTGAAGGGTTGCCAGAGAAATTTTGAAGATGTGTCCTACTTAAGGATCTGCTAAAATGAGGTGGATGGCATCAAAGAAAAATACCGCTGAATAGTTGAAGATAGTTTTCCAGTATTATACCTGGTGGAATACAACTCCCCTGAGAATATAACCGAAATTGATGGTAAAACCACATAAGTCGAAAGATTGGCAATGTACACAGAGGCAGTAGTAATAGGGGATGGCATCTTACCTGGAAAGATAATTGCTAGAATTGATTTTCCAGCAGGAATTTCAGAATATTACGATCTTCTTTCGGCAGTTGGGTGGAAAAGAAACTTCTTCCCTGGCGACATTGGGAGGGTGGTTATCGTCTTTTGAGTTATAATACGAATGTTACGTTACAATAGCCTTCCCAGTCTGTTAACTTCCGTATTCATGCACGATGTTCGCCGAAAATTAATTCAAACTTCAAAGTCCATCGGAATGGCATGTTAGAAGTTGAGAACTCGCTATTCTTGGGAATTTGAAAACTTACCCGCTAACCATCCTCCGAAACCCAATGCCCAGAGTAATTCAGGATATACGATCATGCGTTCCATTCCTCCAGCCCCAAGACCCAAGTGCACATCTCTCGTGTACATGATCAGAAATATTAGTGAAAATGTTCCTAAAATTGCCCAGATCAATGACAAGGAGTTTCTTGCCTTGTACAGAATGAAGTATGGGGCTATGGCACCCATTAAAAACACAAGGGTAGCAGAGATGAAATGCGGTCTTCCAGTGGTTTCTGGAAACATACCAACACCAATGGCCCCAATCCCTGCTAGAATTATAACTACAAGTAGGGCAGGAGAGAATTTCCTTAGGAGTATCCCTGCGGAAATGAGAGCCAATCCCATCAAGATTATGGATGTATTGAAAATATAGGCAGTCTTTCCTACACCAAGATCACTGATATAATTGGTCGAGACACTGTAATGTGGGTACAACAGTTCAGCAAGCAACATTAGAAGGAAGAACTGTGTGGTACCAATGAACAAAATAAAACCAGCCATCCTCAAACTTTTATTGTCTTTCTTTTGCACGGTTCACCTATGTCTTTGAATTTATTAAATTTAATAGATTGATTTGTTAGGAAAAACAGCATTAAATTAGATTTTATCCAATCTATTCTGCCCCGCGAGATTCTGATCCGTATAGGATATCATACATCTGGGAGAATATCCCCTTTTTCTCCCTAAGTTCTTCAAATGTTCCGCTCTCCTCTATTTTACCATCCTGTACTACAACTATCTTATCCACGAGTGAAATCATCGAAAACCTGTGTGTTATCAGGATTAATGTCTTATCCATTGCAAACTTCTCCAGGCTCTGAAAAATGAACCTTTCAGAGTAGGGGTCTATGTTTGAGGTTGGTTCATCCATGATGATTATCTCCGGTTTTCTGCATAGAGCCCTCAGTATTGCAATAGCCTGTTTTTGACCTTCTGAAAGACTTCTTCCCATCTCCCCTACATTGGTATTCATTCCGTCAGGTAATTTTGAGAATATTCTGTCAAGACTAAACTCCTTTGCAATATTTTCTATTTCTGATTCACTTTTATTTGGATCAGAAATCTTCACATTTTCGAATACTGTCCCTCTAAATAGAAATGGCTCCTGCAGTACTGGCGAGATTAAATTCCTATAAGATGAGGTTTTTATTTCATTCAGATTTCTTCCATCCAACAGTATTTCCCCTCTTTGTGGGGAATAAAACTTCATAATGAGATTTGAAAGCGTAGTTTTGCCGGCCCCTGTGTGCCCTACTATTCCAATGTTTTCCCCCCTCCGTATTACTAGGTTTATATCTTTTAAAGCATCAGAGTCCTCGTAAGCAAAATTTACATTTTTCAGGATGATTGAGTCCTTTAGACCATCTACTGTAAAGCTGCCGTCTGTTGTTGCCTCCTTCTTACTGTCGATAATTCCGTAAATTCTTCCTACCCCCACAATTGAGGACTGGTATGAGTTGTATAGCTGGGATATTTGAATTACCGGATCGAAAAATTCTTGGACATAAAGGATAAATGCTACCAGAATTCCTATGGAAATTAATCCTGCTTTCAGTTGAAGTGCTCCCTCTAAAATGACAATTGCTATCCCCACATATTCAATTACCCTTATGATTGCACCGTAAATAGCCGACAATCGTGATGCCTTAATGTTTGCATCCAGATTGTCCTGATTTAATTTGTCAAATCTGTTTTCCGTGTACCCTTCTACATTAAATGCCTTTATGCTTCTGATAGAAGATATATTTTCGGCCAGATTTCCAGTTATTGCAGCAATCGTCCTTCTTGTTCGGAGATAATTTTTCCTGACCTTTCCCTGAAGAGAAATTGTGAAAATCGACAGGAATGGCAGTACTACAAGAGCATATAAAGTTAGATAGAAGTCAAGATAAAACATAATTGCAATTGAAAGAATCACTGTGGTCATTCCTGAGATAACTGATGGAATCTGGAATGTCAGGAACTCACCTATAGTTTCTCCGTCGTTTGTCATACGACTTATCAGAAAACCTGCTTTTACCTTACTGAAAAATGAAATCGGTACGCCCTGAATGCTCTTAAATGCTCTGTCCCTTAGATCCTTAACAGTCCCCTGTGCCAGAATAGTGGAACTTGTGACTCTGAACCTGTTTGATGCGAACTGGATCAGAGCAAGTGATATAAATAACAAACTGAATTCTATGATCGTCTTTACACTCTTCGCTGTAACTCCATTTACAGCGTCGCCGATGGCCAGTGGAGAAAAGGTGGCGGCAATTGCTGTTATAATTACAGATACAAAAATTATCGCCGTCTGCTTCCTGTTCTTGATAATATCCCTAACCATTCTTTTAAGGGCTGCCCTCCCCTTAAGGGTCCTGATATATCTTTCTTCAATATCCTCATAGGTCGGCTTCATTCTTGAACCCCCCCACTTTTATATCAAAGTTCAGCCCTTCTACTGCTAGATCATCCATTAGTGATAAATTGCCGTCCTCTAACTTATAAACACTCGATGCATATTTCATTGCAGAATACCTGAGTGATACAAGTATTACTGTAATCCCTTCTATATTCTTGGTTATCCTTGAAAAAATTTCCAACTCTGTTTCTGGATCTACACTAGAAGTTGCATCATCAAGTACAAGAATCCGAGGTCTTGAAGCAATGGCTCGTGCCAGGGCAACCCTTTGTCTCTGTCCACCCGATAGCGTTATTCCTCTCTCACCAAGAAGAGTTTCGAATTTCTCTGGAAGTTTTTCAATAAAGTCATCCACCCTTGCGATTTTAGCTGCCCTTTTGGCCATGTCCTCACTGACATAGTCTCTTCCGAAAACGATGTTTTCCATAACTGTTCCTGATAAAAGGTTAATCTCCTGTGGCACTATGGCAATATACCTCCTTAAAGATTTGAGAGGTATATCCGTTACTTTTACCCCCCCTATCAAAATTTCTCCATTCTTTGGATCTTCCAGACGGGGAATCAGATTAACCAGGCTGCTCTTTCCTGATCCAGTTTCACCGGTTATGCATATGAATGATTCTGCAGGGAATTCTGCATCTACGTCTTTTAGTATTGTCTTTTCCCCCCTTTTGTATCCAATAGCCCTCAAACTTATACCATTCCTCTTGGGAAAATCACCATCTGTAATGACATCCTCGTCCATTTCTCTGTCAAGAACTCCCTTAATCCTGCCTATTCCCGCCCTTGCATTTTCAGAGAAAACTATCAGTCTCCCCAGAAAACTCACAGGAAATGTAACAAGAGTAAAAATTTGAACTGCAGCCACAAGAGATCCAACTTGCGCCCCCGCAATTATTGACTCGTATCCGCCGTAGAAAATCACTGCAGACGCAACTGCACTGATTATAAAAGGCATCAAATTATTGTAAAAACCACGCAGATCGGCCACATCTAAATATTCTCCGTAGTAAGTGTCTGTGATACCTGTGAATTTATCGATTTGTGGGTCCTCAAGAAGATATGATCTGACAGTCCTTTGCCCTACTATATTTTCCTGGATACTCTCAGTCATTACACCGTAGGTTTCCCTGATTTTCATCCAGTGTGGTCTCTGTTTTCTTTGGAAGATTATACCTATGTAAATCAGGATTGGGACAGCCGCAAAGAAGAATAAGGAAAAATATACGTTTAAGTAAGCAAGATAGCCAATCGCAAATATTATAATCAGAATTGTTGGAATTAACTGTGATAGGGAGTTCATTATAAAATTCCGACTTGCATCAATGTCCATTGTCGTTCTGGAGAGGAGATCCCCTGACGTTTTGTCACTGAAAAATCCTGTTTTTTTCATCACAAGACTGTTAACAACTTTTTTCCTCAGGTTGTAAGCATAAATCTGACTTATGTATTGAGCCCCGAAATTCACCACGAAAGAAGAGATTGCAGAAATAATTGCAAGAATTATAATGTATTCAATTCCAATATATGTCAGATTGTAATTCTTTGCAACGAGTGAATCAGTGATTCCTCCGATCACAATTGGCACGTAAAGCCTGGTGGCAGTTGTTAGCACGGCGAAAGAAATTATAAGATAAAGAACCCATTTCTTATCCTTAAGATAATTTCTTGAAAAAAGGAGTGGTTCGAATAAACCTTTAATTTTATTCAAAAAACTTTTTCTTTCGTCGCTCAAAATGAACCATTATGCCATTTTAAATTTTAACCCTTTTGTTACAAAAAAAAGGATTTTACGAGTTTAGTGAGTTATACTTAAGTGAAATTTGTTTCTCTGCTATATAATTTATGGGAAAAACATTTATTTCATTAAAATGACAATCCAAAACACGAATTTCCAAGAAATAAGAATGATAAATATTGCTATATATATGAAAATACTACACTTTTGTGAATTCTACATTAAGCAGTGAAAAGTTGTCCAGAACTCAAATTGGACAGATAATGTCAGCTTTTTCTGGATGGCTAATGGACGGATATACTTCCATTGCATATCTTGTGGTAGCGATCACTTTTTCAAATGTCTTCTTTCCTGCAAAATTTTCTCAGGCTCTTTTACTCATCTTTCTAGGTTTGGTAGTAGGATCAGTTGCAAGACTGATCGGTTCCTTAATTCTTGGAAACTTCCTTGGAGACAGGTTGGGAAGAAAGAAAATGCTAATATACTCAATCATGGGGTTTTCTTTTTCTTCGTTTCTCATTGCGTTTATCCCCACCTATAAAACAGTAGGATATCTGGCTACAGTAATTCTTTATTCCCTCCTTTTTGTAGTGGGCTTGTTTGCAGGTGCCGAATATGCAGGTGGAACTGCGCTTTCGATGGAGTCTGTACCTCAGAAGAAAAGGATGCCAGTTGGCGCATTTGTGCAGAGTGGTTATGGAGTGGGCTATTTTTTGATCTTGTTAGTTGCAGCAGGTTTTACGGGATATTTTGGGCAAGCGCAATCCACCAATCTTGTGTGGAGGGCATTGTTTGCTACAACAATAATTCCTGGAATAATTGCACTTGTTATACGACTTTCCAGTAAAGAAAGCCCAGTATTTGATGAAATGAAAAATAAGAACGAAATTGAACATATTCCTGCAGAAGGAATGCTCAAGCAATGGTATGCGCTTTTAGCAGCATTATTTATTGTTGTAGGTCTTCTTTTACTGAACACCATTACACTTGGGTTTTATCCTACTCTTATTCCGATGCTTTATCCTATACTTTATGGAACAGCAACAAATGATTTATACAACTCCTATATCAATTTAATATCGCTTTTTGGAGTATGGATAGGCGGTTTTGCTGCGTATATAATATTCAGGAGAAGGGTCACTCTTCTGTTGTTCTCAACAATTTTCTTAATATCAATTGTACCGTTATACTTGCTTGCCATGTCAGGATCAGTATTTCTAACAGTACTGGCATTTGCAATACAAGCGTTTATAGAGGCGGCTATATTTTCAACAATACCTGCATATCTCGCAGAGGTTTTTCAAAAAACCCACAGGGCTACAACCATAGGTGTTGTGTATAATGGTGCAGCTGTGCCAGCTAGTTTCGGAATCTCTGCCGTATTGTTATTGGGAGGTCATGGCTTCTTCAACAGCGATTCAATTTCATGGTTATTGTTTCTCTTCATAGGTGCAATAATATTAATCATT
>JAJZXP010000243.1 GCA_021806345.1 Thermoplasmata archaeon | reverse complement strand
TCCACGGCGATTGAGGAATATAACAAAGCAATTGAACTAAAGCCATACGATTCCAGTTACAGATTCTCCAGGGCCAGGGATCTATTCATTATGGGCAGGTATGTGGAGGCTGCTGAAGAAATGGAGAGTTCGATTTCCTTAAGTCCGGAAAATTCAGATTATCACCACATGAGATCCATTGCAATGATGATGTTGAGGAAAAATAATGATGCCATTCAGGAGATTCAGGAATCTCTTAAATGCGATCCATATTCTTCTTATTACCTTCTTACACTCTTTGAGTTATATTTAAGAGAAAACAGAAGAGAGGATTGCAATGAAATAATTTCCAAGCTCGTTCGGGGAGGATTTCTGAATAAGGATGAACTGTGCAGAATTGCAAGGGAAGATATTTTCGGTAATAATCATGGTGTTAGTGGAGAAATTTATGAAAATATCTGTTTGTAGGGAATGAAAATCGGAAATGAATTTGCCTGCTCAAATGGTTTTGTGGTTGACCGATTATGGCTTTAATTCTAAACCTTTAACCCATTCCTATTATTCTAAGATTGAACCCTAAAAAAGGCAAGGTTCTATTTTATAGTTAGATGAGATGGATATTAAGTTCCTAACATTTGATTATACCCTAATCTTCATAAATTAAAATGAAAAAGGCCAGCAAAAGGATGTCTTACAATTTCTATGATATTTTGGAATAACGGGAATATTACTTTTAAGTTGCAGTGGAAATTTTACATTTTCTAACTTATTTTTCATACCCGATATAAAAATTTTAATTGCAATTGATATTTTAACCGTGATGCAACTATCCTTTGATAATGGCTCATGTGCATAGCACAAGTTTCGCTTTAAGTTTATTGGCCAAAGATTTTCCCTCGATTAACTGATTCTGGTTTTTGATGCAAACGAATTTCTCCTTTTTCGATTCGTATACACCAATACCTTCATTTACCTGCTGTTCCAGCTTTTTAGCGCCTGATGGCAATTGCGGTGGAATAAGAGTTGCCTTATGAGTGATTTTTATTGCACTATAGTCTTTTTGTATTTTACCAGGGTCCCACTCTTGATTAAAATAACCTTCTAAATTCTCTAGGTATATTTTTCCATGATCCACCACTTTCGTGTATTTAGGAGGGTTAATTGGTGTTAGTTTATCCGATAGATCTAGCCTGGTTCTCCTGACTTCCATGAGTTTCATTTGTGATACGGAAAAATATTGCACACGGTTTTTCCACTCTTCATGGACATTTTTCAGCACTTGAACCTGTCTGGCATTGAGGATAACTCCTGTTTCAAATCCTTCATCTAAACCAAGTTTCGATATGTTAGCAGTCATTATCATTCCATAACTATCATCTATGACAATAGATTTTGCATGTAGAAGTGGATGACAATATACCTGACCACCAGTTTTGATAATTTCATTGATAAAACCAATGTTTAACACATGAGGCCTCGTAAAAATCCTTACCCTGACACCTTCAGAACTCTTTTTTATCAATAACTTCGCAACTGGATGCGAAATATCAATTGTCCATGCGGAAAGCGAGATAGACTCTTTGGCAGATTCTATGGCATCCATGACTCCGTTTTTAAGAAGGCATTGATTACCCATAGTCCATTGAATTTCTTCGGGAGTATATTCTTGACCTGCAAAATCTGGATATTTTTTTGCAGACTTTAAGCTGTTTCCCACATCCTTTGAAAGGGATAGAGTTCTGTCGGCAACAACCCAGAATCCATTAAGAAACTGCCTGTACAATTCAGCGACCTCTTTCTTTGAAAGCTCTACAGCAAGTTCAAGGTTTTGGTTAATCGCCCTCACTGTCAGATTAGCAGTGAACACCATGCCTCTTGGTTTAGTGAGCGGATCTGATAAGATGAATTTTGAATGAAGGCTCCCACCAGTTTTAATAAGCGCTTTTCCGCCCAAATCTACAAGTAATTTCCTGGCTGCCTCTTTTCTGTCCGAAACGGTACCCTCTATTTCTTCCACTTCATCGTCTGCGTGTACTTCCGCGGATGTAAGAATATAAACCCGCACTCCTCTCAAACAACTCTTGTTTATTTCATCGAATATCTCCGAACCCTGGATAATAAAGCTACTGAGGCAAATAAAATCTTCAGCCTCAGAAATTATGGAGAGTATTCTTTGTGTCAGGTCATGGTCCCCTGATTGAAAAATCCTGTCTTTATTAGAAATAGATGGTGGAGACTCTGCGTTGCCACTTTCTAAAAGGAAAGGCCCAATGATTTCATTGCTGTTGTCTACTATCTTTTCAACTTTCTGTTCTAAATTTTTGGATTCATCTACCATTCATATCACCTCCGGTTTTAGATCTCTTGGAGCCTGTAGATACCAGTACTCCATTGGAAGACTTTGTGTTGAGTTCTCGTCCGTACCATCATCTTTATCACGCAGATATTTTAAAAACTCCTCAATATTGGAAATATTTGGAGACGAGTCGGTAAATTTTTTACTGACCTTTTCGCATATCTCCATATAATCTTTTTCAGTACAATACTCGGTAATTTCTGATTTTATCAGTTCATTGGCCCAAAGCGTCGCATCCCTATCGTTATCTGGCTGGATGTTTACGACAATTGGACCAACTGTGAATTTGCCGGCAGATCTTGTATCTATTTCTTTTTGCGGAATATTTTTAGAAAATGACTTTCGCTCCGAAGCATTTGTTTCCTTGTATTTGATCAACCCTCTACCCATTTCCATAGGGTTTCCGATCCACTTCAATCCAGTATCCTTAACCTCTAATTTCCAAATCTCATCTAAATCCAATTCTAAATTTTCAGTGATCTTGATACTCCCATTCTTTTCATTATTTATTGAAATGACTTTGCTGTTATTGCTGATTACAACTTCTAACTGGAAATGAATTTTAACTTCCGCTGAATATACTATGTCCGCAATAGATTCAACCAGTATTTCTATTGGTTCTTTATTCGTATTTTCTGTATTATCTTTATTATCTTTATTATCTGTATTCTCTAACCATACAAGTGAGTGTTTTCCTATAATGCCCTGGGGAATTTTTGCCATTTTTCTTTCCTGCGACTTATCCTTATTCGAATTCGTGGATGAATATGTGTTCCGGGTAATGTCGGGGGCTCGCTTAATGTATATAATTCTGTTGTTGACCAAGGGGTCTTTAGTTACCCCAATGATGTACTTCCCTCTTTCTGGCATGAGAACGTTTCCCTTAGCAGCCATAATCCCAAGGTATTTTGGCACTCCATTTTCGTCTATGAAGCCAAGCTGGGTATGGCGCTTTATTATATTTGTGGATAAAGCCAATGATTCCCCAGGCAATAGCTCATCTCTTAAGAGCTCCGGTGTGATTTGTTCACTTTGCACCGCAAGCTTAAGTACAGACGTTATGTAAGGCACCTTCTCTTTGCGTCTTATAGTTGCAAGGCATTCAAAGAACTCAACATCTAGACTTCGTTTCAGAATAATTTTATCACTTACCATATTTATGACCTCCTGCCGAACTTTAAATCGGGCGTTATCTTTTTTGAGAATTTATAAATCAGGGTGTCGCTGTGTTTTGGATTGCAAAATAATTTGTGATTACCAAAAACTACTAGCTGGTACTTTGCTCTCGTAATAGCAACGTTTATCCTGTTGGTGTTGTCGAGAAACCCCAGGCCACCCCTCCTTACCATGGATAGAAATACTATATCAGCTTCCCTTCCCTGCATGGAATCCACGTTTCCAACAAATATTTTAACAGAACCGTCATTATTGAAATAAACATGTCCGCGGCCTTTAAAACGCCTCGCACTTAACAGAGGACCTAACTTCTGAATTAGTAGTCTTGTCTGTGGTTTATAAAATGACAGAATTGCTACTGTCCATTGGGATGAATCCGGGTGCTTATTCCCTTCAGCGTATTCCAGAAACGCATCTAACTGATCCATGATTGCACTGGCTTCTTGATCATTTTTATTTTGGTTCTTCCTTCCATTTGTATTGTTGTTCTTTCCACTAAAGATGTTAATCCAGGAAACCCTGTTATCATACCTTTTGTAGTTCCATTCTCTCTTCGTTTTCGAAGAATCAAGAAGGGCGACAATTCCTTCAGGCTCTGAAGTATAAACGAGTTCCCTTGGAAATCTGGAAATATCTGGATGCATCCTGTACTGAAAGCTTAGTCGTGTCCAGACAAGTTTCTTGAATTCTTCCGGTAGTCCGGAATCTAGAACTGATTCCCTTTGAAAACGATTTGTACGTGTGCTTCCAATTGTTAACAACTCCACGATAGATGGAAAACTGCAATACATAATATTCCAAATTCTGATTACCAGTTGGTCTAAATTTTCGTGGACCGCGGGTAGCAACTGCTCTACTTGAACCTTTAATTTTTTTGCTTTTTCCGGCAATAATCTCAATTCATAGGCTCTTTCCATTCTCCATGCCAACTCCTGCGATAATGTCTTTTCCTCGCCTGATCCATGAATAGAGCACGGGAACTGAGTGCCGGATTCCGTTCTATCTTTCTGTAAATAATTGTTCTGATAGGATATTCTAACACAGTCAAGGCCTTTTCCAATTTGTATGCAACCATAGGGAATTGCATCGAGAATATCCTTAGCAAGTGAACGTTTTGAAATTATAATATCCGAACCATTTATGATCAGTTTTTCCAGGTTCGTATTATCCCATTTATCTGGCACCTGATGGATTAGGGCTTTATCATTCAACGATCTTAACTGCTTCTCGAGCATGTCTCCAATGTCCTGTTGCTCCTCACCCAATAGGATCAATGCTTTTTTTTCACTTCCATTACCGCCATCTGAAATAGATCTGGTGGCATTAAATGCTGTAAGGGATACATACTGAGTATCCTCATATTTTTTCTGCGAATTTTCCAGATGATATTCACTTTTTATCAGATTCTCTATTTGCGTTTCAATAAATTCTCTGTCTGTATAGGGTGAGAGCTGTTTAGGATCACCTGAAATAATCCACTTTCTGGAAAACATCGCTGGTACAAGAAATTCCTGAAAAGTTGTCTTGCTCGCTTCGTCGATAATCATGGCATCAAAAAGACAATCGAATTTCTTTTTGGAAAGAGAATCTTTTATTTCTGGAAATTGAAGCACTCCCATAGAAGTGCCACAAACTAGGTTTATGGAATCATTCACTATATTCTGTATAAATTCTGAGCTGGAATCCTGCTGAATATCTCGCATCCACTCCTCCTGTATCTCATCTTTCCTCTTTATTTTCTGGAGATTATCAAGCAACCTGATTTTGAAATGCTTAACATATTTTCTATAAGTGAGATCCTCAATTTCTGGCGGTAGTTCCAGATCTAATGGCGCTATTCTTATGGGAACAACAGTATCCTGATACTTTATTAATTTCTCCAGTACATTGTCAACAGCTACGTGAGTTGATCCGATCAATAGAAGTCTCTTTCCTTTAGCTAACATCTGGAGTATTATTTCTGATATTACGGTGGTCTTTCCAGAGCCTGGGGGTCCCTCTAAAATGGCAAAATTTTTTGTTGAAAGGGCTTTTTTCACAACATCTCTCTGTTCATTAACCCCAGGAAAGCTGTCGTCGGTTAGTATCTTCCATTGAACATCTTGAATAAAATCAGGCTCCTCCCAAAATTTATCAGCACCAGGTGCTGCAAGCCTCAATAGAGGGAGGTGGTGTTTCTCAGGATTGTTCATCAATTTGCGTAATGCACTTATTTCCTTCTCTATGGAAAAGTCTCTCGTGTCGGGAGATAGAGTTGAATTATCTGGAGGGAGAGTATCCACCGTTATGAATTCCTCGTCTTCATAAGTGTCTAGTACTGTCGTGTGGTTTTTGTTATTTTTTTTATTTGCGTTTTCCCATTGTAAAGATTTGATATCTCCTTTTAGAATTCTTTGAAGGATTGCTTTTGTATAATCTTCTTCTGCCTTGTTTTCTCCATTCTCAATTGCGAGTTCGATGTCAAAGGTTTTGTTGTCGTTTTCAATTTTATCCCTCTTTTTTATCTTCCATGTAAATCTAGCGTTTCTGGCATTTTCTTTAACTGATTTCAAATAGTTATTCAATAACGTATAGTATCGTATTATATTCACAGCGGCTCTTTCTTTAAGGAAAGGTCCTTCATCCCCTAGATTATCAAAGAATATTTGGTCCTGAAAATCCCTGAATTTATTATTCATCACGAATCCCACCCCCCTGGATATTATAATTCAGGATCTTATCCCTCAGTTCCGGTGTGCTGAAAGTGTTTATTCTATACCCATCAGGATCTTGTCCATTACCCTTTATAACATAGTGTATTTTCTCACTGAAAGTCAGAGCTGCAATTGCCATCTCTACAGCCATAGTATTTGTTCCTCCTGTTATCCCGAAATAGAATGACCTTGAAGGAAAAAGTTTCTTGAGAAAGAGATATCTTGACATTATTATGCTTGACCCCACCATAATGCTGTCCTCTGTGAATGCTGGGATACATTCTGTATGGAATGTTCCGGAAAAATCCTGAATAGATTTGATGAATTCCTCCAGGTGTTGACGTAACTCTGCAGAAGTAAAAAAATCCATATGAATAGGGTTGTA
>JAJZXP010000277.1 GCA_021806345.1 Thermoplasmata archaeon | reverse complement strand
AGGGCAAATCCAGTGAAAATATTGAGATATTTGAAAGATTTTATATCATTTATTTGTGCCATTATGAAATCTTTATGATCAAAATCTCACCTTCAACTTAATAAAAACCAATATGTTCTGATTCTGAGATATTCAATTTTTCTGCAATCTCCTTTGGAATTGTTATTCTCAATGAAGAACCCTTTGAAGATGTCTTTGCTACTGCTAACAGTTTATCCGGCATTGGGATGGATAATAAAAATCGTTAGTTAGATTCCTGTTTATAAGTTTTCTAATTTTTATGCTATTTTGCCATTATCTTTTTTCTGCAATGGGTTTTACAAGTCATATGAAGGTTAATAGAATGATCAATATTATAAAAAACAAAATAAAATAATCACTAAGTCTTAAATTAGCATTAGTTATAACATACTTGAAGAACACGTGGGAGAAATATATAAGGTATATTCAAATTTATTCCAGTCACTGTGAATGGACTTGTAACATTGACTTTGTCCATATCGAGTAGAGCTTGGAATACAGTATTATTATCTACAACCATCCTATGGCTAAACCCTTTCGAAATAACACCATATTAGAAGTGAATACCGGAATTGCAAGATTATTATTTTTAAAGGAACCGGTAATATTTACTCGGAAAGCATATACTGCATTAGGTGATATGAAATTTAATTTTGCCTCTTCGTATTGTAGTAAAATATAGGGTAAAGAGCGAAACTATGACAGAAATTATGCTCAAAATATAAGGTAAAGCGAGAGTATACTGCTGCATAATATCAGAATATTATAAGGATTATAATCGCTATGCTTTAAAACAAAATGAAGTGATGAAAACATTTTACACTTCTATTTGATCAGATTCATTGAACTGCCGTGTTTATGTATAATGAAAGATAAAGCAAATGATTATAGGAGAACTTTATAATCTCTATCTGAAATCCTGAAAGGAAATAAAATTCTAATTAAAGAATGGTTGTTAAAAATTTCTTATTTTTAGGATTACATGTGTTTTATAATTAGTTAACATGTCTTTGGCTTTAGATTCTAGATAAAAGTATCAAAAAATACTGGTTTCTTTTCGGTATGACTTTCGGTGTTCTTTCGATGCCTATTGATGAGACTTATAATTATTTAATAATAGGAAGACAACATCACTGCATGTCATTTTGCTGCATTTTTCCTTTAAAACGCTGTTTCTATGACAGTGTCTTCATATAGTATCATGTAAGTGGTTATAGGTTTCTGGTAAAATATTCTGAATTAGGGGTTTATTTCTATATTCTTTTCTATAGTTTATCTGTATTTCATTAGTACCATTTTGCAGTTATGTTGATGTAGTAACAAAAGCTAATAGTACATCAACTACTCTTTTGAAAGCAGGCACCAGCATATTCTCTTGAGTGTTATTTCCTTTTCAGGCGATGTACTTTTTTTGCTGAACTGCTTAAGTATGACTTCCCGTGCTTTCTCAAGGAAGTTTTCATTGTTCAACGATTCGTAAAGGGATCGCACCATTGTTTCCATGTTTACCAACTGCCTGAATTTAAGAGCTAACTCCTCGTCAATTTCTGCTAGCTTATTGTATACCTCGCTACTTTGTTTCGTGAGGTTTGGGATTACCGTGGACGATTTCCTTCTCATTTTTTCCTTTGAAATAGACTCCAATACAGACTCTTTCAAGTCTTTCAGTTTTTTAACAAGGTTGCTGTATTCAATCTTTTGACCACTGATATCTTTATCGCTTTCTTCCATAAGGATTAGAATTATCTGCCCAGGGTCGCTTATTAGTTCTTCGCCACCCTCCATTTTAAGCCTCCAGTAGAATTTTTCACCATCTGTGAAAAGGCTAAAAACACCGTTTTTATCGAACTTCTTGAATGCTCCTATGCCTCGCGGGATGTTTTTAATCCATTCCTCGCCTTTCTGATCTATTATCTCCATTAGCTGATCCTTGGGGTCATTTGTGAACTGGTCCAACTCCTTTTCCAATTCAACCAGAATATCGCTTTTCCCCTCTGCAATGAGCTTCTGCGTTTTACCAAAATCCTTTGGGTCAGCGTCTTCACCAAGGACAGGGGAATCAATGCCTATTGTGGCCTTTATGCCTATGATCTTTCCATAAAGTTTCCCCATAAGGCCTATAAAATGCTCCAGCGATTTCTCATCATTCTTGTTTGAATTCTGCAGCATAATATTCAATAGATAGACCTGGCTGTGCTTTGAACCCATCCTGTCTATCCTCCCCACTCTCTGAATTAGGACGACAGGGTTCCATGGAAAGTCATAGTTTACCACATACTGTGCATTCTGCAAATTTTGTCCCTCGCTGAGCACATCTGTGCTTACTATTATGCCGCCATGAGCCTGAAAATCTTCAACAATATCAGTTGTAGTGGAGTCTTTTCCACTGGCATTTATGCACTTATTTCCTGATGTAAGGTACGTCCTTTCATAAATCTCTTTTATAGCATTGAAAAGATACTTTGCTGTGGCTGAATACTGGGTAAAAATAACTATGCCATTCGGCTCTTCAATACCAGGCATTATCTTATTTAGTCTGGCCACTAAAGCCTCAATCTTTGTGTCCTTTTCAGGTATTTCATTTAATATTTCTTCAAAGAGTTTAATATCCTTCTCACATGAATTTACAAACCATGTTTTTTCATCCTCTGAAAGAATACATTTATCTTTCAGTTCTTTGTATTTTGTGTTTTTGAATATGTCTCCTGGAAATTCCTCGTCAAAATCAAAAAGCGCATCATCTGAAGCGGCACGTGGGAGAAAATATCCATTTTTCTCTGCATACGCTTTAGCTTTCTTCATGTAATCTACTATTGAATTGATCGTATCCCTGAATGCCACAATAGAGCTTTCAAGCCTTTTAAAGATATTCAGGATAACAATCGTTTTAACCAAACTCTTCAGCTTTTCCTTTTTTTCCTTCTGGTTGAACTGTGATATGGCCTCTCCACTGGGAAGTCTTAGGTCAGAAAACCTTTCAATTGAAAGATCATAGGTCGCAAAATTGATTTTTTCCAGCTTGGAGTATAGGGCATCATAGGGTATTGTTGATTTGTAGGCATTTCCAGAATCCTTATCTATTACTCTTTGTGGGAAGCTCAGGTCAGGCTCTACTGCCTGGGCGAATTTTCTTGAATGCCTTACAACAAATCTCTCAAGAACCTCTGACATTTCAAAGTTTTTGCCTTCAATAAGCATTTTTTGGTTGTTGGAAAAATAGCCCTTAAGTGTAGTCCCCGTAATATCCTGTATAGAATCATCTTTAGCAAACAGGGATATGAGGTTGTGAAGGTCCATTAAGCTGTTATTCACAGGGGTAGCGGTGGCAAGAACTACCTGTGCATCATTATGAACTATAAGATCCCTAAGTGCCTTGTACCTGTTAGATGATGAGGATTTGAAGTAATGGGCTTCATCAACCAGTATAAAATTGATTCCTTTCCGTTTGTATTTTTCAAGAAATTCATCCGGATTTGCCGATACATGTTCAGAATTAATCGAATCTATGTGTGTGTCAAGGTTTTCCATCTCCTTCGCCCAAGTTGTTCTCAGCACACTCTTGGGAGCAATCAATAGAACTTTCTTTTTTTCCTGCCTTGCATCATGCGCAAGTGCAATCATGGTTCTTGTCTTTCCTAGCCCAGTTGAATCTGCAATTACAACTCCGTTATAAGAGGAAATAATTCTTCTAGCTTCAAGAAGAGATACTATCTGAAATTTCTTTAAACCCATTATTTTAACTTTTTCCGACTGCTCAAGGTCATTTTTATAATTCTCATATAGGGCCTTTGCTACAACCTCATAGGGCGTGTGCGTCACCGTATAATTTTTCAGAAATGACAGGAATTCTTCTTTGTAGTCCATGGCAGAATCCCATTTGCCCTGGAACCACTGGCTTATATCTTTTACAAGTTCCCGGTCAGTATTCACAACGTTAAGTTCGCTATTTGTCTTTAAGCCGGCGTATGTAAAGTTGCTGGATCCCACTATTCCTATCCCATTTTTTACAGAGTTAAGGGATGGGCTGGCCCCAATGTATGCTTTTCCGTGGAAAAAAGGACCGTTTATTTTCTTAATTGATCTGGGTTCATCAGAAAAGTAAGAAACAGCCTCAACCATCAAATTAAAATATTCTGGATCGTCCTCATTCTCTTCTAGCTCCCTAACTATCTGCTCCTCAAAGGATATACTTTCGTCCTGCGGCCTTCCAACAAGGAAACTCATTGGTTTATCCTTAATTGCATCCTTGATAAGACCAAACCCTCTTATGTTGAAGTATGCAGATGCAAATGCAAGTTCATCTGCTGATGGTATCTCCTTATTGAGAATATCATACATTTTCTCTTTTTCATTATCAATTATCCTGCTCATTGGATGCCTCCTGTGACTTTAAGCCTCTGTCAGCTTTGATAAGCCTGTCCTCAACAAGTTCATTAAATTCTTTGTAAAATTCATCCAGAGACAATTTTTCAATCCCCATTTCCTTAAACAATTGCTCATCTAATTTCTTGCGATCTTCCATTTTAACTTCTTTAAAGTAAACTTCTACCTCTCTATTCAATAGAGTTTTAATCTTTGAAAAATCAATCTTATTAAAATCAAAAAAGGGAATGTTTTCGTAACCTTCTACCGTGTTAGTTAAAATTCCACCTCCCATTCTCCAACCATATAATTCTGATATTGTAAAAAATATAGTAGAATTAAGGAGTATAAATAATTTGTAATATTCTTCTTTATTACGAGGGTATACTAGATAAAACATTTTATCAACTAAAATTTCCGTCTCTATAAATGGATTGAAAAGTCTATCCATTTGATTTACTGTAATTAAAAGCTTTGTTGGCTTAGCTTGATTAATAAAAAACCAAGGGCGTCTGTTTTTAGTCGAAGGCTTTAAATTAAAACGTTTTTGTTCGCCGTAGTATATATATTTTCTGGTAAATTTTCCTGGGTTTTTTGTGTATAAACACATAATTTGCAGGTTATTACCTATATTTACGTATTTATCTAATTCTTTAGGACTTTTGACTATTCTACGTAAATCACTTTCTTCCAAAATAAATCTATCTCCTAATAAATTTTCAATGTAAATAAGGCCATGCTCCTTTAATTCCTTCTCATTCCTCGCACTAACACCCAAGTCCTTAAACTTCTTGTAATCCTCAAGGTAATCTCCCTCATAAGATGCTGAAACATCCTTCATGTAAAAGAAGCCATTGGCTCCAGTTTTAATCCCAGCCTTTATTTCTGCAAATTCTTTAAGATTGTGAGTCAGCTTTGGATATATCTTTTCCATAAACATTTTTGGTACTCGAAGATAAAACCATGTACCAGGTTCCAAGTCTTTTCTCATGAAATGGATATAATTCCTTACCAAACGTGATGAGTAAGATTCTAGATAGATAAATTCAGCTCCTTTTGAGAAATCATTATTCTTTGTGTATACGGTGATCACGCTATTGACATCTGCTCCAAACGTTCGGGCCCTCTGACCATAAACTCCGATTAATCTCCCAATCAATTTCTTTTGCAAATCCTTACCGTATTTAGTTTCAAGCCACTTATCTGATGATATAACTGATACGATACCATTTTCGTTAATCAAGTCTATAGCCCTGATAATAAAATAGGTGTATAGATCCGATTTTGTATTTATTGATTTATCACGATCCATTCTGAAAGTTGAATTATAATACTTTTTCTTGTCTTCCGTTATGGATTCGTGCCTTACATATGGGGGATTCATTACAATAATATCCATAGGCTTTGGTGCCCAGGATTCGATTAATCCACCCTTTACGCCTGTCTCATTTTCCATTCTCTTCTGAATCTCTTGAAGCTCTCTTCTGAGCTTTGCTCTTACATCTGGCTTCTTCGCAGTGGCAAATTTTTCCCGAATATTACGCATCTCGTCCCATGTAAAATCAGGGTCACTATCTATATTTCTATGCTCAAATTTAGTCAAAGAATCTGAAATTACAACAATATTGAGGTCCAGACTCTGGAGAGGCTCTGGCTCCTTTTTATCCACAATCATGGAAAGCCACATCCTCAGCCTGGCTATTTCAATAGCCTCATCTTCTATATCAAACCCAAACAAATTCTGAAGGATTTTTGTTTTATACACATCTAAATCAGAATTCCAGCCTACACTCTCATCTGCCTGCCGGAGAAGATTTATCATTTCCTGCATCATGCCAAGAAGGAACCCGCCTGAACCAACCGCAGGATCGAGCACAGTTATGGAGAGGATTTTCTCTCTCAATTCTCTCACTTCCTTTTCACTTTTATGCTGAATCACTGTTTCTATAAGTGATGTTATTCCGTCATGAAGAATTTTTTTTCCGTCAGTTTCCTGTATAGTTTCGGGTAACTTAAGATATGAAGCCAGTGCCCTTCTACATATAAATGAAACCTCCTCAGGAGGGGTGTAAAAAGTACCCTTTAATCCCCTCTCATTTTCAGGCAGCATATTTTCAAATATTGTTCCAATCATTGCAGGGTCAAGGCTTACCTCAACCTCCTTAGGAGAGAGCTCATCCACTGTGAAATTATACTGATTAAATAGTTCTCTCGCCT
>JAJZXP010000157.1 GCA_021806345.1 Thermoplasmata archaeon | reverse complement strand
AACAGAAGGATTACATCACAGACATATTCGATCTGCCGGATCTCTACATCCACATGATATATTCCCGGAGATGGTCAATTGAGATCTTTTTCCGTACAATGAAGACATACCTGAAGATTGACCATCTAATCTCGAAGAATATAAACGGCATTCTCATTCAGATATTTTCTGCACTCATGGCATATATTATACTCCTCATGATACAGGCATCCCTTGCTGTAAACGCAGGTATACCGGAAATTCTCAGATACATGAGGCATGGCATAGATCTGCCATTCCGTCCCAACTGCAATTATGCATCAGAATCTGCGAATATATAACTATAATTGAAAGGCAGGATCTCCTCAAACAGGGAGATCCTTGCTACTCCACACAACTAGAGCATACTATGATCCATTCTCCTGAAATTAAGCTTTTCCATGTTTTTTCTACCAGCATGTGACATAAACGGGACTTAAATGTGCAATCATGAGCGGCATGATCATGCATGAACTCAAAAATTCTGGGAATCTCGGTGAAAATTTATATGCTAAAACTTAAGTATTGGAAACTGGATTGTTTATAATTTTTGAAATGTAATTCTTTCATCAGATCGCAGAGCTATCGTAACTTATAAATTAAGGTTATCAACTAAAACATTGTCGTTCAATCACTGCTGCCAGATAAGTAACCAAAAAGAAAAGGTATTCCCCTTATTATTTGCAGAGGAAGACTCTGTATCCATGCTTTAGGTGACGCGTTTCCCCTGTTCCTGCCAGATAAACCAGCAAAGTCAGCATAATAACTATTCCTGAGCATTTTTTGCGATTTACCATACCTGAAATATTTCCTAAAAACTTCTTGAAAATTATTGTCTCCGTAATGATTTATTTCAGGTGTGTGAATAATTCCGATGCTTTGAGAAATTTTATAACCCTCCAAATAGATGAGCTCAAGATCTAATCCCACAATCTCCTTTATCAGATTAAGCGGGAGATTTTTGGAGATCTCATCCATGGCTTTACGGATTATGTTACGGTTATAAAATCTCGGAATTATGCTTTTGTTTTTTATAGGACTGATCAACTTTGGGTCATTTGGGATATTACGCTTATCTAAGTTTGTTAAAAACGTTATAATACCTTTTCCAATCTCTCGCTCACTTATTACAACTATTTCCTTTTTCATAGAGCTCAAAGTCCCTAATAAGGTCGTACTCATAACTCTAGTTTCATCAAAAAGAAGGACGTTGTTCCCTTTCGTTTCGTTTATTGTAACATATCTGCTTTCAAAACTCATTGTTTTCTTTTTGATGACATGCACATCATATTCGGATAACAGATCAGATGCCTTGAAAAAGTTAGATGAGTCATTAACTAGAACTTCGTAATCTTGGTATTTGTTGGCAAAAATAGAGTCCAATGACTCTTTAATGTGATCTCCGTAAACAACTGGTATGCAAATCGATATTTCTGGATTCAACGAATTACCCTTATCTGAAATGGAAATGGCAAAAACATTAATGATTGTTTCTGTATTGCAAGTAGTGCTTCCAAAATGGGAAATCAAAATGTCATGAATTTAGATCGTTACAAGAGTTCAAACTCTGATGGTGAAGAATTAAAGGTCTTCATAATTAACAGGTACTCCCCACTAACATCACCGTACAGGTGGTCACAGGACTTGGCATCCATTTTTAAAAAAAACTCCGTACAGATAAATTTGATATTTGACAGAGGTGGTTGGATTAAACCTCATGAGGGTATAAATTTTGAAGGCAGATTTATGAAAATGACCCTATTAAACCATTTGCTTAACAACATTTCTTTTAAAGATGCTATTAAATTTATAAATAATGAAAAAAAAATAGGACGTAAAATACTCTTGCACTATACAAATCAGTTCTCTGGCACATTGAAGATCAATGATATAGAGGAGATAATAAACATTCAAGATTCGCCATATTATCTTGACCACACCTCGTCATTAGAAAGAATCTATATTCAACGACTTTACAGAACATTAAGGCATAAAGATCATATAATAACAAACACAAATACTCTAAAACTCCAATTAGAGGAATTCGGTTTTGACGGAGATATTACAACAGTTTACTTGCCTTACTCTCAGAATTTCTCCAAGCTTTCAGTTGAAAAGAACGTTCTTCGAAAAAGACTAAACTTACCTGTTGACAAGACACTAATACTATCGGTTTCCACGGATTCTCCACGGAAAAACCTTCAAATGGTCGACAAAGCAATTAAGGAGCTCGGAGACAGTTACAGACTGGTAAGGGTTGGTAAGTCGTTGGGCAACAGTATCACTTTCAGTAAAGTAGATGATGACACGCTAAATGAAATATATAATGCCTGTGACCTCCTTCTCTTCCCCTCTCTTTACGAGGGTTTCGGCCTCCCAATTGTAGAGGCTTTCGCCACAGGCTTGCCTGTTGTTACATCCGATATACCTACAATAAGAGAGGTTGCAGGAAATGCGGCTATTTTAGTTAATCCCAATGATATCGCTTCTATAGAAGGTGGCATAACTGAGGCAATGGCTGATTCTGAAAACTTAATCCATAATGGTTTAACTAGAGCTACAAATTTTTCATTCGATACTTTCAAAGAAAATATTCTCAATCTATACTACAACTTGAGCGTATAGTTATTTGATAATTTTTGAAGATTGGGGAAGTACGACAATAAATGTTTCATCATAGCCCCAAGGAAATAAGAACTTTAATACATGTTTATTTTATGTGGTAATACTTGAAAGGTTCCAGTTTGATTTGGATTGTGTTTATTATTCTAGTTCCCGTGCTGACTTTATGGGGTTTGTTGTTTCATTCCGGTTTTTATGCATATGCAGATCAGCATTTTCCATTGAGTACCGCAATTCCACCAAACTCGATAGCATCCATTATTCCATTGAATGGTTTTTCATTTGACAGAATATTCTTGACGTTTCCGTATTTTATATTTGCTCATTTTACTTCTAATATTTCCATAATTGAAAAGGGGTTTCTATATTACACATTCCTTGTGTATTCAATCTTGTGCTATGCCTTTTCTTCGATAGTTGTAAATTATTATCAAAAAGAGATAAACCCCATCTCCGGCTTTAAGAAAAACAGTGGAAAGCTGATAATATTTGTTCTTGCATATTCCAATTTGTCAGCATTGAACCTGAATGCCGATGGCGGCATTTGGTCGGACAGTATAATTCTGATAATTATCGCAATTTCAGTGGTTCTTCTAATGGGGAAAAAAGCGAACTGGAAAACTTATATGACTGTCACTGGAATGATGATGCTTTCTTTTTTGCTTGATCCAGACTATGTTCCAATGTACTGGATTGCCATATTTGTTGTTTCTTTCATTAAGAGTGTAATGGGGCGAAACGTTAAGGCAGTGGTTTATTCAGTTTTATCCATCGCATTATCGACAGTTTCTATTTTTTATCTCTACCTGCAGTCGTTACTGACAGGTCCTCTATCTCTATCCGGATTTAGCGCTTTAGGATACAGGGCATATTCATCCTCACAGGTTGCGTATGATTCAAGCAACATCAGTCTTTACAATGTTTTCATACTTTTCGGGCACATCTGGTCAACAATTGTCTATTCACCTCCATCTGTCCTTTCTGTGAAGAATATCTTCGATCTTTACTCCTTATACAATCCGGTTCAGGTGCTTATTGTGCCGGGAGCCTTGTTTTACATTTGGCTGATTGCGTTGGTTTCTGTACCGTTATTTTCTTTTTCGTCTCTACTGTTCAGGTCTACAAGAAGAACCGCAATACCGTTCATTTCTCTATTTTTTGTTGCATATCTGATTACTGAAGAGTGGAACATTCCTGTCGTATACAATTTTATTTTTCGGCTCGTTGGATTGCCTGTCATTGGCAGCGCAATTGGCACGGCGTTTTCACTTCCGGGACATTTTCTAAATCTGATGGCTTTTGCATATCTTCCTCTCTTTTCTTTGGGTGTTCTTACAATTATTCATTACTCTGATAAGATTCATTATGAAAGGGTTAAGGACGATGTTGGAACTAGGTTCCTTATTAGTATCGAAGACAAAAACAGAGGTTATGCAAAAAGAACTATTCATGCAAAGACTCTGGTGGTTGTTTTCATAATAGCGTCACTTGTGTCCCTTGCTGGATGGCAGGCATTCAATGGCTCATATTATCCCATGAGAGATAGCCCAGGATCGTTTCTCGAGGGTAATGCAGTGGCTCCGAAGGGCGTTTTCACGCCAACAGAAATTAACGGTTCTGTGATCGCCGCCTATAACCTTGTTGGTACAAATTACAGCGAAGGTTACAATACGCTATGGATCGGCGGTCCAAGTATTAACGAATTTACTTATGCTGGGCCTCCTGACAGCGTCGCAGAATCTGGGATATCCTACCTGACACAGAGTAACTTCACGTTTGATGTAGTCCCATATCTTATTGCACACAGCGTAAGGTACGTGGTGGTATCGGGACAGGACATTGCGAAAACGGTACCTAACCCATTTTCAGCATACGGTTTTTCCAATTATAGCAAAGCAAACACTTTTTTCAAGGGCAGTGGTCTGCACACTGTATACTCTGAATGGAATGTATCCGTCTATCAGGTCCCAGGTGTCTCAGATTATCTGTACAGATCAGACATAATGCTCAATGCATCCAGTATGGGAGATTCTGGTTCCACACTTTATGGTTTGTTCCATATCCTTGGTTTTAATGCCTCTATGTCAGTCAGTGGAATATCAACAGGCATAGGAAACACCGTCGATCCAATTGATGTGATTCCCCCTTCCGATCTCGCATTCTCAGATGTGGCATTGCCAGAATACAGGATGTTAGGGCAGGTTGTTAACTCATCGTTTTATGCCATATATGCCAACACCACATCTTATTCCGGTCACACCAGTTATTACCAGAACAACTCACTAGGTCAATATACTCACTATCTCCCTGGAAATTTCACCACAACAAGCTGGGGAGGGAATTCAACTTTCAATTTCAATAACGGAAGTCTATATGCATCCGGAAAGAATGCAAGTTTCAGCCTCGACTACAACGGTTCCCTGTCCGGGCAATCAGGAGGCATCTACCTTGCCAACCATAGCACAAGCGTCGTCATGGACTTAAAGTTTCTAGCAAGCACATCTGAAGATTTCTCCGGTAGTTCAAGTGTAAGTATAATTGGTGAGGAGAAAAATTCCAGCAGAGTGACGTATTTTGAAAATTTCAATCCCAATATATCCAGCAAAAATAAGCTTTTTGAGTATAACGTTACATTCCCACCTGGAACAGCGTATATCGGGTTCAGAATTGGCTTTTATGGATTTTCAGGGACTGTAGATTTAGGGTACACAAACATTACTGTATCTCAATCTGCGGTTGCAAAAATCGGTACACCCTTCGGTGACGCGTTGCGGTTATCGAACACAAAAATCACACTTCCGAAAGGTTTTGAATCTGGATATATAATTTATACCATGAACGAATCAAAAATAGAGGATGCATATTTTACGAGGACCATTACCAGCTTTAATGGAACTGTTCTTGGAATTGTCTTGTTCAAAAACAGTACTTTAATACGCGGAGGGAATTTTTCAGTTATTAATGAGGGTATAACAAGAGCCTATGAGGTAACGTATAACGGTACGATTCTCAACGGTCATTATTATTCTCCAGACGGCGCATTTATATTCTCACTGAACGGTTCAGGGAATGTAGAACTTGTATTGCATAACTCGTACGTTTTTGTATTAGAAGTGACCTATGCTGTCCTACTTTCGGCTTCAATCATTCTTATTGGTTTAGGGATAAACGCAACTGACTTCCTTCGCTCCTTCTTAAAAAATTCTTTTTAAATTCGTATATGTAAATTCTCACAAAATAGACGATAAGAACTTGGAAATGTATAACATATCCTATCCGAGTATTCATCTATTTTCTTGCCTCCTTGCTCGTTCGAAGAAGCACCTTTCCTTTTCCATGAAATTTCTCTCATGATCTAAGGGGGTGCTAGTCCGTTTTAAGGAAAATCCCATGTTCTATCTTCAGAGGTCAAAATACAATAAGTTGAAATTGATATCATAATTACGAAAATGTAAAATGGATTTTCATTGTTTTAAAGAATTCGATAAAGCACGAACTGGTGGTCAGATGGTTTCGGAGTGTATAATCAACGCACTTGGGAGAATAGGAAATGTTCATATGCATACTTTTGACTGGTATGATGAAGATAATATTTTCCTAAGATCCTTGATTATGAGAAAAGAATATAGGATGGCTAAACAACTGGTTAATGAAGGGCACTTTGTTTATGGCGTTGGCGAGATAGGTACCTTTGATTACGTTGGCCCTCCCATAGAATTCCCAGGAAGTTTAATCGGCAGAATCCAAAACATTGGGAAAAAAACGATAGGCAGAATACTTTGGCAAAAAGATGATAATTTGAAGCTAGTAGCTTACTGTTCAGAATACATAAGAAGAAAATTTGTTTCAGCCGGTCACATTGATGGGAAAGTCATTTTTCCTCCAGCTTTCAGGAACTATAATAATGACCTCTCCAAAAAAGGTGATCTAATTCTGACACTCAGTAGAATATCTCCAGAAGATCGG
>JAJZXP010000008.1 GCA_021806345.1 Thermoplasmata archaeon | reverse complement strand
AATTCAGTGGATCGCTTTCATCAGAAATCTCGAGACCTGCCTCACCGCCGTCAGAAAGGATGTAATAAATTGAATTCATCTTCTGGTTTATGTCCTTGAAAAGTCTATTGAAAACTATCTTTTTCTGTTCATTCAGTTTCTGCATGAGATTTTCAAGATCCTTCCTTTCATCGTTCAGTCTCCCTATCTCTGTTCCCATTTTCTCGAGGTTGCTGTTCTCCTGATCAAATTCATCAATTGCCCTGAGGTTGATTGGTCCCAATGCTTCAATTTCCTTTTCAAGCAAAGTGATTTGGTTTTTCATCTCAGTTGAACTCATTTCTGTCTGTATAGGTGTTCCCTGCGCCTTCTCAAGTTCCTCCTTTGCGTCATTCAATTTTACGATCATATTGTCAAGTTTGGTGCCGAGAGTGATGAGATTATCATGATTACTGCCGATATCTCCCATGATTGATTCAGAACTGGATCTCATTGTATCAATTTCTGAATTGAGGGCGGAAATTCTGCTGTTGAACTCTTTATTTCTGGCATCCAGTTGTTCCTCCATTGCTCTGAACTTGCTCATATCGTAACCAAGATTCGTCACATCGGTTTCCAGGGCAGAAACAAGTTTGTCAATAGCCTTGAGCCTTTCATTCATTTTGGATATATTTTTACCGTTTTCCTTCAGAGTAGCCTCGTAAAGCCTTGTTTCAGAAACGAGGTTTGAAATCTGTTGATTCAGACCAGTTTCCTTTGACAAAAGGTCCTCAATAACGGTTTCAAGTTCTCTTTTTCTTGCAATGGTTTCTGGTGAAACTTTTTCAATTTTCTTGTATATTTTTTCCCTTTTTTCTGTCTCCTTCGAAAGATCCTCCCTTAGGGCAGAAATCCTGGAACTTTTCTCGGAAAGAGACGATTCCAAACCGCCAATTTCATCCTGCATATGCTTGATTGCGTTGCTTACCTCGATCAACTTTGGTTCGTTCACCTGTATAGCCTTGTTAAGATCTTCAAATTCTTTTGAATTGGATCCCTCCGTTTTTGAAAGCTCTGCAACCTTTATTCCGACTTCATGCATCTCATCCTGCAGTTGATTCAGCTCAGCGGTGAGCTGAGCAAGTCTGGAATTTTGTTCATTTATAGTGCTGTTGAGTCTTGATAATTTTTCTTCTACGTTTGCCGCATCATTCTTCTTTTCCGTGAACCCGCCAGTGATTGCTCCGCTTGCCTCGAAGATATCACCGTCCAGGGTAACCATTCTGACTCCGCCCATATTTTTTCTTGAGATCGCGATATCTTTCATGAGGAGAGTGTCCTGAAAGCAATACCATATGACGTTCTCGTATACGCTGTCATAACGAAGGCTCTCTGAAAGGTAACCCAGACTGTCTCCGGAATTTCGAACAAGAATAGCTTTCCCCCTTGGGCGTCCCGACGCCATTTTATTCAATGGCAGGAACGTAAGCTTCCCCGCACGTTCCCTTTTAAGGAGATTCAGGCACTGTTCTGCCACTCCGTCGTCAGTTACCACAAACGAATTTAATCTTGCGCCGGCAGAAGCCTCAACAGCGCTTCGGACATTATCATCAAACGTGATGAGATCCCTGACCGTACCAATTATTCCGCCGATTTCGCCGGACGACCTGGCGCTGTTTATAACCTGTGAAGCTTTGGAAGTGCCGGAATGGGATCTGGAAGAAATCGAGAGAAGTTTCTCGTACTCTCTGCCATTTTCATTGATCTGTCTGGACAGTTCATCCTTCTCCCGGCTTTTCTCTGAAATAACTTTCCTGAGATCATAAAATCTTTTATTTAGGGATTCAAGCTGTTTTCTCTTATCGCTCACGGTATCGGAGTTGTTTCTGATTCTCCATTTTGCGTCCCGAATCTCAAATTCTAGGTCAGCCTTTCTGTTTTCCAGATTTATCAGGTCGTTCGTTTTTGAACTCTTTTTGGCGTTCAGGTCATCAGAAGAAACTTTCAGCCCCTCTATCTCAAGGTTAAGAGAGGCAATAATTTGATCGGACTTCTCCAGTTCCAGTTTTATCTTGTAAAAGTCACCTGCAAGATCCTCGTCCTGCCTTGTCAATAATGAAAGTTCATTCTTTTTTGCAGATATCTCTTCTCTTATCTTATTTAGATCGGATCTTAATGAAACAAGCGATGAATTAAACTGGGAGATCTCAGGTTTCTTTGTTTCTGTATCTTCTTCGAGGGACTTTCTTTCTGAAATCAATTTTTCCTTTTCCTCTCCGAGGTCTGAGATCTTCATTTTTTTCTCTGCGATGTCAATCCGGCATTGGTTTATCTTGACCTGGACCTCTTTTAACGCATCACCTGAGATTTCTTCCTTTTCCTTTTCAATTGCCCTGATCTCAATGGTCTTACTTGTTATTGTCTGGCCTATCTGCTCTTTCCGCTCGTTTAGTTTCTTCTCTTCTGCTTTTAACTCTTCTATCTTTCTGGAATACACCTCAATCTGGTTTTCAAGTCCTCCGACTTCCCTTTGGAGTATGGTGGAACGAAGATTCTGTATTTCAGCCTGAACTGTTGTGAAGTGGACAGCATCCTCTTTCTGAGACCTGAGCATTTCAACTCTGGCAGAAAGTTCAGTTTTCAATGCTTCGAGGGTCTTGAGGTTAGAAAGGATACCGTCAATATCGCTCTTGGCTTTGTCTATCTGGTTGTTATAGCTCTCAATTCCTGCGATTGACTCGAGTAATTTTCTTCTTTCAAATCCTGTCATCTTGACAAGATTGTTGATATCTCCCTGGAGCACAAAGCTGTAGGAATCAAGAAATAACTGCATTCGTTGAAGATATTCCTCCACTTCGTATCTCTTTGCCCTGTTGTCGTTGATGTAATAGTTGCTCTTGTACTCCTCCCCTTCCTTGACAAGTTCCCTGGAAATTCTTGTGAGCCTCAGCTCATCGGGGAGACCTTCTCTCTCTGAATCAACGGTAATTGTAACCTTGCAGTAATTCTTCTGTCTCTGGCTGGAAGATGCTTTGTGAATTAGATCAGAAAGTCTGTCTGCCCTTATGGTCTTGGAAGACCTCGTTCCAAGAACAAATAAAAGTGAGTCTCCTATGTTGCTCTTTCCACTCCCATTGGGACCACTGATAATCGAAAAGCCCTTCTCGAAATGTATAGTTTTCTTGTTTCCGAAAGATTTAAAGTTATCCAATTCCAGAGATTTAATAAACATTTTAACTCCTGTCAGACAGTTGTCGGATATTATATGAGTAACCATGTATTAATATAAATATTTTTTTGTCGAAATTGAATAATAATTGTTCAAAAAAGGCACGGAATGAAATGTTATATGATCCCATGCTTTTCCATTGGGTATGGAACCGAAATGTGTAAGATGTGGTTCGAAACGCATTGGTACAGAACACGTATGTTTGGACTGTGGAGGTGTTTTTCACATGACGCCGGATTTCAAGTATTCATCCAACTTTTCTGACAATTTCCCGTATATAAATAAATGGATTTCTCTGGGAGAAGTGATATCTCCGATACTGGAAAAGGAAAATACTGCTTTCAAACTTGATTATTTCCAGCCCACATTTTCATACAAGGATCGTGGATCCAAGGTGATGATATCCTACCTGAAGGGCGTAAGCAGGAAGTATGGTATCAAAGAGATAAATGAAGATTCTTCAGGAAATGCAGGATCTTCTATAGCTGCGTATGGGAATGCTGCTGGTTTTACAGTAAATATCTTCGTTCCCACACAGACTGTCAAGAACAAAGTTGAGCAGATTAGGCTCTACGGCGCGAAAATACATGAAATAAGCGGAAGCAGAGAAGATGTATCAATAGCAGCGAGAAAAAATCAGGGTATTTATGCAAGCCACGTATATACTCCGGAATTTAGAGACGGCATCAGATCTCTTTCATATGAGATTTTTGAACAGACGGCTGGTAATATTCCAGAGAATATTTTCTTGCCGACCTCTGCAGGGACCCTCTCGATAGGAGTCTTCGAAGGATTCAGGCATCTGCTTGATTCAGGCGAAATTGAATCTATGCCCAGAATAATAATGGTTCAGCCGGATGTGATATCCCCTATTTGCGACGTGTTAAACAACAAAAAACGATCAACAGCTTACGGAAGATCAATAGCAGACGCCTTAATCACACTCAGTTCTCCCCTTATGGAAATAATCCAGTCAAGAATGGCCAATCATGTTGGATGCATCACGGTTACGGAAGATGAAATTGTGAGATCGAGGGATGCACTGGCTGAAGCAGGGATGATAGTGGAATTCAGCTCTGCGGTTGCCTATGCAGGAATGCTGAAATACAGGCCAAAAGCCAGATCAATGGTGGTGCTTACTGGCAATGGCCTGAAAAATTTTTCATGAGTTGCTGAAATTTTTCGGATCCTGGTGATCATAGACCAGTTTATTGTTCACGCTCAGGCTGAACGTAACATGAGCACCGCCCCGTTCGGCAAGTATGGAAACACTGCAGTACTTTGTAAGTGACAAGAGTATAGCCTTCAGCGCATGTGAGGGCTCAGTCGAGTCTCCCATTTTATAATGTATATTGACAGATTTCAGGGTCTTCGGTATCTCGGTCTCCCGCTCTGCCTCTACTGTGACAGAGAATTCAGGAGGTTTAACCTTCATTTTTGATAGAATCAGTGCTACGTCCGACCCCGTACAACTGCCTATTGCGAGTAAGAGGTATTCTGTTGGCGCAAAAAAATCCTCCCTGTTAAATAATTCCTCCTTTATGTTCACATTTGCCTTACCCTGGACTGTTGTCTGAAATCCAATCCCTTCCATAAGTTTAAATTCGACTTTCACACAAACTTGATATAATTAAGTTTAAAACATTTTGGCAGAATGCTTCTTTACATTACAAAGATGAATGATATTTTGATTGAGAAAAGTATGAAAAATCATTCAGTGCAGAAATTATTTTTCCTCTACATTCCTTAGAATTTTTCCCAAGAATTTCAAGACATTGATCAGGGCTGTCATGCCAGAGGCCACCTCTGGATCCTTTAATATTGACATCAACTTCATAACCCCAAATCTTTCCGGATTTTTTGCCCCATCCAGCAGAGTTTCAGACAGTCCATCCACATTAAAGGCAAGTTCCTTTACAATATCGTTGGTCCTTTCATCCTGCATCAGGTTCAAAAGAGCCGGCAGTATGTTAAACAATTTTCCGACTGATCTCATTGTACTTTCAGAACCTATTATCCTTACCAGATACGTGGGATCAGAGGGGAAATAATCCTTCACTATGTCACCAATAAGTTTGAACATCCCGGATTTTCCCATCGTATCCAGAATAGTCGCCAACGACAGGAGATCGTCCTGATTTTCCAGGAGTATCTTAAGAGCTGTCTCCATTTTATCTTCTTTCTGGTCATCCATCTTTTTTTCTTCCATTTTCAACACCTTATTACATACCTCTTACCAAGTAGGAAAAGTAGGTATCAGCTTCCATCAATTTAACAAGAAAATCAAATTTGTTGGGGTTCCCTATTTTTGGGGTGCTTTCATAATCTTCGTATATCGGAAATGCCATTTTATTTCCGGCAAACGAAAGGCAGTTTGCTTCTCCATTGTAACGTGATAAGGGATAATCGCTTCCCAGATCTCTCGATATTTGTGAGGAAACTGCTTCTGCCTGTTTGATACAAGAATAACCTGTTTTAGGGGTGTTTAGAGCCGTGGCATCCCCTATGGCGAATACATCCTTTCTATCCTTATAGTTTAGATAATGTTTGTCCACGTTCACATATCCAGACTCATTGGAAATTCCTGAATCCAGAAGGAACCGTTGACCCCTGTGCGGCGGGATCATTACCAGCAGGCCGTAGTTGGCGTGTTCTCCATTTTTAGAAACCACCTCATGATTCTTTTCACTGATGGAATTCACTCGAAAGTTGCTTAGAAGTTCCACGTTATGGTCATTTAGAATTTCTTCAGATATTTTACTTCCACCGGTGGACGGAAGGATGGAATCGAAAGGAGTTAAGAGGCTTATTTTTGATTTCTCTCTTACCCCCTTTCTTTTCAGGTATTCATCCAAAAGAACGGAAAACTGAAAAGCATTTGGTGGGCATTGGTTTCCAGAATCAGGAGAAGCGACCACAATATTTCCGCCGTTAAATTTCTCAAGAATATTTTTCAGTTCCAATGCATGCTGTAAATCATCGAAATGTTTCCCCTCGCCCTCATATCCGGGCAAAGTTTCAGGACTATAAGTTGTCCCCGTGGAAATCACAAGGTTATCAAACGATTCGAACGTACCCGATTTTAGCGATACAATCCTCTGTTCTAGATCGATACCGACGACCTCATCGCGCATATAAGTAACTGAATTGTGCAGAAGAAATGCAGTGCTCTTGAGGCTCTTATGGTATCCCTTCATGTTAAAGGGTATCAGGAGCCCGTCCGGTCTGAAAAAATGCCTGGGTGAAAGTCCTATAACCTTTATTTCCGCAATTTTATGGGAGATCAACAAACTAAGTTTGTTAGCAACTGTAAGACCTGACATCCCGTCACCCAGCACCAGAATCTTATTTTTCTCAGCCATTCGACTCACATTCTCCCTGCAACTGGAATGACACTAATTAAAAATGAAACCGATGAATATTGAGTAA
>JAJZXP010000269.1 GCA_021806345.1 Thermoplasmata archaeon | reverse complement strand
GAAAAACGATAAATAGTAATTTATGATGGGGGAATTGGAAGGTGTCTATAAAATTGGATGGAAACACAATCGAGGCAATAAATCTCACAAAGAAGTATAATTCTTTTACAGCCCTGTCTGATCTGAATATAAAGCTTGAAGGTTCAAAGTGCGTAGGCTTTCTTGGACCAAACGGTGCTGGGAAAACAACCACACTTAAAATATTTACAGATCTCATCAAGCCAACGTCTGGGGAAGCCTTGATTAATGGCATTAATGTCAAGAGGAGCAAGAAAAAAGCGTTATCGGAATGTTCTGCTCTAATAGAAACTCCAGAAATCTATCCATCAATGACTGTAAGGGAAGCTCTTAGCCTTGTTGCGGAACTTAGAGGCGTTCCGAAGAATGAAAGGAAGAGCCAAATTGAGGAGGCGGTCGCAGATGTTAAGATGACAGACTGGCTGGACAAATCCGTCGGAAAATTCTCAAAAGGAATGAAACAGAGGGTGAACATAGCCTCAGCATTGATAGGGGACCCGTCCATAATAATACTTGATGAGCCAACCACCGGATTGGATCCAAGAGGAATGGCTGAGGTCAGGGACATAATCAAATCGCTGAAAAAAAAGGACAAATTAATTTTCATGAGCTCCCATCTTCTCAACGAGGTTGAGGAAGTATGTGATGAGGTTGCTATGATCGATCACGGAAAATTGCTCGCATACGGTCCTCTGGAAGCTATAATTGACCAGTTTTCAACTATTGGTGAATCTGCAGAAGCACAATTCTCAAAGCCTGTTGACGAAGATACCATCAACAGGTTTATTTCCAGAATAGATGGTGTTACCCAGACGGAAAGGGTCGATTCGAAAACTGTCAGGATCAGGTATGGTGGTGGATTGGAAACCCAGGAATTCATACTGGGACAACTCGCAAACATGAAGATCGGATTGATCAGTTTCAAGAGCACTTCAACCAGATTGGAGGACACCTATCTCAACCTAATTAAGGAGACGCTGTGATTAAAATGGAATCGTTAAGTTATGACACATTAAAGGAAAATAAAATACCAGGGGATATTCAGCAACTAACTACAATAATAAAATATGAGATGATAAATTATTTCAGGGCAAAGAGGTTCTATGTACTTTTGGCCATAGGGCTCATAATTAGCATTATCCTGACTGTACTCATTGCATATTATCGTCCGGCTTTGTTCATCTCAAGCCCCCTGACTTTCTATGGAAGTTGGTTAGGAAATTCAATAATTTTTGTCATTGTTCTTTCTGCAATTTTCTTTGGATCGGACTCAATCTCAGGTGAATTCCAAAATAAAACAGGTTATTACATAGCCAGCAGGCCAATAAGGAGGTCATCAATATACATTGGTAAGTGGATAGCCTCCTTTATCGCATCGTTCTTCATTGTAATGATTTTTATCGTTATAGCAATATTGAACGGAATATATTATTTCGGTTTCAATATCCCGTACGAAGTTTGGGACGCAACCGCATTCTCAATCGTATTTCTGGTATCAGTTCTTGGTTTCGCCTTCTTTTTCAGTTCCCTATTCAAGTCAAGCACTTATTCCATCATTGTAACGGCGATACTGTTTCTTTTTGCTTTTGGTCTGATCCAGTTTCTGGTAACAAACCTTGTAGGAATCGAGCCGTGGTTCCTCATAACATATGGCTCCAGCATCATTACAAACATATTTATCGTGCCCTACCCGCCACACATTGAAGCTTCAATAATACCAGGCAGGCACCCAACATATGTTGCAACAGTGGCAGAAGGCCTTATCATTATGGGGGCATATTTCATAATATCAACAATACTGGGTTTACTGATATTCGAGAAGAAGGAATTCAATTAATTTTCTTGAAATCAAAATTATTATCAAAAAAAAATATATTTTTCCGATGTTAGGAAGGTGAAATCTATTTTAACGCTTAGGCACTGTAATGTAATAACATATGTGTTATTTCTTGGGGGCAATAGTATAATTCCATTCTCCGTGAAATTCATCCGTCTTTATGTTCAATGTCAACATCTCCGCTTTGCTGATCTTGATGCCTTTCTCATAACTGTCACGATCAATGCTGCATTCTACTCTTAGACCCTTCTCAGTCCTCGTATTGGCTATGAGGTTTACAATCACCTCAAAGGAAATGAGAGGTTTCCCCCTCCAGTTCTTCGTTATGAATGAGAATAACCTGTGCTCGATCTTATTCCACTTGCTTGTGCCTGGAGGGAAGTGGCATACGCTTATCTCCAGTCCTGTTTCCGTGGCAAACTCCTGCAGTTCGATCTTCCACAGCTTCACCCTTGATCCATTACTTCCACCACCGTCTGCAGTGATCATTAATCGGTTCGCATCAGGATATCTCTTCCTTCCCATGTGGTTCCACCATTTCCTGATGGATTCCACAGCAAATTCTGCGGTATCATGATCAATGCCAACATTCACGTATCCCTCATTGAGTTTCATGTCATATATGCCATAGGGAACAGCTTTTCCCTCTGCAAACTGCATGAAATCATAAACGTTGACCTCATCGTATTCACCGGATGCTTTCCATTCCCTTCCGTTGTTCTTGAAATTGCCTATGGGTTCCTTCTTTTTTGTGTCGATTGAAATGACCGGCTGGTTCTCCTCCATGAACGTATTCACCATGTCATTGATATGTTCGAATTGCAGATTTCTATCTGCGTGGCTCTTACCCTCGTCCATCTTCCGGTTGCTCTTGAGGCTATAGTCCATGTCATGGAGCAGTTTTTCCACCAGCACATGACTGGCGTCGTACCCTTTCTCCCTGAGTTCAGCGGATAGTTTCCTCAGGCTCTTGCTCTCCCATAACAGTGAGGATTGTGGATCACCCCTTGTGGATGATTCAACCAGTTTGATCAATTCCTCCCTGATTCCGGGATTCTTGTCCACCTCCTTTTTCCTTCCCCCTCCATGATCACGTATCCTGTCCTTCAGCTCCCTCTTATTCGTAATCTCATTCATTCCCTTTATAACGGTGCTGCGGGATAAACCGGTTGCGGTGGATACAATTTCTATGCCCCCATAACCTATGGACAGGCTTTCGTTACCTGCCCACAATCTCTTCGATCGTTCATTGAAGGTTGCTGCGAGGTTATTGTATCTCTCAGTTACTTTTCTGACCAGCTCCTCTTGACCTTTGATTCTACTCATTACATGCATAACGCTTTGATGGTTAAATAACTATGATAATTCCTTACAAAGCCTTACTATTTCGTACCATGGAAATGAAGGTCGTGGATTATGTTGTTGCAAAGCATAACATCGGGGATATAAAGGAATGTTCGGTGGGTTTAATCAATGACATTTCAGGAAAAAGAAGTTCAAACTGAATATAATCAACTACTCATGTCCTTAGCTATAGATGTAAAGTTACCTTATTATTAAGGTTATGTGTTTATATATAATATATGAAATCAGCAATATAGCGAGAAAAAATAAAAGGGGGTGAAAAGTTGGAAGCAGTACAAAAAAATGATTTGAAAAATAATACTGGCAAAACAAATCATCGCTATAGGTTTGAAAACAACGACTGGTGGAAACAAAGTGAAGTAGACCCGTGGGATTGTTTTATTGGCTTGTGAATGATAGAGTATAGATAATATTTTTATTTTTTTTTGAATTAGATGATGAATGGAGGAAGTGAAATGGAATATCTTCTCGTTAAACCGACGTTAGAATTGATAAAGACAACGCAAGGTGGATTACTATTCGACAAGAGTAAAGGAAAACACCTTTTAATCACGCCAACAGAAGCTGTAATTCTTTCTTTATGTGATGGGAGTAGAACGGTAGATGAGGTAATTGATTATGTCTCATCACTTTACAATGAGCCAAAAGAAAAATGTGCCAATGATGTAAAAAAGTTCGTTTCATCTGCAAGTGGAAATGTATTAATCAGTATAGGGCGTCAGGTGAGTATAAGCTCGGATTTTCCTTCACCACACATCTTCGAGGAAATTGAAATTGAAGATGTGTTAGTTCCAGAAAAGATAATTACGTTAGGTATATCTCCGACATATGATTGCTCACTCAGATGTGAATATTGCTTCGCCCAGTCAGATGGAAATTGCAATACCGGAAAAAGTCTTGAAATTCAAATAGCTAAAAAGGTACTTAAGGATGCTGCGCATATGGGTGCCATTCGGTTGGACGTTAGCGGTGGAGACCCAATAAATTATAAATACTTACCGGAACTTATACGAGAAAGCATTGAACTTGGATATCAAGACATCACAATCTCTACTAAAGGAGTTTCATTGACACGTGACCTTGTTCACAGGTTAAGAATGTCTGGACTAGATAAAATTCAAATGAGTATTGATACTTTGAATCCAGATTTATATGATTCAACGGTTGGGTTTAAAGGTATGTATGAAAGGATGATAAGAGGGTGGTATAACCTAAGGCGGGAAGGGTTCAGAATCGTTAATAGGGCAACTGTGACAGGCCGTACAATAGAATATGTTAAAGATATGCTCAAGAAAACATATGACATGGGAATAATGAACACTCGGGCGATCGGCGTGCTACATTACGGAAGAGGGGAAAACAATATGATGCCTCCACTTAAAGAGATGGCAGAACTCAGAAAGGATGTAGCTATTTTAAGTAAGGAATACCCCGACTCCAAATGGATCGTAGGCGATGTAAGATTTGGGGATCCCTACCCTTGTGAAGGAACTATTTCGAGGATTTGGGTTCACCCAGACGGAAGAGTTTCCCTGTGCGATGTTGCTGGTGCATATTTGGATTCATACCCAGTTTTCGTATACGGAAACATTCACAAAGATAAATTATCCAATATCTGGCATAAAAAGATATCTCCAATATTTAGAACAGTAAGGGATCAAAGTTGTAGCTCGTGTCCAATATCTATTTCATGTCGCGGGGGGTGTCCCTTGTTTGCAGCTACTTATTATGGGGATGCTACAAGAGCTATACCAACATGCAATTTAAGGAGTCAAGATCGAGTTGACGTTGGCGAATGACCGAAATCGAGAATAGAGCAAAATTACCAGGCACTTTTAAGATTTTTGTTATTTCAAAGTTTTTTGCGACCACAGGGTCTGGGTTTTATCTGGTTCTAATACCATGGATGGTACTGTCTCTCACAAAATCACCTCTTCTTGTGGGAATTGC
This sequence comes from Thermoplasmata archaeon, assembly GCA_021806345.1. The sequence goes on along the minus strand of JAJZXP010000269.1, from coordinate 1,447 downwards.
TGAAGGGTTTGCAGCCATTCCCTTGATTACTAGTTTTTTCATTGGTGCGATGATTGACAAGGTTAAAATGAAAAATTACCTGTTCATTTTTAGTATCTTAGGGATTGGGTTATCATCATTGTCGTTTTTGTTAGCTCTGAGTAGTAATACGATGCTGTTTACAGTGATAGTCATATTTATTCCAATATTATTGATCTCCTATTTAGGTGATGTCCAAACCACAATCAGTTCATTTATGGATAAAATTCTTCTCTCAAACGAACAATTAATACAGGGAATATCTCTCAGGAGAGGAACGAGATCAATAGCCAAAATATCTGGTATAGTTTTTTTTGGATTTTTTATAATCATTAGTCTATATTCATCTATTATTTTTCTTGCAATCCTTTATTTTCTTTCTCTGTTTGCTTTCATTTTCGTCTCGCAAAAGACAAAGTTCAACGAGAGTTCAAAACGTTCAAAAGACGGGACAAAGACAGATATTTTCCAAGGGATCCGGAAATTTCTCTCTGTCCCGTTTCTTAAAGAATTAACTCTACTTGGAATATGCCTTAATCTTTTTTACGGAATGATCTTCACAGGTATTGCGGTTTTGATAGGCACTTACCTGAATCTTTCAGGTGTCTACTTTTCACTTATTATAATGGCTTGGGCCATTGGAGAAGCTGCGGGCAGTGTGATATCTGGTGTAATTAAAAGAACCGGAGGACGTTTGCTGGAGATTGCGATGATCATGTGTGGTTCCTTGTTTGTGATTTTTTTCGCTTTTTCATTAAGACATTCTTATTTTCCATTGCTACCTTTGGTTTTTTTAATTGGTTTCATATCTGGAATTGTAAATGTCTTGATATATACACTAATGATTAAGAATACCCCTTCAGATTTGATAGGAGGGACTTTTGGAGCTTTTAATTCTCTGTTTGGTGGTGTAACATTCCTTTCAGGTTTAATTGCAGGCATTCTTCTTACATATTTGCTTGCACCATTTCTTTTCTTAATCATTGGAGCCTCATTTTTGATAATCGGCTTCTTTTCCCTAACAACTCTCACCAATCTTAAGAAAATTTCTATGTAATATTTGTACTTGTATAGCTTACCCGAATCCACACAATTCTTTTCTCAATATTTTATTCATCTCAACAAACATGTTTTTCCCCTGCAATCTCCATGTTGAAAGCAGGGATGATATGTATTGGTAATTCTGTGATCCACTTTCTGAACGGAATGTTCCGATGATCTTCCTTATTACCACATGCTCTCTTATAGCCTGTTCCGCAAGATTGTTTGTCGGTTCCATGCCGGGGTATAGAAGACATGTGAACCAGTTTCCCAGACCATTGCGGATATATTCAACAGGCTTGTGCAATTCACCGATTGGATCATAACGCTTTACAATCTCTTCCATTCTTGTGTCGAATGCATCTTTCATTGATTTTCGTTCATCTAT
>JAJZXP010000290.1 GCA_021806345.1 Thermoplasmata archaeon | reverse complement strand
TCCAGTGTTGATCCCTTCAACAATTACATTTTCAAGGTTTTTCCTTGTATTCGCGGTATACGATTTCATGCCCCATCTGATTCTCAGCTTGGAGACAGCCTTCATGGTTTCCGGAATTTGCCTGCTTTTTGGCATTCCTGGTGCTTATGCCATCTCCAAGATGCCAAAGCGGCTTGGCTACTCCATAATTATATTTCTGTTCATAACCCAGATGGTGCCTGAGATAGTAATTGCCATACCCATAGCAAAAACCATGTTGCTTCTTGGGATATATAATACGGCCTTTGGAATCGCACTGGCTCAATCTTCGATTGCATTGCCAATGATAACTTATGTTCTAGTGGGGACATTCAAAAGCGTTCCAGTGAGGCTCTCTGAATCTGCTCAGATAGATGGTGCCAGTAAACTGCAGGCATTCTACAATATCGATTTGCCCCTTGCATTAACTGGCATATATGTGGCAGTAATTCTAGCTTGGCTTTTCTCCTGGGATGAATTCGTACTTGCTTCCATAATAGCCCCACTTCACACTACCCTACCAGTCCTCATATATTACGAAATCACACGGGGAGTGGGTGGAGTCCAGGCAGCAGATGCATTTTCCATAATACTTATAATTCCAGTTATCGTGCTCGTACTTGTGCTTCAGAGGTATCTCAAGAGCAACGTATTTGCAGGTGCCCTTAAATGAGAGGTGTATTTATTGACAGAACTTAGACTTGAAAACATTAACTTAAAAATAGGAAATAGGAACATAATAGAAGACCTGAACCTGAAAATCGAGAGCAAAGATTTCTTTGTCTTTCTTGGTCCCTCTGGTTGCGGAAAAACTACTACATTGAGAATTATTGCCGGTCTTGTTCAACAAACTTCCGGCGATGTCATTGTTGACGGTAAGGTCATTAATGATCTATCTCCAAGCAAGAGAGAATTGTCGCTGGTGTTCCAGGACTACGCACTTTATCCTCACAAGACTGTCTTCGAAAACATAGCGTTCCCGCTTAGAATTGCCCGTAAGGATCGCCAGCACATCATTGACAAGGTGAAGGAAGTTTCCTCTTTTCTGGCGATCGAACATATACTCGGCAAGAAACCCAGTAACATTTCCGGCGGTGAAAGACAAAGAGTGGCCATAGCCAGAGCCTTGGTGAAAAATCCTAAACTGCTCCTGATGGATGAACCACTAAGCAACCTGGATGCGAAGTTGAGGGATACTGTCCGATTTGAACTCAAGAAAATACACAATGAAACGGGGATAACGACAGTCTATGTTACGCATGACCAGCTTGAAGCAATGACTCTTGGCACGAAGATTGCAGTGATGAATGGCGGAAAGCTTATACAGACGGGGACCCCCATGAATGTCTTTGAAGAACCTGTCAATTCCTTTGTCGCCTCGTTCATTGGAAGTCCCCCTATGAATATTCTGAGTGCTCCCGAAACACTGAAGGAAGTTGGTGCTAAATCCGGATCGATAGGTGTAAGACCGCGTGCAGTCGCGGTAAATCACGACGCTAAAGGCGGAGAATTCGTGGAACTGACAGGCAGGATTGAGGGAATTAACCTCCTTGGCAATGAGGCGCTGGTGCTCATGAGAATTAATGGAGAAAGCCTATATTTTAGCGTACGTCGGGAACATTTCGATCAGATTTCCGAGGGAAAAATGAAGACTGTTTATGTGGAGAAAAACAGAGTCTACCTATTTGACGAAAACGGGCAGGCGAGTGGTAGGCTAAAGGCGGAAGATTACGCCAAGACGGAAATTTTTGGAAATTGAATCCATACTTTAATTTTTTAGTGAGGTTTCCTCACAAAATCTTATCCCCTCGAATGTCAGGAATCTGAATTTCTGAAACCAAGGGTATCTTTCATTGTTCATTTATGTCTGCCTCGTTAAAGAACTCCCGGGTTCTCAAAAATTTAGACTCTTCAAGTTGGGCTTTTTCTGAAAATGCATTGTAGCAACGATCATAGTTCATAATGAAATCATCTCCGTAGTAGTAATAAAATATATACTTCGTTCTTTGAACTTGAGTTCCACATAACACCTATTAGCGTGGAATAAAATTTTCCATTATTTTATAGTGTTTTACGAAAGTGGGATCGGTTAATATCTGTGCACATTATTGATACATACATCAATGTATTCATTTACAATGATATATTGTGCTTCTCCGGGTAACAAGGGTGAGGCGTGGATCCAGTACACTAGAATATGCTTCCATAGTGGAACGGATTATCGATGATGGTAGGCAGAAGACCAAGACCGTGAGATACCCCATTGAATCAGCATACATTTTTCCGGAGACATCTGAACTAAGTCCATTGTTCGACAGAGGATTCAAGTTGCTCACGGTTTCTCCAGCGAGCAGGGTGCCCACAGCAAAAGTTCCATCGGTTCCGGAAGACACTGCGGGAGAAAAACTCGCCCTGTCTACTGAAGCTGGGGTTGCTACTGCCAATGTTCCGAGGACCATTAGGGCAGTTACGGCTAGAACTGCAATAAAAAGTCATTTCATCTCCGTGCTATAAATATACATGGTCATAAATTTGTTGTAAAAATTGTGTCGAAAATTACATCGGAGAAACAACTTACAGAAGCTACAATCAATAAAAACTGAACAATTTTCTAAAACGCTGACCCGTGTATAATCATATCAATTTGATTTAGAATTGATATTTCATGTTTGAGTGTAACGCTAGACGGATTTGCATCCTCTTCGCCTGGAGAAATTACTATTAAGACATAGCTTTACGCAATTTCTCTTGAAATTACTGCATTACCTTCTATTTTCACCGAATCGAAATCTTTCCAAACACGACAATAAGGATGAATAAGCAAAATCGTCCTATTCTTCTTTATAGAGTAAATGCTCCACATAAAGCTTTTCCCTGACTGCGGATATATCACCAGGCCCAATTCCATGGAAGAAAGCCTTAGCCATTTGCATGGAGTCATTTTCCAAAGTAGTGGCACGCGGGAAATCGCAACAGTTACTGAAGTCCAGCAGATATTTGTTCCCGAAACAGGCTCTGAAGATGAATTCGGAACGTTCCATATGGTAGCATGAAGTTACAACCGTCACCATATTGACTGAAGGGATTTGATCAACTGTCAAACGAGTAAAATAACCATTCCCAATGGTGTCGAGAGATTCTTCTTCCAGTACGATTCTGTCTTGTGGAATGCCTTTTCCAATGCAGTATTCTTCCATAAATCCTGCCTCAGACTTGTGTTTATGGTTCGTAAATCCACCTGACAGTATAAGTATTGAATTTTTATCGAAGAGATTTATTGCAGTGTCTAACCTCATTTTCAGTTCTTCATGAATATTATTCCTAGGAATCCTGCTACCTAGGACAATGATCGCTTTCATCAGTAGCCTATAAGTCAAGTCAACCTAAACTCTTGATCTTTGGGGGAATATATAACAGTAAAGTTCAATCGATCAGTACCCTCCGTGATCAAAATCTGAAAGAGCAACCAGGACCCTGAATATCTTGTATGCGGTTACTACATCCTGCGCAGTGACTTTCAATGTGTATCCGTTCAGCCTCTCAACACCTGGAACAATGAGGCAGTTGTCCGCCATGGCAGCATTCTGGAATTCCAGCTCAATGGTCAGGGTAACATCAACTTCCAGCAATTTTCCCTTCCTCTTTATGGCCTTTTGAGTACCTTCCTCTAGTTTTCCCAGGGCATCCTTCATGGACAGCGATCGAGCAGAATATCTTGAAAATCCTTCTTTCAGGGTTACAAATTCACAGTCTTCCAGGAATTCTTTTGCCTCTTCAATGGTCTGACTGTCCCCTGCAACAAGGGTTACCGGAACACCGTAACTTGATGCCACTGCCGCACTCAGCCACAGTTCCCCGACTTCCTTTCCATTGATTCTTAACCTGTGAACGTTTGTTGAATATGTATGGCTAAGCACCCCATTTGGTGCACCAGCCCTGGTATGGTACCCGATAAGGAACAACTGATCTTTTCCTTCTACTCCCTGGACCATGCTCAATTCTTTGGGCCAACCGAGAATTACCTGAGATCTTGAGTCTATTTCCTCCACATCCAGGTTCCTGTTGCCGTCATGCGCATCCACTACCAGAACTTCATCTGCACCACCTTTGAAGGCACCGGAGATAACCGCGTTCGCACTCTTGTTCATTGCTGATTTCAAAACCTGGTATTCCGTGGTATCTGGTTTGACCTGTCTTCCAAATGTGACTCCTTGAAGTCCTTCGGCATCAATTGAGATGAGTATCTTCATTCCTTTGCCTAACACATATGAAACTCTTAAAAGATTCTACTTGGACACAGATTGAGACTTTTTTTGGATGACAATGGGCTCTTCCTCGAGACAATCAGAGCTCAGTGAGTAGATACGTCCAGGTTGGAGTGCTTCTTTTCTGGACCTTGTGGGAAATTTTTTTTGAAACAGGCAGGCTTGAGAAAACGATGGATTTCCAATCCTTTCCTTCAAAATAGTATAGCCTGGGATATTCATCGAAGTTAACAGCGTAGCTGGAGATCAGCGACCTTCGGAATAATCATTTCTGTCAACTGAAACGAGGAAAAGGTTAAATCCAGTACAAGAGCATTATTTTCATACACCTCTCTTATTGACTTTTAAAAGAACGCCTGAACCGATCCCTTGAATGATGACATGAGGTCAAGGAACACCTCGATGTCTGCCCTGTTTTCAATTTCTTTATCAGATAGTCCATGTTGAATTCTTGCCTTATCTATTTCACCATTATGCGCAAGATGCAGATCATATTCTTCTGAAGCCCTCATTTGAGGATGGGTGTCGAGCATCCCGAATGGTTGCCCCTTTGCTGCATTCCTAGCATGTATTAATATGAAATCCCCTTTGAATTCTGGCACAGGAGTCATGAATATTGCACTGGAAAATCTTTCATGCCTGATGCCCTCACTGCCGTATTCAACAAGCCCCCAACCATCCCTGTAGTTCAAGAAAGATTTCGATATACACTCAGATAGAGGGTGATCGTCCTGAGATACTTCAAGGAGAGCTTCATAAATTGGTTTAAAAAATATCTGTCACTGCCAATAAAAGCGAACATTCTACACATAGAACCTGTGGGAACCATTTTTATGCTTAATATTCTTTAAATTTGCTCAACGAAAACTGCGTTTAAGCTAGATGCAAAACAAAAAACAAGGCTTATCCTACAATATTGGGGATTAAATAGTATTACTGATTCATTTGCAATTGAGAGCACGAGATTAAGGCTCCTCAAGAGATTATCCATAGTTTAGGTGTGTGTCATGTTGGAATGAAATAACTAACCTAATTCAGTAGGTTATCGTGATTTCAAGACCTCATTTTTTACTGCTTTCAAACACTTCCTCTTTGGATCCTTGTTGAATGAAGCGAATGTAACGATAAATGTTAGTGGACGATTTTAAGAAAAAGTAAGGAATGTGAGCAAGGTATTCAACTACTTATGGGATCGACCGAGAATGGGTTCCTCTGCCAAACTTATGGGGATTGTGTTTACCCCCAAAAATGTGGGAAGAACCTATTATTTTACTCCATCCGATGGTACAAACAACATTGAAGTGCAATCATCTGGCAGCAACGGTACAGCCTACAACAATTTCACACTTTATGTCGGAAGCCAACCATTTTCAGTACTTGGGCTTGATACACCTGCTACAATTGGCCTGATTGGAGGCATTTCAATTGCAGTGTTTGCAGCAGTGGCATTAACAATAATGAAAAAGAAAAACTGAAACTAAAAATACGTTGGAGACGGGTGTGAAAACTCGTCATCCTTCTCCTAATTTATGGGATGGAAACAGGCTACCCAGTGCCCCTGTGATATCTCCCTGAGCTCAGGTTTGGTATTTTCACATTCTGGTATCTTGAAAGGACAGGCGTAAGCAAATGTGCATCCTTTGATGCCCCCATTGTATACATTGTAATCACCATGTCTTGTTTCTCCCGGCACTAATTTTTGTCCAGGCTTTGGATAGGACCTGATAAGGAGGTCGGTATAAGGGTGCTTTGGTGATTTGGTGATCTCCTCGGGGCTTCCATACTCAACAATCCTTCCGAGATTCATTACAGCCATATCATCCCCAATGTACCTCGATGTTGCTATCTCGTGGGAGATGTATAGCATTGTGAAATTCAACTCGTCCTTAAGGGATTTCATAAGATTGATGACAGTAGACGTTATTGAAACATCTAGCATTGACGTGGGCTCGTCTGCAACTACAAACTCTGGCTTGTTTATCAATGATCTTGCAATAGCAACCCTCTGTCTCTGTCCCCCCGAAAGACTCTTAGGATAGATGTCAAGGAAATCCGCTCCTGGGGATAACCCCACTTTATCCAGCATTTCAGCGGCCTTGTTACGTCTTTCCTCTTTGCTCATGCCTTTCTGGAAAGATTCAATTGGAGCTGAGACAGTGGTGAAAATGTTGTTGTAGGGATTCAGGGAAGAATATGGATCCTGAAAAATCATGTGTGTTTTTGACCTGAAATTCCTCTTTTGGATCCTGTCAAGAGATGTGATGTCTATCCCCTGGAAGTATATCTTCCCTCGGGTTGGTTCTATGAGACCTAATGATGCAAGGCCGAATGTTGTCTTCCCACTTCCGCTTTCCCCTACCACCGATAGGGTCTTTCCTGTTTTGATGGAAAAATTGATGCTGTCCAGCGCATAGTTCGTAGTGTGTCCAGATTTGTAAACC
>JAJZXP010000338.1 GCA_021806345.1 Thermoplasmata archaeon | reverse complement strand
ATAGAAAGATATTCTTTGACATTCTTAGAATTTATCTGAAGAAATATCCTCGAGATGCATTTATTCTTCCACTTGTTTTCTTCATTGAACTGTTGTCAATAACAATGGCCCAGATCCATATTATCAGTGGAAAAAGTTATCTCATATGGCCTCTAATAAAGAGGAACACGCACTGATCTTCAATAACGCAGACACTCTCAATGATTGTGGCTGAGTTTTATTTACCCTTGGTTTCCTCGCTCACGTCCTTCTTCTCAGCAGATTCTCCTGGCAATCTCCTGTAAACATAGAACCCAAATCCTGCGGCTATTATGTATACGGCAAACAGTACATCATAGAGCCCGGGGATGTATGGCAACGATCCTGGAAATTTCGAAAATCCAAAGAGATAGGTAGCGAATTTCCCGGCCGTCAGTCCAACGCCGAGAGATGCGTATGTTGCGATATCAGCAATCTGGAACACGGCCATGAATGCTGCCCATATTATGCCCACAAGTACAAACTGCCTCTTGTTGACAACAAGCAGAACAATGAAAGCAATTATATCCGCTATCCCGGTTATCATAAGACCGTACCAGTGAATAAAATATTTTGGGACTGTCCCAAAATCAGTCTGAAGATTGTGGTCGGTGAATAGGATCACGAATGTTATAATGAACTGGATCAAAAAGAACAGCGAGAAGTAAAGGTAGTACTTCTTTGCAGAGACATTTTCCTTTTGAACATCGCTTTTTTCAGTCATAAGAAATAACAATATATAATCTTATTTAAGATTTGCTATTATGTTATATTTATTTCAACTTTTGAAATTTTAATACACTTTCTGGAAGAATTGTATATTCTGAGCCGTGAGTTCAATGTTCCTTCATTTTCCACACTGTGGTTTTTGCTCTTACCGGATGAAATGATAGTGAGTCGCTCCTCGGACACGCGGCAAACCATCTCGAAGTTAGCAATAACACTTAATATCCAATTCTGCATGATAACACCGGGATGTTCAAGAATTTTTTCTCTAAAGTCTATCGATCCTTGACTTCAGATCATTGTGCCCTTTCTATTGCTGTGGCGCTTTCTGCAATATTCTTTGTTGTCTATTCTTACTTCTCCGTGCTGAGGTACGATTCTTTGAGTGCGACTGCGTGGGATCTTGGCCTACATGCGCAGGTTCTGTCGAGTTATATTTCCGGAAAATCCTTCTATTCTTTTCTTCTTGGTGAGAACCTCCTTGCAATTCACTTTCAACCGTTCATATTCTTTCTCGTTCCTCTTTACAAGGTTTTTCCCACACCAATTTCCCTTCTAATATTGCAAAGTTTTTTTCTGTCTTTTTCTGCCGTGATCCTTTTCGATCTATCTTTCAGAATTCTAAAGAAGAGGATTACGGATCTTAGGTACTCATTGTTGATATCGAGTATGATATCCTTATCATACCTTATTTCACCGCTGACATTTGGTTCTGTAATGTTTGACTTTCACTTCCTTTCATTTCTTCCCTTCTTCTACTTTCTTGCAATAGATTCATTCTTGATCGGGAAGAAAATAATCCACTTGGTAAGTCTTGCCTTAATAGTTTCTCTTCATTCCAACTTCATATACATTGTTGCATTTCTACTGGTTTTTGAATTCTATCTCATGAGAAGAGAGGCAGACTATCTGGAGTGGAAACCCAATAAAAGCCGAAAATATCAGTTAACAGTTTTGTTTTTATCTTTTGTTGTTCTATTCATCTACCTGATCCTGTCTGGACTGGCAAAAGGAATGATACTGGTCGGTTTCCATGAAGGTTTATCGATGGGCCTTTCGCATCTGCCACTCCTTCCACCGACCAGTCAAATTGAATCGGCAGCCTCGACGCCAATCGGGTTATTGATAACACTTTTTAGATCTCCTGCTTATGTTCTCGGCTTTGTAGGAACAAACTATCTTAGCAAGATATACTTTTTTCTCATTGTTATAGGTACTACGGGGATAATTTCAATTTTGTACCTTCCAGCCTTAATTCCTATTATACCATTTTTGTCATTCGCAATATTCTCCGGCTATTCACCTTACTATATCCTTGGGTACCAGTATTCCTCGATGATTCAACCAATGTTCTATGTAGCTCTTCCCTTTTCAGTTATTTGGTTAATGGACTGGATTGGGAAGGCTAAAGCAACGCGTCTAAAGAAACTTTTGAAAAATTATGTGCCAGGGATATCTGCAGTCGTCATTGCTTCCATTCTTATATCGATCCCATTTTCCCCAATTTCTCCTCAGAGCATCTATGTTGGGAATTCACACGGTAATCTTTATAGCGTTTATGATTACAGGAGTACTCCGGCTTTGAATTTCATTCTGGAAGTCCGAAAAGATATTCCGACAAATGCATATATTCTTACGCAGAATAATATCATGCCGTATTTCTCCAACTATGTGCATGCTGACTCGACGCCCTATTCGAACACCATTGGGTCAAATCTTGGAAATTTTAGCTATGTTGTGGTTCAATCCTCTAATTCATGGGCGAATTCTTATAGCCTCGGTTCTAGCCTCAATAGTTATGCAAATTCCTATTTGCAGAATGGCTGGAAAATAATGGCAGAGTACTCCGACTATTCTATTCTGATCATAAGGAAGGGCCAGCTAACTGCGCCAGAGACTATTATTCCTCTTAACGAGTCTCTGGAATTTCATTCGGACCAATCTGCTGTTTCAGGGAACAACATCTCTGAAAAGGGCTATCTTTTTATTCCGGATCTGCTACCAGGAAATTATACGATTTCACTGAATGTTCCCGAAGGAAACTCAGCATACCGCTACAAGTCAGAGATCAATATCTCTGCGAATCTCAATACGATTACCAAAAATTCTACAGCGTATGTGAATCTTTCCACAACGTCGTCAGGCAGGGTTAGGTTTAATCTCTTGACCAATTACATCCTCCAAAATGTCATCATTACGGTTCATACTGTAAATATGCCTCCTAATATGTTTCTGGAACAGGCCAGAATTGTTCAAGTCATAAGCTAGCTTATTAATTCAGTGAAAAGTCGGTCAGTTTTAACCGTTAAATGATCATGTAAGATGGGTATAACAAAACTCGTAACTAATTCCTAAAAAGGGCAGTACCTATTACTTTATATTGGTATACATAATTCTTGTATAATGGAAATAAATTCTAAATCATCAATTTCTACCGCAATTGCGGTTGTTCTCACTATCTTCGCGGCTCTGTTGTTTTATTATATTCTTATCTCAATCGCCGACCGATTTATTGCTGGTATATATGTCGGAATAATCTCGGTCGTGTTTTCTCTTGTTGGATACTTCCTTTATGCGTTTATAGGAAGAAACGTTATTCTTAGGGCCTTCATATGGACATATTATGTATTCGGATTCGGTATTATGTTTTATTCTTCCGCTATAACGGTTTTCAGCATACCCTATTTGCTCATTCTATTGATAATATTTGCTCTTTCGCTAGTATTCATCAGGTGGCGGATTGTTTCCACAAACAAGTCCCAAAAGTCAGAAAACCGCTGATGATTTTGTCTTATTTCCAAAGAAGTTTTCCGAAATTTTTACGTAATTCGATCAATGGAAGTAGTTATTGACATTTTTTTTGACAAATCATCCCATATAACGTATTTTGGTTAGTTCGTTCCTTCATTTCTTTGTTCTTACAAAGATCATAAATTATTCTAAGTTTATCATGGGCAGGTCTATAGGTATTGCATTTATGTACTGGAAGCCTGAAAGAAGCTTCATACGTAAGAGTTCTTATTGCAGTTATGGCCGGATGCAGGAGCTGGATCACGAAAAATTTATATCCGATTGATAAGGGGTTACTTTAAACATTACCCAAGACCGAAAATTACCGACAAATTTAATAACTCAGGATGTATTATATTCAATGAAAAATGTATTAGTAAAAAGAGATTTGTTTTATTCTAAGATTATTGTTATTGTTTTTTTAACTGTATTCCTTTTAGTTTCTGTTGTCCCTGTCTCTGGGCGTTCTGACGTTGGAAATGTTTTCGGGAACGTACATCAGGACCATTTTAACCTAATCAATCAACACTATACCACGTCAAATGTAGTACCATCTTCCGCATACCCAATAGGAAGTGTTCCGGCCAACTCGGCGAAGGGCTCAGCTGTAAATCCATTATCTCTCTATTCCAGAGAACCTGCACCTATGGGTATCGCTGATTATGGTATAGGTCCAAACGGTAACCCGTATAAATATAACACAACGTCGTTCATGGGAATTGTAAACATCGATTCTCTGAGTACTTACAATTCCTCGCTAAGCTACCTCAACTATACCGGAGGCCCTCATGGAATGACGTTTCAGCTCAATATCAATCTACAATTTTTTAACGGTCCCTCCGAATATGTATATTGGGTACAGGATGTAGCAGATTTAAACACAAGTTCCAATAATATCGCCTTCATAGATAATGTTTGGAATTTATCGGAACCAAATGCTAACGTGCATAATTCTACGGTCTCCGGAAATGGCACAGTGGCCAATTCATCTGGAACACACTTTTACTACGATTGTGCGACCCCATCAATGAGTGGCAACGATGTGGATCTCCATTATACGGCAAAGGTGGAATTCAGAATAGATTCGCTGATCACGAGAAACAACCAACCAGAAGTAGCATTTATGTACAATGATGGATATGGTTGGATCACATACGATAACGTGGTGTTTAAGTTTGTTTATGATTTAACTGCAGATTATGGTTTTGTAGTCAATGGCTATAATTACGAACCTAATGGATATACCTTCTATGACGCAGAACTAATACTTGGAGGGCCAGGCGGAGGCACACAGACGAATGACAGCCTATCCAACTTGCAGTTGCAGTTAGAATATTGGAACGGACACAACTTCCAACAGGTTGTTAATGCGTTCAACTTTGGAAGCGATACCGCTGAGGGGATTCACAATGTCGTTTCTTTAGGGATGTACTACAAAACTAATGGAACTCTTTTTGCCCAGGTCGCTAACGGCAACGGCAGTCTCACCCAGATATACAACAGAGCAAATATAGGAATAATTAACGTCTCAACGAATATGCCATCAGGCACCTTAATAATCAACGGAACATCTTATCCATTTATAAATTGTGATATCAACGTAACACTTGTTCCCGGACATTATATGTGGGAACTGTACAGTTCAAAAGGTGTTCTCTTAGCTCATGGAGATTTCAATTTATCAGCTGGTCAGTACCTTGCACTTAATAGTGCTGCTATTTACACTTCGACTTTCACGGAATCCGGTCTACAACCTGGAGGGATGTGGTACGTAAACGTCACGGAAAGCAATGGTACTGTTTACGATTCCGGAGCAATCTCAGGATCATCTTACTCTTTCTTATTGACGAACGGATCCTACACATACACAATAGCAACTTCGGACAAGATATACGAACCATCCCCTTCCTCGGGATCGTTGACAGTTGATGGTTCTTCACCAGCGACAATAGTTGTCGCATTCAAGGAGGTTACATCCTTTGTAACGTTTACAGAATCTGGTCTCCCCTCAGGATCGACATGGTACGTGAATCTAAGCAACGGCCAAAAATTCTCATCCACGACAGGTACAATATCATTCTCTGAACCGAATGGAACATTCTCCTACACTATATCAACCTCGGATCATTCATACAAACCCTCTGTCTCTTCAGGATCGATCAAAGTTGATGGTTCCACGATATCTGAACCAGTGAACTTTGTAAAGTTATATACTGTAGCCTTCACAGAATCCGGTCTCCCCTCGGGAACCTCATGGTCTGTGACCTTGAACGGGACAACATTATCGTCCACAACAAACACAATTACCTTCTCGCTTCAGAATGGAACATACTCATACACAATAGGTAGTATATCAGGATACAACATATCTAGCTCTTCAGGTTCCATCAGCATCAACGGAAAGAACGTAACACAATCCATAACATTCTCCTCTGTACCTTCAACAACTCCTCCACCACCAAAAAGGGCTTCGACCCCAACATCGAACACAGATCTCTACATAATCATAGGCGCTGTAGCGGCAGTTGCTGTTGTTGGCGCGGTTGTAACGATAATGGTGAAGAAGAGGAAATAATTTCCTCTACCATTTTCTTTTTTCTCTAGTTTGGCTGGTTTATTTTAATTGGATAAATGCCACATCTCACCATCAAACAGTCAAAGCAATACTTGCGTAATATAAAGTGGAAATGATTTATATAATAAGACACTAAATATATATCCAGCATTACCAGGACTACCTTGTCTCATTATTTAAGGGGGCAGACCAATTTTGATGTATTTTCTCATAAGGAACATGATCACAATAGGTACAAAGGTTACAGACGCACTTCTCAGTAAGGGTACAGCATTGAAATTATATATCTAAGGGTAGTGGAACTGAACGCAAGGATTAGATCAAGGGCACGTCGAGTGAAAGTATTAGTAGTATTATGGATAATTGTAGACACTACGTACCTCACGTCTTTTTCGCAATTTCCGTCAAAAATTTATCCGTATCTTAAATTGATATTTGTCTAGTTATCTGTTTACAGGAGTTTTCTTTCTTTGTTTCACTAACTTTCTCCTCATAATGGATATCAGAGGTTACATTTAAATATAAAATACTAATCTATTTTTATGCTTACCTGCATAGTGTCCATTGAAAGATCAGATGGAAAGATCATTCCATTTGAATATAACTATTATCTTTCAATGTCAGTTTATTCTA
>JAJZXP010000423.1 GCA_021806345.1 Thermoplasmata archaeon | reverse complement strand
AATCACAGAGCTTGCAGAAAAGTATCTCCCTTCTTCCATCCGAGTCTATGCCAATGCAGACATACAGTGCCTTATTTCCATACATCCCGTTCTCTCTTACCTTGAAGTATGTCGCATCTATGTAGATAAATTTCATGTCTCGATCTATACTCCTCTTGAGGAATGATTTCGACCTCCATCCTCTTATTATTTTTTCTCTTTACCATCGCCTTATCTTTCATCTTCTTCACGCAATTTTTGTATTCCAGACGGAATTCAGGATCAGAATCCCATCTCTTCCTGAACTCCCTTGGACTCAGGAACAGTATTGATGAGTGTGGCCTCTTCTCATTATAGTCCCTGAATGCGTGATCGATAATATCCTTTCCCTCCTGGAAATTACTGATGTCTACAGGCCAGATGTAATCTGTCTTTATCGAGTTGTGGAAGGACTCGATATTGCCGTTGTCTTCAGGTGTCTGCTTCTGTATGTACTCCAATCTTATTCCAAGGAGCTTCATTGCCTTCCTGAATAACTTCGATCGTAGGGTAAAGGTCTGGATTTCTCCAGACCCTTCCACATCAAAACTTACGGGACGTTTTCTGTCATATGACTTTCCGAAACCAAACTTCCATTGGGAAGTCGTATATATTCCTCGGTGCGCTATAATGAAAGCCGTAAACCTATAGAGTCACATCCCTATTTCATTTACTAAGCGGATAGAAACAGGCGACAAAATGACCGTTACCGGTGTCTTCCAATTCCGGACTTTTTTGAACGCAAACGTCCCTCTTGAATGGGCAGGAATGAGCAAACGTGCAGCCCTTAATACCCCCATTGTACACATTATAATTGATTTTTTGGGGTGGCTCACTAACAATTTCACGTCCAACTTCCATCATTGATCTTATAAGAATATCAGTATACGGATGCTTCGGATGAAAAGCTATTTCATCTGAAGGTCCGTACTCAACCACCCTACCCAAGTTAAATACTGCCATTTTGTCTGAAATATATCTGGCCGTTGCGATCTCATGAGAAATATATATAATAGAAAAACCAAGTTCGTTTTTTAAATCCGATAATAAATTTAGAACCTGTGCACTTATCGAAACATCCAGCATTGAGGTGGGTTCGTCTGCAATCACTAGTTTCGGCCTAATTATTAAAGCTCTTGCAATAACCACTCTCTGTTTTTGTCCACCTGAAAGCTTGCGTGGATACATGTCAAGAAAATTCTCTCCTGGGGAGAGACCAACGCGATCCAGCATTTCTGCAACTTTTTTCCTGAGTACCGCTCTGGTAGGGCTATAACTTTCCGCATCCGTTCTTACTAGAGAACTATAATATTGCCAGTTGTACTTTATCGGGGCGACAACTGACTGGTATATAGTATTAAATGGATTTAAAGCAGAATATGGATCCTGAAAAACCATTTGAACATTTCTTCTAAACGCCTTAAGACCGGAACGTCCAAGGCCATTTATATTATTTCCTTCAAAATATACTCGGCCCTTCGTTGGCTTTAATAAGCTAACGGCAATGAGGCCAAGCGTGGATTTACCACTCCCGCTTTCTCCTACAATAGACATAGATTCTTTTGGATTTAAATGTAAATCCACATTATCTAGAGCATAATTTCGTACATGTCCAGTTTTGAATACCTTTGTTAGTCCCCTAAATTCAATTAACGCACTGTCGGAATATTTAGGCAAGTATTGGTTATCATCCTTATCTTTAAACAACACCTTGTTCACCATTTATTACGTTATCTATAGTTGGCGCATTAATCCCTCCTGTCTGGTTTTATGCACTCGACGTAATGATCTGAGCTTACTTCAATTGGATCCAGATTATAACTAAGACATGCTTTCTCTCGGATTGGACACCGATC
This sequence comes from Thermoplasmata archaeon, assembly GCA_021806345.1. The sequence goes on along the minus strand of JAJZXP010000423.1, from coordinate 4,894 downwards.
ATAGAAACTGCATCCATATATTGGCTTGCTAAGATCCGGAGGTGAACCTGCAAGGGATGCGAGGCTTGATAAACGGGGCGTTGCCAAAGTAACAGTTGACAAAAGGAGAAGTTTGGGGTATGGATGCGCCGGACGATTTATAATTTCATCTCTGGTTCCATACTCGACGACTCTACCTCCATAAAAAATTCCAATCTTATCTGCTATAGAAGATGCCACTCCAAGATCATGAGTTATGAAGATAATAGTAAGATTAAGTTTTTTCTTAAGTTCATTTAGCTCATACAGTATTTCTCTCTGAACAACCACATCCAACGCAGTGGTCGGTTCGTCTGCTATCAATAATTCCGGTTCACAGGACAGAGCAAGGGCAATATTAACACGTTGCTTCATACCACCACTCAGCTCATGAGGGAACATATGCTTCACATTGACACCCAGACCAGCCATGTTTAGGTACTTATCAATTCTGCTGGCATGATCACCATCCACGTTGTGCGCCTCAAAGGTATCCTCAAATTGATCTTCTACCCTTGAAACGGGATTAAGAATATTCATCGCTGACTGAAAAACCATTGAAACTTTTCTCCAGCGAAATCGCCGTAGAGCACCGAGGTCCAAATCGAGGATGTTGAAGTCATCTTCGCGACCATGAAACAAAATTTCTCCATTAACTATTTTATTTGGAGGTTCTATTAATCTCAAAATAGATAAAGCAAGAGTAGATTTGCCAGATCCTGACTCGCCAACGAGAGCAAGGGTTTCGCCCCTCTTAACATCAAGCGTAAGAGATCTAAGTGCCTTAACGTAACCGCCACTGTCCGTTCTATATACGGTTTCTAGACTTTTTATGTTCAAAATGTTCTCATTCATTATGTACCTGCCTTCTTTGAAAATACTTCATTTATACCGTTTCCAAAAATGTTGGCAGCAATTCCCAAAATAGCTATAGCTAGGCCTGGAGGAATTATCCACCACCAAGCGCCATATATAACCGCATCCTCCGATTGTGCATAATAAAGCATTGTTCCCCAGTTTATTGATGAAAGGTCACCAAGACCAAAAAACGCCAAGCCTGCCTGAGCCACTATGGCACCGACGAATATGTAAACTGCATTAATTATAATAAGTGGCAAAACAAATTTAAATATTTCTTTGAACATTATTTGATAACCGTTCATACCGGAAAGGATTGCAGCAAGTATAAATGGTCTTTCTTTGGTTGTTAATATTTGAGACCTAATGACTCTTGACATAAAAGGCCAACCGAGTATACTTAGTATAATTATTGTTGATGTTACGGTGGGTTTGAAATAAGTAGAGAGAATAACAAGAAGAGGGAATTGTGGTAGAATCAACAATATATCTACAAATCTCATCAAAAAATTATCGGTTATACCGCCGTAATATCCAGAAATTAATCCGACGACAGTACCAATAAGTACAGATATTAGCGCAACAGAAGCACCAACATATAATGATACTCCAGTCCCATACATGAATTGACTGAACACGTCATGTCCATCATAGTCAGTGCCTAGCAAATGCTTGAAACTAGGGGCCAGGTATGCCATAAAGTTATCATCTGCTGGAGGATAAGGTGTAAAGAACTGACCATATATTGCTATTGCCACAAAGACAAGAAAAATTATAATACCGTACCTTGCTTTCCGATCTCTCCAGATTTCTAGTAATATATTTTCCTTTTGAGAGATTCCGATCTCTTCTGGTTTTTGAATTGATTCTGGACTTACGTTGCTAAACATTGGATCACTTCAACTCCACTCTTGGATCTAGATAAGCGTATAGAAGATCTGCGATAAAATTTGCTATTATGACTGTAAATGTAATCATAAGAAATATACCGTCTACTAATGGATAGTCATAAGAAGTTACCGCTTTGTAGAGCAGATAGCCTACTCCTTGGTATGAAAATACAACTTCAACAAAGAATGCCCCAGCAACAATGTATCCAAAGGCCAAGACTACATGTGTGGTAACTGGAAGCACAGCATTGCGACCGGCATATTTCTTTTCGATAGTTTTTTGATGGAGTCCTTTGGCCTTTGCCATAAGGAGATAATCTTCTTTATTCTGATTAACCATAGTATTTCTCATTGTTAGTGCAAACGCAGGAAAAGTAGTGATTACAAGAGTTATTATGGGCAATATACTATGATAAATAACACTCCATAGGAATTTCCAGTTAAATCCCGGAGTAACCAATATAGAGTATGAGTGAGCGAGAGGAAAAATCGGAATCATGAAGGCAAAGAGCAATATGAAAATTATTGCGAGCCAAAAGTACGGAAGAGAAGTAAGACCAACAAATACAGAAGAAACAAATGATTCTCCTTTCGTATTGGCTCTCCACCCAATCCATCGCCCAGTTATCACGCCAAGCACAGAAGAAATTAACGTAGCTACACCGAGTAAGTAAAGTGTCCAGGGCAAGTGTGATTCTATTAATTGAAGAACCGTTTCAGGATAATATGAAAATGAAACACCAAGGTTTCCGTGAAATAATTCAATTAGATACCGCTCAAACTGATAGAATAGATTATGACTTGTAAGACCAAATTGTGCCTCAAGGAGTTTTACTTTCCCTGGTGGAATGTATTTATAATCAGCAAACAAAATTACTGCGGCCGGATTTCCTGGTATAATTCTTGGAAGCATGAAGTTTAATACAATGGCTACAAATGCAGTTACAATCGCATATATACTTCTAACCACAATATATCGTGACGTAATCATCGATTAGCATCTCTGAAAAAAATGGGGTTAGTTTAAATATCGCCCTTCTTACCTTTCCTCATGACTAATCCGACTACGGCACCTATTACAACTATAGCTGCTACTGCACCTCCAATTTCATAATAGAGCGTATAATTAGATGACGCTATATGCGTTGAGGAAGTTTTATTAGTTGTTGATGATGGATAATAAATAGACATGACGTTTCTTGGATTATCGATTGAAAGGTTGGTATAGAATCCCTTTACGTTTGAAGTGTATGCGACAAGACTGTATGCATTCGACATAGGAACTATAGGCAAGACAGAGGCCAGGTATCGCTGAAGTGGGTAAAGGGCTGAAATGTTACTTGAAGAAGCGGTGCTGTTTATCGCGGAATTTATCTGAGGATCAGAAAGGTTCTCATAGTTCCAAGGACCCTTATAGAAATACACTTGCTCTAATTGTACCCAAGGATTGACAAACGACGGAACGTATCCAAAATATGTTGATTGCGTAAAGTGTGTAGTGTTGAGGTCGTCTGTGACCCATGTTCCTATCGGGATAACATCAACAGTAGCGTCGATACCAGCGGCTCTTAATTCATTTGCAATGCTTGTTCCACTCGCGACCCAATCCGCAACTGAGGATGGTTCTTGAACTTCAAATGTAACAGTTTTTCCAGTTGTATTGTTTACAAAATAACCACTTGAACCCATGTGGTAGCCAGCCTCTTCAAATTGGACTTTTGCAGCGGCAACGTTGTAACCATAATATGGAAGATTTGGGGCCCAATCTGATTTCATAATTCCAGGGAGTCCTCCATCTGACATATTTGCAGGCCCGGCTGCTCCAACACCGTCTTCATCCTTAAGCATTATTCTAGTCTTATTCAAGGCGTAGGAAAGCCCAATGCGAAAATGAACATTATTGAAAGGCGCAACGTGATCATTGAACCAGAGATAAAAAACATAGTTCTCAGGTGTTTCAATAGTTACGACATTCTTAATCGAAGACAAGGCATTTTTATCGCTCAGTGCAGGATTTACTGCGTTTATTGTTCCTTTTTCTAACGCCAGATCAGCAGTCGCTGTCGTGGTAAATTTTTCTATATCATAATGCGCTATTTTTGGGACTCCCATCCAGAAGTGCATATTGGGAACCATAACGGCTCCTTCAGCGCCTATACTAGAAAGCAGAAAAGGACCGGCAGTAATCTCTTGCCCAAAAGGACCCATATTGGTATATCCCCCGATGTGGCTTAGGTTACCTGAATCATATTGCGCCCATTGTGATGGAATTATAGTCTGAACTGCAATCTCCTGGAAAAAAAGTACACTCTGACTTGATAATATAAAAGTAACTGTCGTCAGATTTGGAGTAGAAATGGAGAGTATATGCGGAGAAATGTCGTATGTATCAAGGCTGACATTTGCCTTCATAACATTGAATGTAAATGCAACGTCGGTAGAAGTTATTTCTCCAACAACTCGAGAACCGTTGACCCAGTCTGCATTTGGATTAAGATGAAACACAATTGTTTGCGTGCCATTTGAATTGTCTGTTATCGTCCACGAAGACGCTAACCACGGGGTTATGTTACCGCTTATCCACTGAAATCCTAAGCTATCTGCGTACATATCCTGAACCAGGATCGTAGCTAAACTATTAGTCGCAGTTAGTGGATTGAGGTCAGCAACCGATGTATCAATAGGGGAACCAAAAATAAAAGTTCCAGACGGCGCAGATGAGTTGTTACTAACTTGTGGGCTTGCCCCAGAAACATTGTTGTAATTTTGTCCGTTAGACAAAGAATTCCCAACAAAGACAAAACTCATTGTCAACATAGCACCAACTGCTATGAACAATATAAAATAAGTCTTCCATTTAGACATAGTGAGTAATGTAAAAGGTTATTATTAAATATTTTGCTGCGGTAATATTCGTGGTACTTCCAATCGATATATGTATAGATATAGCTGGAAAATTTTAGTCGAAAAATGCCACGTTTTATTACTGACTCTTTTAATGATTCTAACTCCTCAGTTTCTTAGTGTATAAGATTCATCGTTGCATTGGTAACTGTATGTTACTGGTTCCGACGATAGAATAGTTTATTAACGTGTATACCCTATTACTGTATATATGAATCCAGAGA
>JAJZXP010000235.1 GCA_021806345.1 Thermoplasmata archaeon | reverse complement strand
AAAGACTGTTTGCAAGGGAAGTTTGTCAGTTCCCCCCCAATGGGCTTAAAATCGAGGATAGCTTCTTCGTCAGAGAAAGGGACAGAAACAAAAGCTGGAACGAAGATATAGCAGGGAGGATCTATGCTGGAATATATTCTCCAGGGTGGGGCCCCCTTACCCCTAACATACGCATATGGGCTAATCTTCTTCAGAGTGTTTATCAGCTTCGAAGTGACAGTAATAGCAAGTTTTTCTGGACTCTTGTTGGCTATTTTAATTCAATAAAAGAACTTGGAGGAGCAAGAGGCCTTTATCGGGCAGATACTGTTGAGCGTATTCATAATATCTCGGCAGGCAACCCCAGAATGTTAGATCAAGGGAATGTTACAGAACTCTCAAGCAGGATAAACTCAACCGACATACCACAGTTACTTGACGATCTAGAGCGTGGGGAGGAAAGAGATATTTCCTTAAACCCAGATAGCATTTTTACAACATCCATGTTTGGCACTGGAGTTGATATTTCTCACTTATCCCTTATGGTCGTAAACGGTCAACCAAAAACAACTACCCAATATATTCAGGCAACTGGACGAGTAGGACGAAAGCATGGAGGTTTAGTTGTTACGTTCTTGCGTTCAGGGAGACCAAGAGACCTTAGCCACTATGAAGCTTTCCCAGCCTACCATCAAAGAAAATACTTAGAGGTGGAACCATCCTCAGTATTTCCATATGCAGAGGGTAGTATGGCAAGGGGCGTAGGTCCGTCAATGGTGTCTTTCCTTAGAAATTTTCTTCATAGTTCAGTCGACTGGAATGGGGGCGATGGAAAAGTTATCTTGAAGCAAGGTTCAAAAATTGATTTGATCGTTTTTGAAAATTTTATTCGTGAAAGACTGTCAGCAATGATGGAAATCGTTAAAGTGAACACACTGATTAACTACATAGAGAGTGAAGCAGATAAATGGATCAATAAGTCTAGATCTGTCTCAAAGATGGTTTTTGCTGAATACTATAAGGCCAATGAAAATGTTGTGCTGGGCGATCCATATCATAAAAATAAAGGGCTTTCCATTGTCTTTGACAATGTACCTCAATCACTTAGAGAAGTTGAGGAGACAACAGGATTTGTGGTTTGAATGACAGGGAAAGTACAACATCTTACAAGATCTCAATTTATACTTATATACGGACCCGGAGCAATAATAGAAAGCGAAGGAGGGCCGAGACTGATTCCTTCAATAAACAAAGGAGTAAGTACAAGGTATTTAAATTCAAGCAACATAAGAGATTTCGAGATAGTAGATAGCAGATTGAGGGTGGTTTTGAAGAACTTAAAAGGTAAAGACGCAGGAGTATTTGCACTGCCAACGAACGCTGGTCTCAATATTCCTTCATATAAAGCCATTTATTCAACGTATTACTTTCCCAGGTGGAGGATATGCTATGGTAGAAAAGCAAATCATGATCCGATCCTCTATGGCACCACGGGTTGTCCAATCTGTAACAAAGATTACGATTCATCTGCCGTAAGATTCGTAATGGCTTGCATAAATGGCCATATGGATGAAGTAAAGTGGAATTATGCAGTTCATTCGAAAAAGGGTGGTAAATGTGAACAGAGTTATTTTAACTGGAATAGCCAAGGAAGCTCTCTAGCAGATATAACAATATCATGTCATAAGTGCGGTGCATCAACCAACATGGAGGAGATATATAATATTGATTTTCCCTGTACAGCGAGGTTACCAGAGACGGAACTCCCCTTGAACAAAACTGATGATCGGCCATCAATAACGGGAGTCGAAAGAAATACAGGTGAGTGTAATAAAATTATGAAGACGCTGCAGAGACAATCAAGTGCTCTCAGAGTTACAGATACTATAACTTTCTTAACAATACCTGAATATGATAAAAGCATATCCAGTGTGCTTCAAAGAGTAGAGGTGAGTTCTGCAATAGAGGCGTTGATAGTCACTGGTTCTGCTCTGTCTGATCAGGATTTTTTAGCCGCTTTGGATCGGCTAACGCATATCTCAACAGAGGCTAAAGAAACAATAAGCGATTATGTAAATAAAAATAGTAAATTAGATTTGATCACTTATTTTAACAAACTGAATGACAAAGATAGGAAATTCATGGATTTCATTTATGAAGAGTTTGAATCATTGGCAAGTGGGGCGCCGAGATGTACTGATAACTTCAGTATCCTGGAACCTATTTACGTGAAATCTTACAAATTCCCATTTGTGGTTTATCCCATAGATAGGTTGAGAACGGTTACTGCACAAATAGGTTACACTAGAACACCATATACAGAAGGCAACAATAAAACAGTCATTGACTCATCCAATAGGCAAGTATCGTCTCAAATAGAAATGGGAGGAATGAGTTGGTACCCTGGATTTGAAGGGAAGGGAGAAGGTTTATTCATAACACTTGAAGATGACTTTAATGAGTCATCTTTCAATGAAGATAACTCCTGGGAAATAGAGTCGGACAAGAATTCAGGGATTACATTTGGAAACCAATACTGGGAGAACATTCCTGCAAGACCTATGTTTGTATTGTATCATTCTATTTCCCATGCACTAATAAGGGCCCTTTCTCAATATGGTGGATACTCTTCTTCATCTCTCAGGGAAAGAGTGTATGTTGATCGCAAATTCAAGAAAGGAGGTATATTGATTTATACCACTTCTCCAGGTGACGATGGAAGTATGGGTGGTCTCATCGGTATAACAAATCAAATACAACTTGAAGAGATATTTGGACAGGCCATTACTAACTTACGTTTTTGCTCAAACGACCCATTATGTTTTGAAACAAAGAAAGTGACCAATAAGGTTAATGGTGCAGCCTGTTACAGCTGTCTGTTTACATCAGAAACATCCTGTGAGCATAGAAATATGTGCCTTGATCGTCACATAGTTATTGGCGATTAGTATGAAAGATCTGGATGTTAAAATATTAGCAACTGGCGACAAATGGGTAGGGAATGGAATAAGAGCATTTTCGGAAACTACAAAAGAACTTATTGATAGAACACAGGATAGCCTTTCGCTGACCATCTTTGCCCTCTCGGATGATCAAATTATAGAAAAGCTTCGCTTAGCACTGGAAAGAGGAGTTTCAGTTGAAATTTATCTAAATTATAGTAGCACGTCTATTTCAGAAGAATATCTTAGGAAACTGAAGGAGCTAGAAAACAAATACCTTAATCTCAATGTGTTCAGAGTTGAAAACAACGTGCTTCATTCCAAGGTGATTATTTCTGATATGAAAAAAGCAATAGTTGGCTCAGCTAATACGACTTTTGCTGGCATGGTGACCAATTATGAATTAGGAGTTGAAATCCATATACCAGCAATTGCGCATAAACTGGAAATGCTTTTACGTAGATTGAGGGAGAGATGAAATATTTTCATTTGTGCATAACATGTCCTGACTGTAAAGAACCGCATCTGATAGGCACACAATTAGAGGAGTTAGATTCTGATTGGTTTAAATGCAATAATTGTGGTTGCATTTTTACTAACAAGCTAAAGTTCTATAAAGAAAGATTTCCACATACATTTGATAAGGTATACAGATTGAACCCATCTATTCCTAAGGAATCAACGTCATTTATTAAGCTTCCCTGGGCAGTAGAGAGCAATCTCTTGGAACAGTCTTATATTGATTGGCTTAAAGAACTGACGCCACCTAATAATATACTTGTTACTTGGCCTTGGAAGAAAGTAAAATTTATACCAATTCTAATAGTTCAATATCTGTTACAAAATGAAGGGAAGAGAGTAGTTGTAATTGATGAAATACAAGACCATGAGGACCATATTATACATGCATCAAACATTATGGAATCGTTCGATAAAATGGTTTTCTATGACGATGATTCTCAATTGAACCAAGGAAACACAGAGACCAATAATGAAATGAAGAAGATAGATAGCACTGATTTTATAAAACTAGAAAAAATTGTAGAGTATGAAGAAAAACGGGTTGGAAGTAAAGATAGGACAAAGTATACGACGGATAAAAGCGTCATTCAATGCAAAAACATGGTTTTGAAACAGCTAAGATCGGAATACGGAGAGAATTGCGTTAGAAACTTAACTATCAAACGTTTAGAAAAGGAAAAAGAAACTTCATTACTGAACCCGGACGGCAAGATAGACCTCAGAATAGATGAAATAAAAAAATATACTGGGAAATTCGTATACGACAAGAGATGGCTTTGGGAAAATCTTCTGAATTCGGAGAAAATCGTTAAGGCAAAAAAGAAATTTCCTCCTAAATACCTTTGCAGTGCTTCAGCAAACGACAATTTGGGAAATAGCAGATTGATTTTTCTCAATGAAGAAGATCATGAATTCATCTTCGAGAAGCTAAGAGAAATAAAACCGGGTCTTGTTATTTTTCCAAACTGTGACTGGTTCATAAAGGACAAACTCATGAATGGCCCAAATTATCGTAGTTTGCTTAAGCTTCTAAAACAAAATAACACATCAAATATTATCATGTTTTCGACCAACAAAGACTACAGACATTTATACAACATATATGGAGCACCACTATCAGAAGAATCAAATGTATCAGTGCATACTTGTGATTCCGCGATATTTCTAAACAAGTTATGGGAGAAGAACCCACCAACAGACAAATACTACTACAATCCGTTATCTTCATTATGGAAAGAAATTGGAAAGCAAAATCATATAGAGCCTTTGATTAAATACGTTATAGTAAAGTCCTTGGATGACCTAATGGAAAACCTGGGTTACCTTGATGAGATTTTTAACCAGAATTTGAAACGGGATATCGCTTACTTTTTTAGAGAACTTCTTAAAAGTTTTTTAGACTTATACGGAAATCCTTCTAGTACAGATTCTTTCAAAAGAAAGGGTAATACCTTAGACATATTATCATATGATTCAGTAATGGCTATGATAAAGGAAAAGTTGGGGGAATCGATATTTGATAAATTTAACAACAGCTTGAGTTCATTATATACTTTCAATGGAGAGTTACACACCAATCCTCTTTGGGAGGAGGCAAAAAAAGTTTTGTTAGAACTTTTACAAATCAGAGATAACGTGGTCTCAATTATTGTGAATTATAGGGATTTGAAGGGTACACAAACATTGATTAATGAAATCTCTTTATCCGATGCCGATGCAAAAAGGGTTCGAATTTCCACATGGGATAAATTAGTAAATATAGAATCCGGTATGTCCCCTAACTTCAATTATGTAATACTTGCAACTTCGTATCCGAGCATGGGATATTCTATATATGATAGCAAAGCAAATGAATTCATCTTTTTAGGGGCAACTGCCAACTTGGAGAAAACAAAAGCTATAGTGAACAATAGACTATTTGATATTAAATCAAGACCATTTAGAATTTTATCAGAACACGACACAGCACCAAATGTGGTAAAAGAAGTGAGCATGGAAGCTAGTCCCCTTTTCCACGATACTATACAGGAAGTAGAAGATGATTATGTGTTAAGCGAAATAAACTACGCAGCTGGTAAGTATACGGACGAAAATGAAATTGTAAGACATTATGAATATGCAAAGATAAAATCTGGAGAAGAAGCATTGCTGATTATTGATTCAATGGATAATGGAATGTTCATTCCAGTAGATTCAAATCTCACAGTTAAGGAAAAGGAAAAACTCACGGAAATAGATTTAACCTTAATGAGAGGTAGGGAAAAAGAAAAAGCCCTTGTTGGTAAAAATATTTTGGTTGATTCAAACGGGTTATATCGATCCTTTAAGACCGCGTTTATAATTTATATGAGGAAATATGCAAAAAACACGGTGTTTAGAAAAGGCCCATATGAATGGAACGGGTTTGAAGAAATATTTGCAGACAGTCAACGCTGGATTAATGATTTGCGCAAAACATTTGAGAACTATAGATTAAAAAATAATGTTACTGAATGTGCCGCTAATAATCAATTGTCAGAATTTCTATCGACACTCAGTTTAAACGCCAGTGATCCTGAATATATTAAAAAATGGTGGAATGATTACGAAGTAATAGAACTTGGACATAGTAAGTATCAAGTGTACTGGGTAGAGCATCCTAAGAGCATAACAGATATTCAAAAGATATATGAGGGGATAAACAGCAAGTTTCCTGATATGAACCTGGAACTTGCGAACGGGGAGAGAAGCTATCTAGCTTCTACATTTCTGCAAGGTTTTAGAGGGTCCCTTTTATCTGGAAGAAAACTCGAAAAAGATCTCCGGTTCCTTCATGACCAGATAAAAGTAGAACTTAATAATTTAGTTAAAGAATCCGGACTATTCAGGGTAGTGCATTGTTTCAAAGTCAAATTACGAAATGAAGTAGTCCAGTTGAAGACGTTGAATAATTATAAGGATTATTTGGAGCCTTAACTAAGTAATCGAAATTTTGTAAAATTTATAGACTGTGTAACTGATTGAGACTGTGTAAAAATTATTGAATCCGCTACTTGACGGCTTTTATAGACAATAAATTTATCCTGCTATCCCTGCTTTTATCACCACGATATCTTTTCAGCCTCAACTCGTTAGAAACGTAGGCACATACTTTTCCTATTCTTCTTGTAGGACATTATTATAAGCAATAAAATGACAGGGAAAGTATTTATTTAATATGTTCCCAACTTTTGGACCGAATGGAAAATAATAAAATTTATTAACTGTTATTAATTTATAATTTTATGTCTTTCTGGAGAAGAGAAATGCACCCACAAAAGGGGGTAATAATCCATCACTGCGATAAGCACAATTTC